>NZ_JH636435.1:1483769-1831213 GCF_000255655.1 Schlesneria paludicola DSM 18645 | reverse complement strand
GGGGGGGGGGGGGGGGGGGGGGGGGGGGGGGGATCGGCGCCCTGAAATCGCAAATTGTACAGCAAAATGAATCGAATGTATTAAAATGGTTCTTTTCTGTGTGTGGAGAAGCGCAAGCGTCTTGCACAGATTCCTTGGGTACAAAGGGGTTTCTTCGAATTCAAAATTTGTTGGCGAACGGAACGCCATCTGCCTATAGGAACTTATACCGTCGGCAGGCGTTGGCCCGCACTTGTCGAAAAGGTGCTGAAGGCGTCTCAGGTTTTACTTGAGACGCCTTCAGATTTTTACGGCTTGAGGATTTCCGAATCTGACCGGCTTCGTGATGTAGTCACGAGGCCGTGGAGCGATTCATGCTTCAACACGTCAACGAAGCGTCCTTCGCTCTGGGAAGACTATTTGTCTAGGTGTGGTTTGTAATCGACCAATTTGGTTGATGGTCGATCACGCTTGTCTTTCCTCGATCACCTGCGTTACCTAGTGTCTGTAACATTTACACTGGGTGCCCTCCGCGACAAGCGGGAGATGCTCGCACTCGGCCGACGTGTCGTACGTTCCCTCGAATTCCGGTGTACGACTCTTCCTCTACATCTTCGAGGCCGCGAATCGTACAATCTCATGAGCGCTTGGGCCGATTCTGACAACTCATGAGACCGACACTATGAATCTCGTTTTGCGTGGGCGAACAGCGATCTTAGGAGCTGTACTGCTGGCGGGTTTGACGCTAACAGAACTTGCCAATGCTCAGGAGTCGATTGATTTTGGCCGTCAGATTCAACCGATTTTCGCCAAGCGATGTTTTGCGTGTCATGGTCCCGACAAGGCGGAGGGCGGATTGCGGTTGAATCGCCGCGCGACGGCGACGGCGAAAGTCGATTCCGGCAAACAAGCGATCGTGCCGAATGAATCGGCCCAAAGTGAACTGATTCATCGCATTTCGTCGGGAGAGGAAGGTGAGCGGATGCCCCCCGAGGGCGCGCCACTGACTCCGATCCAGATTGAACTGCTAAAAAAATGGATTGATCAGGGGGCCGTTTGGAAAGACCACTGGGCCTTCGAACCCCTGCAGGATCATCTTCCACCCAAAGTCAAAAATGAAACGTGGATCGCAAACCCGATTGATTCGTTCATTTTGAGCCAACTGGAACAAAACGGGCTCTCTCCCGCGGCGCCTCTGGGGAAAGAGGCCCTTCTTCGTCGCGTTACGTATGATCTGATTGGTCTTCCGCCGACGGCGGCCGAGGTTCAGGCGTTTCTCGCCGATTCCTCGCCCCGCGCCTACGAAAGCGTTGTCGATCGACTGCTGGGATCCCACCATTTCGGGGAACACTGGGCTCGCCATTGGCTTGATGTTGTCCGCTATGCCGACACCAATAGCTTTGAGCGTGACGGGCCGAAACCGAATGCCTGGCGCTATCGTGATTATGTCATTCGATCATTCAATCTTGATAAGCCGTATGACCAGTTCATTCGCGAACAACTTGCTGGGGACGAATTACCGGAAACCGGCAGCGACGGCGTGATTGCGACAGGGTTTTATCGGCTCGGGATGTGGGACGACGAACCTGCCGACAAGCTTCTTGCCGTCTTTGACGTGCTCGATGATATCATTACGACGACTTCTCAAGGGTTTCTCGGGCTGACGGTCAATTGTGCCCGGTGCCACGACCATAAGATCGATCCAATCCCGCAGCAAGACTACTACAGCATGCTTGCGTTCTTTCAGGGGATCACACCCAATGGGAATCCCAGCCCCAATACCGAGCGTCCGATCTTCGAGAATGACGCCGCGCGTCAAACGTATGACGCGGCGGTGAAGAAGCATCAGGATCGCCTGAATCAGTTGCAGGCATCGATCTCGACGATCGAGAACGAGTTTCGCGAGAAACTGCGCGAACGACAGACATTGGCCGATCAGCCGGATCTGGATGATCTCGAATATCGCTTCTACCGCGATACCTGGCAGTCACTACCTGATTTTGACAGCATCAAACCCGAGACGGTTGCTCGACTGGAGAAAGGCTTTTTCGATATCACCCCTGCCACGCGCGAGTTCGCATTTGGCTTTGTCTTCACGGGAGTGCTGAAGGTTCCTCAAGACGGTGAGTACACATTCAGTCTTGATTCCGACGATGGTTCGCGTCTGATCGTGGATGGCCAATCTGCCGTTGTCTACGACGGAATCCACGGATTGGGTAGTCCTCGCACGGGCAAGATTCGCTTGAAGCAAGGTCGAGTTCCGATCCGTCTGGACTACTTTCAGGGGCCGACGGGGGCGAAGGCGCTCGTTGTAAAGTGGTCGGGACCGGGAGTGGAATCGCGATCTCTTTCAGCCGGGGCGGAAAATGGACAATTGACCTCAGTCAAGAATCGGCCGGACTTCGCGGCTCTGATGGCCGCGCAGGGGCCGACAATTCTCGGCGGCGAGCGCCACGACCAATACGCGAAATTGACGAAAGAATTGGGTGAAGCCAAACGCCACCGGGTTGAGGCTGCATACGCGCTGTGCGTAACCGAGGTGGGGCCCAATCCTCCTGAGACCATGCTGCTCAAACGGGGCAATCCTCAGTCACCCGGTGAAAAGGTCGTCCCCGCGTTTATTACATCGCTGGGAGGAGGCACCGCAATCATTCCGGAACCGGGCCCCGCGGCTACCTCGTCAGGCCGTCGACTCGCTCTCGCGAACTGGATCGCATCGTCGGACAACCGATTGACCGCTCGCGTCATGGTCAATCGAATCTGGCAACACCTGTTCGGGCGAGGAATCGTGCGTTCACCCAACAACTTCGGTCTGCTCGGTGATCGACCCACTCATCCTGAACTTCTCGATTGGCTGGCGCTGCAACTCAGCACGGGCGGACATGCCGTGCCGGTTTCGGCAAAATCAGGCGGCGCTATCGCCAGCAACAACACTGCAATTGGAAACGTTCCATGGTCCATGAAGCGAATTCACAAGCTGATTGTGATGTCGAACGCCTATCGCATGTCGTCACAAGCTTCGATGCCTGTCGCCGCGTTTTCGAAGAACGGCATGGCGGTCACTGATCCCCGCGTCGTCGATCCCTTGAACAATCTCTTCTGGCGACATGACATGCGGAGGTTGAGTGCCGAAGAGATTCGTGATTCGATTCTCGCTGTCGATGGTCGCTTGAATCCGAAGATGTATGGTCCGGGCGTGTTTCCCGCGATTAGTGACGAGGTCAAGGCCGGCCAATCGGAGCCGGGCAAAGGGTGGGAAACGTCATCGCCGGAAGAGCAAGCTCGGCGAAGTATTTACGTGCAGGTCAAACGTTCGTTGTTGCTACCGATCTTGTCGGACTTTGATTTCGCCGACACCGACAGCAGTTGCGCCGCTCGATTCACAACCACTCAACCGACTCAAGCTTTGGGAATGCTGAATGGCGCGTTCCTCAATCAGGAAGCCGCAGAGTTCGCTCGACGGCTCAGGACGGAAGCGGGTGACGATGTGCAAAAGCAGGTCGCGATTGCCTATCGGTTGACGCTTGGCCGTGAACCCGATCCATCCATCATTGAAGAGGGGCTGAAACTGATCGAGTCCTTGAAATCAAAACACAATTTGACGGCCGAGAAAGCACTCGATCAATTCTGTCTGATGACACTCAATTTGAACGAGTTTATCTACCTCGATTGATGAAATTCATCGGTCGCGACGCTGGAGCGATCGGACCCCTGTCAACCAAGATCGCAAATAGCGGCCGCTAAAAATCTGATTCTTCGGTCCAGCCTGATGGAAGCGTTTCGGAGCCGAAACGCTCTTCGACCCAGGGATCACCGTGATTGTGATAGCCCTGTTGTTCCCACAGTCCAGGCTGGTCGTGATCGAGGAAAGTTAGCGAACGGCACCATTTCGCGCTCTTCCACGCGTAGAGTCGTGGAACCACCAGCCGAACGGGCCCCCCGTGTTCAAAGTTGATTGGCTGGCCGTCGTGCGTGTCCGCGAGCAGCACATCGGGCTGTGCAATGTCCGCCAACGGCATATTGGTCGTCCAGCCGTCGTCATATCCCAGAGCGATGACGAATCGAGCCTCGGGTTTGACACCCGCGCGTTCCATCAGCGTTTGGATGGAAACGCCCTCCCAGATGTTGCCAAGCCGGGACCAGCGCGTCACGCAGTGAAAGTCAGAGAATACTTTTGCCCGGGGTAAGGCCAGGTATTCTGTCCAGTTCAGCGAGAATGGACGTTCAACCAGTCCGCCTACTTCGAATCGCCACTGGTCGACAGGAATGTCCGGAATCGGTCCCCATTGCAGGACGGGCCATTTGCGCGTACGAGTCTGTCCCGGTGGAATTCGATTCTCGCGAAAGGTGTCCGAGCTGATGATGATTCCGGGGGGAACCGAAGAAGGGGCAGCCGGGTCGCCGGTTTGGTATTTGGGATCGCCTTCCATCGTGGATTGTCCTCGCATCGTCCGGCAGGAATTCAAGTGCAGTTCAGGGACCCGTTCATTCGTTCTGGTGTAGCGAACTCGCCGCGCGATGAACAGGCTTCCTGGTATCGGCGCAAGCAAGTCTGCATTGGCAGAGTGTTGGGATTCCTCGGCGAGGCCTTTGTCGAACAACTCAGAAATCGGCGATCAGTTCGCCATCCGAGCGATGGGCCAGGTTACGGAACGTCTTGGCGTTGATGGCCTGACTGAGGAATCGCACCGAACCATCGCCCAGCAGGATGTGAATGCCTGTCCAATGTGGACTGTGGTAGCCACCGACATACAGCGGATCATCAAGTGCAGTGGGATTTGCTGCCGCGTCCAGTGAGGGACCTGTGAATTCCGCGTGCATGGCAAATTCTGTTTTCGCAGGTGTTCCGTCAGCCGGTGCGGACTCTGGCCGAACGACGACGGCGTTTCGGAGTGACGAGCGTGTACCAGACATCCATCCGAGTTGGCTTCGTTGATCAATTTGAGATTCCACCACCATCATCGTATTGGAACTGCCATCGGGAATATCTTCATAGCGGACAGCGCTATTGAGGAACAATACGCCGTTCTGGTTTACATCGATCGGTGCTTCGACATCGTGATGGACGCCGCAATAGGATGTCGCGGGAGCGGGACTGCTGAACCTTAACGGGTCGGAAGGACAGATGAGCAGATTCACGCGATGTGAGCGGACCGATGAATTAGCGGTGTCATAGACACCGCGTGTGAAGTCGATCTTACGAAACGCATTCTGCTGATCGACGTAAGGCAGAATTTGAGTCAGCCAGCTCATGTGATAGCCACCTGACTCGGTTGATCGAATTGGCCCCGATTCATTTTGTGATCCTGCCGGCAAAGTTGTGTTCGCCATCAGGTAGTTGTTGAGTGCTAATCCGATTTGCATCAAATTGCTTTTGCATTGGGTCCGCCGTGCCGCTTCACGTGCTTGCTGCACCGCTGGCACTAGCATGGACATCAATACGGCGATGATTGCAATCGTGACGAGCATTTCGATGATCGTGAACCCGCGCGAGCGTTGGGGTGGCCGTGTGCGGAACGTATTGAACGCTTGAAGCATGTTGGAGACGTCCTGTTCAAAAGCAGACTGTCCGAATTCGATCGGCCAGATGGAAAACCCAACTAACAGCATGTGGAAGTAACGGGGACTGTCTCCGGCCAGATTAAAAAACGCCATGACATCGTGGCTGCCAAGATTCCTGTCCCCCTTACTTCAACAGGCTGCTAAAATATGGATGACTTCAAAAGTTCACCGTCGGCGCGGTGTCCCAGGCAGCGCAGGGTTTGGGCGTCAATGTTATCGCTGATAAAGCGAACGGCACCATCGCCCATGAGCATTTGGAGTCCGCCGGTGTGGTAACTTCCGGGGCCACCTGCAGAATTGCTCGTGGTGCTGCCTGTCATCGTAGGGTCGCCTTGGCCCTGTAGTTGCGGGCGCGGATGTTTCTCGTATTCAACGACGTGGTTGTTTCCACCTGCGGGATTTCCATTGGGGCTCTTCGATGTCTTGATGACAGCCAGCGTCAGCGTCCTCAGAGTGGATCGCGTGCCCGACATCCATCCCAAATCCGTTGTGGCATTGGGAACGACTTCGACGAGCATGGCGGTATACGAACTACCATCGACGATCTGTTCGTACGAAATCGAGCTGTTGAGGAAGAGTAACCCGTTTTGATTGACATCGATCAACGTTTCGAAGTCATTGTGAATGCCACAATAGTTGGTCGTTGGATATCCCAGTGCCCCTCGACTGATGAAACTTGAAGGACAGACAAATGCCGCGATGGGCCGTAAGCGAGTCGACAGATTACCTTTGTCGTACACTGAAAGTTTGAAATCGATCTGATTGAACGCATTCTGCTGGTCGATATAGGGCAGAATCTGAGTCAACCATCCCATATGGTATCCACCGCCCTCTGTCGATTGGATCGGCCCCGAAATGTTCTGAGTTCCGGGAGGAAGGACTTCAAACGCCATCGCGTAGTTTTGTAGTGCAATGCCAAGTTGCATTAGATTATTCTTGCACTGAGTTCTCCTGGCGGCTTCGCGAGACTGTTGGATTGCGGGAAGGAGCAGCGCGAAGAGCACCGAGACGATTGTGATCACGGCCATCAATTCGATCAGGCTAAAGCCTGATCGGGAGTGACTTTGATCGCGAGAACTTCTGGTCGATGTCAACATGACCGTGATTCCAAGGTGTGGATTTTTCTGCTTGAGACACAGCACACTGCGAGGTTGATCAAAAGATTGGTATCTGACGCTGAATGCGAACGAGGTTGGGATGATTGATCGGGTATTCCACCATCATGCGAAGTGATTTCTTCGAAGGTTCGTCAGGAACAGATGTGATGTCCATTCGCACCGTTGCCTCACGGCCGCTGACCAACTGGCTCGATGGGATGTTCCAAACTTCGCCCTGAAAATCGGGGTGGTTCTGCCGTTTCGCGAGAGCGCGGTCACAAGCGGAATCGGCGATCAGATTCGCCTGCATCCGAATTTCCTCGTTCATCGACTCTCGATGCGCGAGCCCCGTCATGCGCACTAGAGCCGCGATCAAGATCGAGGCCACAAGCAGAGCCATGAGTGAAAACACGATCGCCGCACCTCGGCGTGACTCGTTGGATGTGCGAATGCAGAGTTGGTGTCGATTCATTGGGGCACCTTTTCATCTTGGACCGGTGCATTGCGCTCGCCGTCGGATTCGAGATTCGCCTGCGGTACTGGCCAGCGATTGAGGTAGGCATCGATGACGAGCGGTCGCAATGGCCGCGGTGCTCGGGAATCCCGAGTGATCGTACTGCTGGGGCGCTCGATGCTCAGGGTTCTTAGATTGGGGTTGGCCGGGAATTCTGGCGATAGATGCGGTTGACAGTCTGGGAGGCGAAAGTCCTCACGCGCCATGACCGTGTCGCCTTTGACAAGCTCTCTTGTCAGACGATGTTGATCGGCCTGATATCGGATATGTGTTCCCTCTCCCAGATCCAGGTCGAGCTCTCGATGGAGACGCTCACCCGAAATCGGCATTGTGCCTGATTTCGCGCGATGGACATCATTGCGAAAATCGGTTGCGATTTTTGAGATAACTCGTTCCATGACAAAAGATTCTGATGCCATCCTTTCAGATCGCATTAACAGATGGAACGTGATTCCCGTAAGCATTATGACGACGGACAGCATTGACGACGCAACGATCATTTCGAGCATGGTCAGCCCCCATCGAAAATGGATCTGGCAATCGTCCTTAGATCGTGCCCTTCGACGGCGTCGGGCCCCAATTTGGTTTCGTGAATGGTGACGAGTGATCATCGTCATCGTGGAGTCTCCTTTGAATGAGAGACCCAGTACGACATTCGAATCGGTGTGACAAATTGGTCGCCTCGATCCTTCCAGCGCACGGTCGCCACGATCTGACGTGACTCGCTCTCGTCCTCAATTGCCTGGACGATCAATGACTGTTCGACGCCAGGCAAGATCGCTTTCAAATGTGCGTCAACGTCGGGGACGGACAATTCTCCGGGGTCGAGTTCTGACCAACCAAGTTGTCGGGTCTGCTCCAAAAGATTGACGGCATGCTGCAATGCGAACTGCCGCTGCTCAGTCGTCCGCCTTTCGCGCGCGACGATGGCAAACATCGGAACGGCGGTTGAAAGCAGGATTGCCAGCAAAACGCATGCGCCGATCAATTCGATCAGAGTGAATCCGCGAGGATGCGATATCGAGTGAGTGAACCGATCGTCTCTGTCGATGGCGGCAGGCGGCGGCGAAATTCGGATCATAGTCAGCATGCTTTCAGGTGGCTTTCATCTCATCCGTGGGCTGACGGTTGTCATGCACAGTCGTTCAAAAGCTTCAACACTGGTAGGAACAAGGCGACGATGAGACACCCGATGGCCAATCCAACAATGACCAGTGCGATCGGTTGCAGGAACTCAAGCCATGTTCGAATTCGGAACAAGCGCCGCCGATCAAGATTGTCCGCCAGCGTTTGAAGCACCCAAGGTAGATTGCCGGCACGTTCGGCAGACTCCAGCACATAAGTTTCCGCCGAAGACAAAATTCCGCGCGACTGCAGCGTTTGCCAACAGGGATCGCCGTCTCGAATATCATCCAGGGCCAGTCCAAGCTGTCGGCGAAGTTTCAGCGGGCCCGCAAATCGAACGATCGGATCGAGCGCCTGATCCAAGGGGATGCGTTGCGCGATGCCTTGCGCCAGCGATCGCAGAACATCCGGCGTGTGCCACCGAATGAACCAACGACCGAGAATCGACTGGAGTAAGATCGGCCAGCTATAGTACTCGGCAAATCCCACCAGGATTAGAAGTGAGGCCGGAATGTAGACAAAAAGGGGAAGCCCCATGATCGCCCAGTGACGAGCGACGATGTTTGAAGCATGAACGAGCGACTCAGTGACGTCGGGTAACTCCGTGTTGAAATCTTCGAAGATCCTAAGGTACTTCGGAATGATGTAGTACATGATGAACCCGATGACGAGGAATGCCACCGAGATCAACATCAGCGGGTAGGCCAGGCTGCTTCCCCCAAGATTCGATTTTTGATCTTCGGCCAGTTCACGAGTCGCACGAGCGGCCGTTGTGGAAAGCGATTCCTGTAGCGAATTCGCCAGGACTCCCGAGTGGATCTGCATCGTCGCCGAATCGGGCAGCAGGCCTTGTGGAACCGCGAGTTCGGTGAGTGATTGACCATCATGAAGCCGGTCGGCCATCGCGGTCAGCAGGCGGTGACGGCGTCCCGTCGTTCCACGCGCATAGGCATCTACTTCGGCGGCCAGCGGGCGCCCCAATTTCACCGCGGTCGCGAGAACCCATAACAACTCTGCCTCGCGTGCTCGATTCTGAACGCCTGCGAAACGAATCTCGGCGTAGATGATGGAGACACATACAGAGAGTCCCAAAATCAGCCCGATCACTCCCACGGCGTAACCGTTGACGGCCAAAATCGACATGCCGACCAAAGCGAGAGCCATTAATACGACGCTGGCGCGTAGCAACAATATCCGGCGTTTCTCCGCCGCAACCGAGTCACGTTGTACGGAAACGACGGCGCGCAACAAGATCGCCGAGACGAGCAGTCCGTATGGCAGGCTGATTAGTAAAATCGTGCTCATCAAATGAATCTCGATTCCTCACGGATCAACCAGTCATTGATCGAAGCAGGTGAATCAACGTTGCGAACAGGATACCACCGATGAATCCAGCGCAACCCAGGACGACATAAATCGCCAATTGGGCAATCATTCCATTGGCGACGGTGAGCGTCACCTGCGACTGGGCAGCGAAAATATCGGCCAGACCTCGCATTGAATCAACGAATGCGGATGACGAACTGACCCCGCGAAAGGCTTGGCACAATGTGCTCGGAAATTGAATCTTGATTGCCGCTTCCTCGGCTGTTGCTCCTTCTTGGAGACTCTTGATCATCCGGTCGCATTTACGTGTCAGCCATGGATCGTCACTGGCTTCGCCAGCGAAGTGCAAAGCTCGCGAGAACGGCAGTCCTGACTCTGTCAGTAGAGAAAGAATCTGGCAGAAGTCCATTAACGATGCGAGCCGAAAACTACGGCCGATTAACGGAAGTGACGTGGCCCATCTCCGACCCCATCCAAAGAGTCCTGCGGATATAATCGCCGCCAGTCCTGCAAGTCCTCCAGCAATCAAGATAAACCAGGGCAACCATGTGAATTTCGAGAAGAATCCAGACACGCTGAGCAGTCCCGAGGTCATCAGCGGTGTATTGACGTCCAAGTCGTTAAAGACGGAACCAAGTTGTGGCACCACCACCGTCAAAATGAATCCACAAATCAAGGTGGAGAACCAGAACAAGAAGATCGGATACGAAAGGCCCAACCAGATCTGCGTTCGGAGCGATGCCGTGCGTTGTGCCTGATCGATTCCGTATTGAAGAGTGGAATCCAATCGGCCGCATTCCAGTCCCGCGACGATCAGCGTTTTCATTTGACGGTTAAGGCCAGATTCGGCCTTCGTCACCGCCTCTTCCAAGGGCTCACCGCGTTCAAGTCGCTGGCTCAGTTCGAGCAACGCTACCCTCGTCCGGTGTGACTTTGTTTGTTCGGCGAGCGCGTGAAGTCCCGTCTCAAGTGGCAATCCAGCACGGATCACCTGACTGAACTGCGTGGCGATTGGCAGCGTATCGGAATTGCGAGGTTGAAGGATCTCATCACTGCTGGACATGAGTGGTCCTTGGACGCTTCGATTGCAAACAGGTCATGATCGATACATCCGATTTCTGCGTGAAACGATTTTGGCGTCATGGCCGTGATGAACGTGACTGTGCTGCAAGGATTGGAGGAATTCATGCGACGGGGACCCAGTCGTCGCGCGGCTGGCAGTACGCTTGGATGAAAGTACTCCTTTTGGAATGAGCTCTCAATTCAGCCAGCTTGTCGTCACTTCGAACGGAAACATGGGTCGGCGTCGCTTTTGATAGGGAAGTTGGGTCATATCTGCGACGGTGACACCCCGTGTGTTGACGCGCAGGATGCTTGGGCAGACCTCATGATAGGCCGCGAGTGGGGCGTTGACTCCTTTTGCGACGAGGATCTGAAATCGTTCTGGCTTCAGGCCAAACGCGGTGAGTTGCCTCAAGCTGAACGGTGGCGTTCGCTTCGAGGTCAGCATGATTGTCAATCCTTGGTTGTTCACAAGGACTGCGGTGCGCCCCTGATCAAACTCTGTAAATCCGCCATGCCGAACGCCGGTTTCCGAGTAACGGCCATCGGACAATTGCTGAACCGTGAATGTGGCCTTCAGCGGCGCTCCATGCAGTTCATCCATACGTCCACCAATTGTCATCATGGCGGTTCCGCCGACTCCCAGTTTTTCGGCTTCGATCACCGATTGAGGGTCATCAATACAGACAAAGGCGGGGCCGATCCCTGTCCGAAGCAATTCGTGTGCGATCCAGGTCCCGTCGCCAGGTGATCCGCCGCCGACATTGTCACCCATATCAAGCAAACAGACAGGCCCGGGCAAATGACTCGCCTGGGCGACGGCGTCTTCCACTGACAGGAAGTTTCCCGCCAATCCCTGACGCAGCGCCCACATCTCTGCCGCCAGTTCGTTGGCCAGTTGTTGAGCGAATTCCCGATTGCCATTTGTGATGACCAGCGTCGACGAACCCATTTCGTCGACGTCCGCATAGGGAAAACCGAGCATCAGGCTTGCACCTATGACACCGTCACGGCGGCGAACTTTGTCAAAGCAGCCTGTCAGTTCCCGACAGGGGGATTCGGACGTGCATTGCCGTTCAATGTTCATCGCCATCGGCGGATACGAAGCGGCCTGAACTGGCTTCCATTCTCCACGCAACGTTTTGGCCATGATCTCGGCCGCCTCCAACCCTCGATCCTCTTGATCCACGTGAGGATTCGTGCGATACGAGACCAGGGCATTGGTCGCCGCGACCATGGCGGGCGACAGGTTGCCGTGAGGATCAAGTGTTCCGATGATCGGCATCTCGGGACCGACAAGATCTCTGAGACGCGTCAGCCATTCGCCATCCGCATCTGGAAAGTTCGCGGCAACCGTTGCACCATGAGGTGCGACCAATAGGCCGTCGAGATGCCCTGCCCGTCGAACCTGATCCAGCATCGTTTCGAGGAGCGTTTCAAACGCAGCGGGCTCAATCGCGCCAAACGGCATGGCCCGAGCGGCGAAGAGTGGCACCGCCTCAATTCCCGCCCGTCGCAATCCATCCAGGAATCCCCTCAATTCGTGGTGCGCGCCGGCGAATTGCTTCCGAACATCTTCACCGATAAGCAACAATTCCTGTCGAAAATGATCCAGAGTGGTCGCACCAGGCAAGAAGGTATTGGACTCTTGAATCAACGCGAGGATGCCGACCCGGGCCATTGGCAACTTTCCGAATAAGATTGTCACAGAATCGCCGTCCACGGAAGCTGGTTTGGATAACCACTCAAGTGAACGTCACCGTATGCTAAACTAACGACACGATGTCTGAAACTGACTGCAACTCGTTTTTTGGGTGGGGTGTGAATTGCGAAATTTTTCAACGGCGACGCGCTTGACACCATCGAAATCATCGATCACCGAACGGTGATCCAAGCCGGGGCTCAACCTGACGGTTTGGTCGCTGGGGGGCACGACGCCAACTAATGTAACCCGTTTGGGGATGAGCCTAACGCATTTTCACTGCAAAAAACGCGAGGCACAGCGCGCGGCAGTTGCAGCAAGCGGCTTTTTGCGATGAAAATCGACCTGTCCCCCGCTATTTCAACAGCCCTCGAATTCAAAGGGGCGCGAAGCAGTACGAGTGTCACACGGCTTGTCGATTTCATCTTCGCACTGGTCAAGTCCGAAGCTCGGCATATGATGCTCCACCTCAATTCCCATGATGGCCGCCACCTTTGACTGGCACTGGTGGCTGAGCTTCACTCGTGGTCTTTCAACACGAATTGATCCAAGAATGACCGCGTCGAGAGCGGGCCAACGAGACTGCGATCTGCGCGAAACGGTGAGCACGATGTGGTTGTGCCACTCATACGACCACGTTGAGTGTGAGCGAGACGTCATCGAGCATCGACGTCCGAAGGCGCTCCGAACGTCGATGCGAACTTCGTCAGATGCCGACGGCGTCAACGGATCCGTCGACTTGCTGTCGAAACGCCGGACCTGCTTCTTTTGGGGGGCGGGAATAGGCCTTCAGATTGATGGGATATTGATCAATCAGCCCGCGCATCGTCACGAATGAGGAATTCGCGCCATCAGAAGACGCGCCTACGCTCCAGCGAAATTCTTCCAACTGAGTGAAGAGTTGACTGAGTCGTTTGAAATCGAGTTCAAACCCAACGATTTGTGCGTGACCGTCGAACTTGCCACCAACGATTTCCGTGGCACCCAGATAGAGACGCACTTCCCAACCCAGATCTGTGAATTCACACTGCGAGCCGACACGGCCAACTCCGCACATCGGCTCGAAGAGCGCCGCAACTTGATGCACGAAGACGCTTAACCATTCCGGACGGTGCTGTCGGTTGTGGCGTTCTCGCTTGTGATGTTCGAGCTGCTTCAAAAGTTGCTGAACAAGAAGATGCGAATGAGCCAAGATGGCGAACTCCGGTTGGAAAACCTCGGGATCTCAACAGGCAAGCAGACTGCGAGTTCCATCCCGCCGCGCGATTTTCCAGAACGAAGAGAACAGAGCTGTAGGACGTCCAGTTCATCAGCCACGCTGCTGATGCAATTGGACCAGACGGTTCAAAATGTCTGACTTATTGGGGATCACGAGCAGGCCCAAAGCGTTTGGCGCAAAGAGGTCCCTGCGACAGGGCGGGCTCTTCAAACCACGATGACACGTGATGCCTTCGAAGTCGTTGTCATTCGAAGATCGTCTCGACCAAGTACATATCGGGCGAATTGTCTCGGAAGCGGAGCGGAACTCGTGAGACAGACCGTTCGGCAATCGTTCCAGGTGCAATCAGGCACCGTTTGCAGCCGTTCCGAATCCGCAGGGCATTAACGATTGCAGCGGCTTGCCCGCCCATGCCGCGTTGTCCGTCGCCGGATTGAAAAGTTGACGGAACGGCGAGAATCGCCGCATTTTTTGTAAGAGTTGCAAGTAAATTTGGCGCCCGGATTTAGGTCCTTCCTCGTGCTGCCATACGGTCCGAAAAATCTAACGCATTGAAAAAAATGATCTTGTGTCGATCGTTCCGATCCGGCAAGATTTGCCGGTCGCGATTCGGTTCGCCAATTGCTCTTGTCGCGATGATCTGTTGTGCCTCGGCATGACGCCCTGGTGGCGATAGATCACTTCCTTGGAGTTTCGGAATTAGCATGGACGCTGTCTTCCGCGGATTACTTCTGCTTGGCGCTCTCTCGTCGTTAGGCGCCAGCTACCGAACACCCAATTTCGTCGTGGAAGCTCCGTCAGCGGAGTTCGCGAAACAGGTGGGCGATGCGGCCGAGGTTTATCGCCATGAATTGGCCATCGACTGGATCGGCAAGCCACTGCCGGGGAAATGGAAATACCCCTGCCCGATCAAGGTTCAGGTCGGAAAAATGGGTGCAGGTGGAAAAACGACCTTCAACTTCCAAAGCGGTGAAGTGTACGGCTGGAATATGGAGATCCAGGGCAGCGAACAGCGAATCCTGGATTCCGTGTTGCCGCACGAGATCAACCATACGATCTTCGCCAGCCACTTCCGACGTCCCCTGCCCCGCTGGGCCGACGAAGGTGCCGCGTCGTTAATCGAACATGAATCCGAACGAAATCAGCTTCGCCAAATTCACCGCCGAGTCTTGGGAACGCGACGAAAGATCCCGCTGAAAACCCTGCTGGAAATGAAGCAGTATCCGCAAGATCAACAAGATGTCCTGACGTTGTATGCGGAAGGCCATTCGCTGGCAGACTTCTTAATCCAAAAAAGTGGCAAGCTCGAATACATGCGACTGATGTCACTGGCTCATGACCGCGGTTGGGAATCGTCACTGAAAAGCCTCTACAGTTTCCGCAGTCTTGAATCACTCGAGAACGAATGGGAACAATGGGTCAGCGATGGCAGTCCAAAGTTGAGCATCCCCGAAGGCTCACAAGTGGCTGGAACGACACGCACGCCGCCTGAGACAACGATCCGCGGACAATCTCCCGAAACTGGCAAAGTGGCCGATGGCAACATCAAACTGGGGACACCTCTCAATCTGGCGTCCAACGAAGGTTCTGACAAATCCAAGCCACGTGATGTCGCCACCAGTGCATCCTCTCGCAGCCGCGATGAACTGCGAGAACCTCTGCTGACGGTCAGCCGCCAGACCACCGACGCCGCCAAGATCATTCAGGAATAAGGGCAAGCCGATTCAAGAGCAAAGAATCGTCCCGATCTGACGGTAATCCGTTCATTTCGACACGGAATTCCGACGGCCGAACGATTTCCACAGGATTTGGGACACGACGAGGAAAACCCCATCCGATAAAGATGTTCTGGAATTGCGGCGAACCTTGTCATCGGCCATCGGGTCGTTATACTGTCGCCCCTCGCATCGAGAAATCGAAGCACCCAGCCCAAGTGGCGGAACTGGCAGACGCGCTAGGTTGAGGGCCTAGTGGTAGCAATACCGTGCAGGTTCGATTCCTGTCTTGGGCAATTAGCAACCCCTGAATCTAAAAAGAGTTAGGTTCAGGGGTTTTTCGTTTTCATTCGTGTAAAATCACATGTAAAAAGCTCGTGTAAAACTGCGTGTAAAATCGGTCGGTCAATTCGATCCTGTCTCACGTGTAAAAATTCGTGTAAAATCCGGATAAGACAGACTGTCATTTTTCAGGCTTGTTCTCACTGAAGAGCTTCTCAAAAAATTGACGAGCAAATGAAGCAGCCCACATGCGCAATGAGTGCATGTGGGCTTTTGATTCAATTCCGTCGCCGTCACATCTTCTCAAACCCTTTGAAGTGAACGACCGCCTTGATTGAGGTTAATGGAATCCGAACCACATTCAATCCGGTGATATCCTCGACGACAACGAAATTAGGTCCGACTTCCAAGACCTTGTGCGATTGCGGCAGTTTCAAGTCGCCGTCGAGGACCGTGATCTGATACCGATCTCCAGTTTCCTTCAGACTGACAAGTTGATCAACCTTCAGCGAAGCCAATACACCGGTCGCTTTGGACTGTTCCTGCTGACCGAACAGGGGTGTCATGACGAGAGCGGCAAGCAGAAGAAGGATGGCAGGATTCTTCATTTCTCACCTTGAAAAGAAAAGCAGGGGTGTCATGGATATCCAAGACCCCACCAAGGGAACCAAGCCACAGGTTTTTTCGAAATAATTGATTGCCGTGGATCTTTGTAACACAGGTACAACTCGACTGAGTTCCATCCG
Organism: Schlesneria paludicola DSM 18645; assembly: GCF_000255655.1. Lineage (NCBI taxonomy): Bacteria > Pseudomonadati > Planctomycetota > Planctomycetia > Planctomycetales > Planctomycetaceae > Schlesneria > Schlesneria paludicola. The sequence goes on along the minus strand of NZ_JH636435.1, from coordinate 1,814,884 downwards.
TGCAAAAAATCGTCGCTTCCAACGCCAAGTCAATAATCGATTGGGATGCGACGAATTCGTTCAGGTCGGTTCAGCGAATCAAACCGAAATCTCAGTTCGAGCCAGTTTCACGGCCAAATCAAGCAAGTAATCTTGGAAGTCTCGGCTGGTGTCGGTCGATCCAGTGACGTGATGAGAGACTTCTTCGAGTGCCACTTTCAGCAGTCGATTCGACAATCCTTCTCGTTCGTTCGTGAGAGAAGCAGATCCGGCCAAATCCGAGTTGATGAAAACCAGCCCATCCCGGTAGAAGCCGTTCAACATCGAACCACCGTCGAGAATCGACGTGAAGCACTTCACAACCGGCTTTTCTTTGCCGTTGGTCAATCGGATTTGTTCAAGCAGTTCCCAAACAAAATCGACAGCGGCTTGAGCATCTGGAGTTGCTTCGGTGATTTCACGACCTGAAAGTTCGTCGGTTGAAAGTACGGTTATTCAGATTGGCCTGCGGCGGGAGTGATGGTTCAACTCTGCAAGATCGGTTATCAGGAACCAGTCGATGCACGTGCAGAGTTTGAGAAGTTGGGGTTTAAGTCAGAAACGATTACATCCGCTTCGATGATCGGTTACGTGCTTGCAATTGAGAACTCAGCGATTGTATTGCTGCGAGGCACAGACGATTCGGAGGATTGGGGACAAAACGCATCATTTCTGTCTTTGAAAACACCGGACGGTGCAATCCACAGCGGCTTTCACAATGCGTACCAACCACTTCACATACAAATTGAGAAGCTTTTGCATCGATTCAATCCGAAGCGTGTCTGGATCACTGGCCACAGCCTCGGCGGTGCATTGGCCATCGTTGCTTCGTATCGCTTAACGAGTGGCGATAATCCACCGATTGCGGGAGTGATGACTTTCGGTCAGCCGATGGTCGTAGGCTCAGGGTTGAAGGACTTCATGAAGTCGAAGCTCGACGGAAAGTACGTTCTGCCAGAAGTCGATGAGATCATTCGTCGATTCAAGGAATGCGGAAAGTTCGCCAAGAAGCACAGGCTGCGAACCTGCTTCCACCCTGATCAATTTGTCGTTCTGAACTCACCAAGGCTCGATGTCGTTGAGAAATCTGTTCAGGAGCTTGAATATCAAGCGGAAGTTGCCGAATGGATCGGAGCCGATGTCATCAACATCCACGGCGGCGGTGCTTACGGTGACAAACCAAAGGCTCTCGCCGATTTTGCCCGCAACCTTGACCGGCTTTCAGCAAGGGGCAGAAGCGACGGTTGAGAATGACGACAAGACCTACACGCCAGAAGACCTTCTTGGCATTTGTCGAATCACCGGCGTTCAACTGGTGTACGACGTGCATCATCACCGATGCAATCCCGATGGCTTGAGCATTGAAGACGCCACGAAGAAGGCATTGGCGACATGGGATCGGGAGGCACTATTTCATGTTTCCAGCCCGATGGATGGCTGGAGCAAGCCGAAACCGGAACGCCACCACGATTTCATCAACATCACCGATTTTCCGGAATGCTGGCGGGGTCTGGGTGCAACCATTGAGGTTGAAGCCAAGGCCAAGGAAGTCGCCGTGTTGAAGTTGCGAAAGCAATTGTCGGAACAGTGGCTTGTTTACATCATGCGATGTGCTGATGGATCACTCTACACTGGAATCACGAACGATTTGGAACGACGGGTCGAACAGCATAATGCCGGAACTGCTGCACGATACACTCGCTCTCGGCTGCCTGTTGTTTGTGTCTACCGGGAACTTCAACAGAACCAGAGCATGGCTTCGAAGCGAGAACTGGCGATTAAGTTGTTGTCACTAACAGCCAAAGAAGCCCTGATTCGGATGATGAACGAAGGCAAGTGATCTCGGTGAGTGGTTCGATTTCTCACAGTGATGAGCTTTGGAACGCAACTGATCAGACTTTATGACTTCTTCTCACGTCCGTTCTTCCTGTTCCCACGGCGGCTCAGGAGATTTATCCGCCCAAAGCCCGTTTTTCGCATTCCGAGCTTCGCCTTATGCCACAGCCAGTTCCTTCGACTTGGAATACTGCTTGTATTGCCAAGCCAATCCGTCCTGAACCATTTCGAGGTTGATGTGACGGTCGCCCAAGTAAATTTCACCGAGAACTCGACCGTATCGGTCCTTTTCTTTCCACTTCACGACAACTTCATTTTCACCGATTTTCTCGCTCAATCGTTCCTTGCTCTTGGTCCCGAACGCCTGCGCTTTTTCCGGTGCGTCAATGCCTTGAAGTCGAATCTTGTGCTGAACTTTTTCGACATCGAGAACCGTGACCGTATCGCCGTCAGCGATACTGACGACCTTACCTTTGATTTCGTCCGCATAGCAGATAGTGGACAGGACGACAAAAAGTAACGGGGCGGCCATCCATCGCATTGGAAATTCCTTTTGAAAATATCGAGGCAGCCCGGTTGAATCTGCTTGAATGTAACTGGAGAATATCCCCGACACGTCCAAATCGCTCGTTTTTCGGAATCGACCCAATGGCAATGGAATTATTCGTAGAACAAAACGGCGAGATTTCCGGTCCATTCTCTCCACAAGAATTGAAGATAATGGCTCGTGATCACGAGATCAGCAAGAATGATTTCATTCGTAAAACGAGGGATGGCAAACCAGTCAAAGCCGCACATGTCAAAGGCTTATTTGCGGAACCAACCACAGAACCTGCCTCGGCATCGAAAATCGTATCATCACCCGCAGCAACAAAAGAAGAAACGCCGCTAGGACTCAAAGTAGTACCGAGAGAACCAGAACCTAATTCGGCACAACCGCCAAATCAAATTGGTCTCGCCATTTTGGTTGTAATAGGATTGTTAGTGGCACTAGGTGTTTGGCATGTTGCAGACGGCGTTCAAAAAGTAGGACAAGAGAACAGGCGACGGGCTGAGAGAGAAGACGCTGAATTTAAGCGCAATTGGGAGTACGAAAATAGCAAGCCTCTCAATAAAGATCTAAAAACGATTTATGACGCCGAGGTGAAAAGTTTACCTGCTGGAACTCGGGTTCCATCGTTCGGTGAATTCCGAGATGACGTCAAGCGTAGAGTTGGAAAGTGAGCAATTTTGCAAAGCCGAGCAGAGCTCTTCGAGTTTTAACTATCAGAAATCATGAGAGCGTTCGCCAGAATCATCGTCGAAGAAAATTAAGGCCAATGGACCGCATGGTTCGGTGATTTGCCGCAGGTCGCTATCGGTGGCGAATGGCCGAGTGATGCAATTCGCAAATTGCTCGAACATTGTGGCGAAGCGAACTTTGATGCAGACGGAATGATTGCCGTCGAGGATGGCGCTCGTGATGGTCATCTTGAGTTCTTGATGCCGCTCTTGGGATTTCGGAGGATTCCAGTACCGTCAGTGAACTGAAACGAACAAGGGGCTTTCGTGAATCATAATTGAGAACTTGCTGAACCTCACATCAACTCACTCCACGATACAGCACTGGCTGAAGCTGGCATGACACTCGCAACGAGCCTTTGAGAATGTACAGGCGAGGTTGTCTGGCGATGTCAAAAACTCGATAGAGATGGAACTGCTGAGGTACGTCCTCAGAACAGCGTACTTCATTTGAAGAAACATGGAATGGGAAAAACTTGCCGAGTCCTGTGGCCTTAACTTCGAGCAGCTTTTCCGATTCATCGGTTTCGTCAAACGAAATGATGTCAAACCCAAGTCCATCACCGATATCTCGTGAAGCCCAAGTTACCTTCTTCGCCAGATCATCTCGCCCTAAAGACAATAGGCGGGATATTTCCAGTTCAAGGACGAATTCTTCGCCGATCAGTCCCAAACGACGATTCGTGGCATCACGCTCTGCAAAATCAATTCTGCGTGGCTTCCGAGTGATCCACGGTTTTGAATCTGATTTCGGCACGATGATTTGTTCGGGAGGTTCCTCAATGACGTCTTCAAACTTCGTCTGTTTGTTCGGCGGTGGTTCTACGGGATTCAAAATTGGACCTGCCGCAACTTGTTGCCAGAAATCGGGTCGCTTCTCCAGAAATGATTCCACTTCGGTCGCAAGGATCGACTGGTAGTTACTGCGGGGCTTGTAACCTTCAATGTACGGCAAGCCAAAATCGACCAAAACACCGCTAACATTCTGATGCTTGAATTCAATTGAACCGTCTGATCGTCCCGACAAGTGTGGAGCCAAGATTTTCCGATGATCGGACTTCTTGTATGGCACTCCCAAAAGTTCAGATTCAAGCATCGTGAAATAATCGGCGACGACGAGACGCACTTCTTGCTCTGACCAATTCTGCCCCATCTGTGGTTGATCAGGGTTCGAATCTGCCATCTGCGGTCTCTTTCACAGAGTGATTGTGTTTTGGATTTCTTCTAAGCAGGCTTCCGGCGTGATTTTCTTCATGATCGTCATCCATCCTCGTCGCACGGGAGCCGCCAAATCGAATTTACCATCGCCAACGTGTTGTATTCGAGCGGCATGAGTTTCAAGTTCTGGTGGAACATCGTGTCCCGTCCGCATTATGACGACGAAGTGCAGTGCATCACGGTGCCAACGAGTGAACAAATCATGGGGCCAATTGAACTGTGGGTTCTTTGGCTTCTTGCAATATCGTTTCTTCAATTTGGCGACGATTGGGGCGGATTGTGCTTCAATCATTTCTCGAAGCAACAGTTTTTGTTCTGTGGCCGAGTTTGTTGACAGCAGTTTCTGTCATCGGCATAATCAAAATGCTTTGTTTCCTGAATAACTGCTGTCATCCCTAACAGAGAGAGCACAGAGAGCATGTCTAAGTATATCACAGTCGAAGTTCATTTCGTAGAAGGAACTGTGGGTGCAGCAGGCGGAATAACCTTGTCGGGTAAATTCGATATTGATTTTGGAATTAAAATTTATACTAGTCCTGCAGGATGGGAGGTGCTCGAACATGACGCACTCTCTTTAACAGAGCAGGAATTCAAATTTAATCGAAAGAAGGCAAGAGACTGCCACCATATGTTTAAGCTAAAGCTTAACGATAATTCTGATCCGACAATTACTCCTCATGGAAATACAAGAATTAAAGATGTGTCTTATCAGAATGATGACGACGGGCTGTAGATTGGCCTGAGCATAAAGGATTACTCTGCATCATTCAGCTAATCGATCCTCAATCGTCATCACCGCAACCATCGACTCACGATAAAACGACCGCTCCTTCATTTTGTCCAAATCCATTCCAGTGACTAACCACCGGCCACGTTTGATGTACGGATTTGAATCCAGAGTTTCATCGTCCAATGGCTGAAGTTCTGTGTCCCGAACTTCCTTCACAAGAATTCGGCGTTCTTCCAACTTGCTTGGCAGACAAGCGAAATTGATTGACGGGTACAATAACCGATACGAATGACCCTGCAAAAGTGTTCGGTGAGAAATTGGAACGATCTCCAAACCAGGGCATGATTACGGGCATCGAATAATCGATGGCACGCCGACCCAAAGAAACGACACTGCTCGACATTGAGCTTGGGTAATCCGCTAGAAAATGCGAATTAAAAGAAGGCCGCAGTTTGGTCTGCGTAGGCACCGCCAGCACCGGCTGGATTTGGTTGGGTCAAATGACTTGGCAGATGATACTCAGAAATGGCAGTCGTGCAAGGCGAACATCAATAGCGAATTAAGCCACAGCCCTTTGAGCATTTTCTTCGCTTCATTTGCTGCATCCGATTTGCTGTAGAATTCAAGAGCTCACTGCTGGTTTGCCAAATTCGCTTCCACTTGGAATTCCGTCATTTCTTCGGTGCTTCAACAGTTGGGCAACCTGCCTCAATCCATTTCTGCACCGCATCGAGGCTCCAGCGAATTGCGGCACCAATTCGAATTGGCGGCGGCATCTGCCCCGTGGTGTGCATGCTGTACAGAGTTCTCTCAGAAACTCTTAGGAGCGTCGCCGTCTCTTTTGAAGTGAGAAGCAGCCCTTGGTGTTCTGGCAGCTTCTGCCCGGCGAACAGTGCGTTTTGTGATGATCTGAGGCGTGCTGCCATTTTCAATTCTTCTTGCGTAAATATGGCCTGTTTGATGGCCGGTGCAAGGAGTTCGGCAAAAGAATTGATGGCGTCTTCGTCAATCGTAACTTCGACTTGAACTTTGATTGTTGTCATTTTACTCGCCGTTAATCCTTCAACCGTACTGACTCGTTTCAAGGCCCATCGTGCCGAGTCTGAATCTACGGCACTATCACCCGATAGTCTCATGCAATACGATCATTGAACAAATCCTCACGAATTTCGGAATTCAGAGATCCGTTTTCGAGAATCGGACGTTGGCAATCGCAAAGGAGGAAATCAAACCGTGGGGATTCGCACCGCACTTGATGACAAGGACCATACGTCGAATTTGATTGCAGCAGTCAGTGCTTTGGCTACAGTCATTTTCGGTAGTTTTTCTATCGGATTTAGCCTCTATTGTTGGCAACTCCAACGGAATGACTTGGCCGAGACGAAGACGCAAAGCAAGTTAGACTTGAAAGAGCAAACTGATCGCTTCCAGAGACAGCTTGACCAATTCGAAAAAGCTCATCACCTAGAAGTCACTCCTCGACTTCAGTTGGAAATTGATTCGTGGCGAGAGACGCCGCTTGGGATGATGAAAATACCCACCGTTAAACTAATAAATACAGGCAGGGGAACCGCTTACGATATCGTAGTTGATACGTATGTTGAACGATTTGAATATCTTGAGCTTCCAAGCAAAGAGAGAGAGAAGTTTCAAGAAATGTACGAAGTTCTTCCGGGTGAAGTTCGGGTGACTGACGTGGACACAAGCAGTCTTGCCGGGAATCGCTTGATTGACCACCGGACGGTTCGGCCGAATGATGCACTCGATGGTCTGGCGATTCGAATTCCATTCTCGGGCGGCAATCATATTCAAGGCATAGGTGGCTATGCAAAAATCTCCTTCACCGATGAAGATGGTAGCCAGATCACCGATTTCCAGCAGTTTTTTGCTTTCTTCAATATGTCTGACAGTGGCACGCCGTACTCCTCAACAGAATTCAAATCAGCACGCCATCAAAAAGATTGGACCGTCGGAGAGTTACGGCGATCAATGCTGAAAGGAATGCAGCAGGCGAAATCAGCACAAGTGGGATCAGCTAAGCCTGCAATGTGAAGCAGCGTCAAACCAGCAACTATCGCCGCTGTTTTGATGTCGTCCAAGGTCCATCGTTCCGATTCTTGATCGCCGATTTCATGGCCTCATCTGCCGAGTAGACGTTCCGTGCAATCGGCTTTCCTGCCCGATAGTACGCCTCCTTCGGTACGATCCTTTTTCCAGTCGGCAATGCAAGATCAACAACGAAGCCATCTCGCTCGCACCAATCATGTTCAATCCGCTTGTCTAACTGGTCCCTCCAGACCGTGCCGTGTGCGGCGAGCCATTTTCATCGGCGTCACCCGCCCAGCAGAATACGACATAAACACGGTGGCGGTCCTGTCGGTGTATCCTCAGGTTCGTCTCGAGTGATTCTGGTCAGTGACGGAAGCCCCGATGCCGTCAACTCTGGGCCTGCAAATCGACACCGCTACTCCACCAACTTCAACTTGGGTTTCCGATTCGCCGCAGTTTCTGGGTAAACAAAGTGAGGGTATGAGTTGGCAGTGCCTCTCTTGAGCTTTGCTACTGGGGCAGTGAGAACACGTCCTTCCTATCTTATTTGTTGGAAGGAGTCGCAGCTAATCGAAATCCGGAACCGTGTCCAGATTTAAGATCCCATTCATCTTTCATTGCACATGATCTATAACCCGATCCGCAATCAAATGGAGCGTGCGTAAAGTCGCCGCCTCGACTGATCCACTCTGCGCTTTCAGGAAATCTACTAGATCTTGTAGCTGGCCCTCTGGGATCACGCCCGCCTTTCAACTGAACTGAATACCAGTCACTACACCACTCGTCTACATTTCCATACATGTCAAACAACCCCCACGCATTTGGTTTCTTCATTTTGACTGGTTGCGGGGATGCGCCCTTAAGTCCCATTAACAGGAAAGTATTGGTTTGGAACCATCCATATTCATCCGATTTCGAGACATCATCACCAAAAGAAAACCGTGTTTTCGTCCCAGCTCGGCAAGCGTACTCCCATTGAGCCTCGGTAGGTAGCGTAAACTTCCAGTCGATAGGAAGTCTGCCGACTCTGTGTTCCCGATCTGTCATTCTGAGACAATAGGCGATAGCATCGTCTCGGCTAATACAGCTTGCAGGATAGTTGACACCGTCCTTGACGAACTGGTCTAACCCCATCCAGGGGCTGCTATCCATCAATTGCTTCCATTGACTTTGTGTGACCTCCGTCTCTCCCAACCAGAAGCCATTGGTCAGAGTCACGCCAACTTGGTATTCATCGGACACTCGCTCAGACTTCGAGGTTCCCATCATGAACGTACCTGCGGGGCACCAACGAAATGCAATTCCTGGAAGAAGCTCCTTGCGGTCTCCAGCTTTTTCTCCTTCCATGTTGCCGCTATTCGAAAAGACCAACTGAAGATCAATCGAATCATTCGAAAATGGACGTGGGGTTTGTTTGTCTGATCGGTTTCTACTTGCGACTAACCTCGGCACTTTTTTCTTCAATCGATCTGCCAATATCCCTGTCGTGGCATCCTCGCCGTTTGTGGTTAGATCATTCAGTTCGTCCAGCAGGCACTTTGTGAATGCTCCGTGCCCCCAATCCTTGTGCTCAAACGCCTGCTGATTCGGGGAACATCCAAACAAGACCGCTGTATTGTCAGGAATCTCTGAGACCTTGAAGCTGGCGCCAACACTTAGGGATCTTCCTCGTGCTTGATTAGGAACCTTGCGGCAACAGTCCGCCAAAACGACTCGATTCCCAGCTTTGGCAACTTTCAACGAGAGAAGAATCTCTGCCATTTTGATCAGGTTCTTGGGGTCAGGTTCGATCATTGGTTCACCGTTGTCGTCGTTAAGAGCAATTCCGTCACGACTTTTCACAATTCGAACTGAGGCATCATAGGGACAAAAACAGCCTTCAGGATCTTGCCCAGATCCAGCATCAATCAGAACTCCATGACCAAATAGCCCGATGAGAATTACACCGTCCGCTTCACCTTTTTCGTTCAGTGAGTCAAGTTTGTTGCGGATCGCAGCTTGATTTGCTTGCTTGCCGAGCAGCAGCTCAACTTCATACCCAAACGATTTCAGCAACTCACCAAGTTCTTTGGCGTCAACCTCGGGATACTCCAATTGAGGTTTATTCATTCCTGAATGCTCGTACTTCGTTACCGCCACGAGAAGTGCGTATTTCTTAGGTGTTTGGGCATTTGCTATACTCGTGATGATCAGCAATGCGAGAGAGATTAAGGGAACGATGAAACGCATAAGTGGTGCCCACTATATGAAAGGCAAAGTTTTTTGAGGTAAATGATCGAATTCGGCTGCGAAACTAAAGTCAGCGCCTTGGTGCGCTTGATGCAGTTCTGTTTCCTCACGATCAATGCTGGTCATGCAATCGAACGCTACGCCATTCCGCTCCGATCTCCTCGGTACTCTCCATTCTTCCTACGGACCTACGTGAACGGCTATCCTCGGTCATTCAAGAAGTCACTGCGGACGATTGTACCGGATGCTCACAGTTGACAAGACTCGATCCCCAATTTTTACGGGTTCCAACTTAAACTGCTGATCCAGTGGTGCCCCCTTGCCGGTCTCCCCTCCAAAACTTCGACTTAAGCTGCCATTTGGTCGACATGATTCACGGAATTGTGCGGTAATTACTCCCACCGCACCCCGGGTATTCAGCTGAGTTGCCGCACCTTGTCCAAGCTTATTGACGACAAATGAAAAGACATTGTCCCGCTTAGATTGATCGACGGTATGCAACCATCCCTTGATGACAACCGTCGTTCCCTTGAGGACAAGGAACCCCGGATATCTGGCTTTCTTGCCATCCGGCCCCAAATCGGAGGTAAACGACGTTGTGACATCGAGTCCATCGACAGTGATCGAAGCAATCGCATCGGCTTTGTCGTTGTTCGCAATTTCAATGTCGTAATACTCCCCAACGCCAACATTCGTGAATGCCAATCCCTTCACACTCTCCGGCACGACGGGAGTTGCCTTTCCATTAAACGAACTCTTCTTGAGAATCCCCATGCTGAATTCTGGAGCACCTTTCGCTGCGACTCGATGACCACCGACAAGGTCAAATTCAGGCTTTTCGACGGCTCTTTGCGTCGATTCATTCCTGTCCTTCAATTCTCCCTCGGGCTTCGCTTTGTTCAATCCCAAAACTCGGTCGATGTCATCCGTTTCGTTGACTTCGATATCAGGAATCGTGACCAGCACTTTTCCCAATTGCTTGATGGTGACTACTAGTCGCACGATCTTGAGTCCCAGGTTGTCACCCGCACCTTCGGCATAGACGTAGTTGCCTGCCAATGTATAGTCAGAATTATCGTCCCGAAAGTTCGCCAGCAATTCTCCTAAACGTCGTTGAAGTTCGACGCCAAAATTAGAGTTTCTCGCTGATGATCCTTCGCCATCAAATTGTCCTAAAGCCAGTTTTTGGCCTTTGACTAAGGGGTTTTCAGTCAAATTCTGCGTTACGAGATCGGCAAGATCGTTGATCCGTCCGTTGAGTGACATTTTTTTGGGAGCGCCGTCGGCGACTCCCATTGAAAACATTCCGATTGCATATACGAGAATGAAAACTCGATTCATGATGATTCCTTATCGATTCAAGTTATGTGGTTAGGGCTTGGCGAATTGTTTAATCGAAAAATCCAAACCGAACGCTGTAAGTTGCATGATTGAAACTCCGCCTCGAAGGCTTTCCCAGTAAGCACGTTTGATCTTACCGTCAGGTCTCAAAAGGATTCCCATCCCCAATTGGCGCAGGCGTTCGTCGTTGCGGATTCGTTCTTCCAAGCGTTTCGTGTCCAGTCCAATTCCATCGGGTGTTACCAGATTCAATTCTGCCGCCACGGTCTGCAAATCGAGTTCGTCCAACGCATAGAGTCGAGCTATTTCACTGACAGGTTCAGCAAACTCGTGAATATCTCGATTTGAATCCTGACCAACACTCAAGAAGCTCTTGGTAGCTCGTTCAGTGGCACGATTGAAAAGATCAGCATCCGCATTCACTTTGGTCAGGAATTCGTCTTTCGTTGGATGCAGCCTCTTCACCTGATCTCGGGCCTTGTCAAACACCAACGAGAAGTCACGAATCTCATCGCTCGGCGGATTAATCATTCCCTGCTTGTGACAGGCAAAACAGGATACGCCGGTGACAATGGCGGGAGAGCCAGAAGTTTTCAGTGCATCGCTGACGACTTCAATCGGTCCCGCATCAATTCGTTCATCTTTGCCGTTCACCAAAAAATACGCCTGAAGTCCATTTGGTAAGTTGAAAATGATCTCTCCGCCATCATGATCGAACGACTGTTTGATGAACGGATTGCCGGGGTATGCTGGACCTAACGGAAATTGGGCAAGGATCGAACGCCGATTGTCCGCCTTGAAGTCATAGCTCTTCCAATACGCACCAAATCGAGACGGATGTCGTTCCAGCAGCCGGTTTTGTTCGGAAACTCCGCTGGGTGTGAAACCAGATCGAGCAACCTTTGCATCTCCCTGCTCAATATTCGAAATCACATCGACACCTAGAAAGTGTTCCAGATCACGGGCCGTCATGTGCTTGGGATTGGCAGGTTGATTGCGATCATCAAGTCGACCCTTCACGTCCGGCAAATAAAGATCGAACAGGATCGTGTGATATAACGGCGGGCGAGTTGCTGTGGCGATGAACCAGTCCGCCCTCACGAGGTACAAGGATTCCTTGTTCATCATGTTCGTGACTTCTTTGTCCAGATCGAGCAGCGTGGAATCATTCAGATTTTCGAATCCAATTCCAAATGGGTAATGGGAACGAATGGCTTTCCACTGGTCGTCCCCCCAGCCAAGTTGTTGAAGATCCACCACGAAAATCGTGCGATCCGTACCTTCCATGGCTTTGGGAATCGTCATTTCCCGTTCCCAAGACAGGCTGTTCAATGCCTTGGAGAGACCGGCACGAGCCAGCGCCAACGTTTCATCAGAGACTTCTGGATTGTTATGCATCTCCGTGAGTGAGAAATACCGTAGCCGAGCTTGGATACGTGGGTCCCGAACATTTTTTAAGTGCTTGCGGATGGCTTCCAGCGATGTCTGGACGGTGACTGGCTTCCGGGCCTTGGGTTGCGGAAACTTTGGGGCGCCAGCATCAATCCATTGGGCGACAAGTTTCGTGTCATCGGCAACCATTTTTGAGAGTTGCGGTTGTGAAGGCGGTGGCATCGTTCCTTTGGAGGCTTTTTTCCACAGGGAAGAATCCTGTGATTTGCCGGGTTTGATCACGTCGTTATCGATCATTGATTGAGCGTCACGGACATCGAAATTGGCATTCGAAGCAGACCCGTCGCCACGGTGACATTGCAGGCAGGATCTTCTCAAGGCCGCCCCTGCTTTTATGGCCAACTCTTCAGCAGGGAGGCTGTTTTGTCTTTCATCCGCCGCTACGAAAATCGCACTGGACGACAATAGAACAGCAATGGATAAGATTAACTTCATGAACGGAATCCTTTGATCGGGAGCGATCATTAATCTTTTGAGAGCTGTCGTGGGTTCAGACTTTTCATAGTGGTAGATGTGAATGCGATCGTTCGTGAACATTCGATGCCCGAATTCCCGCAAAATATTTCCGAATAAGATCATGAATTGCTACTTCACCGCTAAAACGACGGCTGCCAAACGAAAACCTATTCCGCTGTCTCGATCTTCGGGTGACCTTTTACTCCGACACCCTGAGCGAGAGAATCTATCGCCGCTGTACCAACTACCGCCCCGTATCACATGCTCTGAGCCGGTACTACTTCCAACAGGGTCTCGGCCGCCGCTTAATCTGCTACGATACAAGTAGCTGCACCATTCGCTAACATTGCCGTGCATGTCGTTTAATCCCCAGTCATTTGGCTTTTTCTGGCCAACTACATGAACATAGCGCTCTTCTGAAACCCAGCCGTACTCACTCAGTTGAGATTCATCATCACCATACGAATATGCCGTCCTCATTTCGGCTCGGCATGCGTATTCCCATTGCGCCTCGCTCGGCAAGCTATACTTCCATTCGTTAGGTAATTGTCCCGAACTGTGTTCACGTCTTGTCAGCTTCTCACAAAACGAGACAGCTTCCAAGTAGGTGATGTAACTCGCTGCGCAATCAGTTCTACCAATCCAGGGTTTCGTCCCCATTAAAGTCAACCACTGCTTTTGCGTGACCTCTGTCTCGCACATCCAATATCCTTTAGTCAGAGTGACGGAAACCTCGTTTTCATTGTCATCATGCCACTTTTCAGACTTCGGACTTCCCATTATAAAGACACCTGCAGGACACCACCGAAAGAAGTAACCTTTCATTAATTCTTTTCGATCACCAGCCTTCAAGCCATCAAATCTTTGGGTGCGAGTATAGACGGCCTCAATAGTATTCATTCTTTGTTGAGGCTTCGCAGATTCAGATAGCTTCGCTTCTTCTGGTTCGCCCGGTTTCTCAGTTCTTGGTTTCGAAGGTGACAATGACGTCAACTTTAAATCCACACGTCCGCCAGTCGAAATCGATCTGGGTGTTTGGCTGGCACGAACCTTGTCTCTCACGAGTTGTTCGACGGCTTCTTCCACATCGGCGGCGACGAAGGCAACCAGTGATTTGCCATGTGAAGCATTCTGCCGAATCGCATCCAACAAGCATTTGGTGAATGCTCCATGTCCCCATTCAGGATGTTCGTACGCCTTTTCCGAAGCAGAGCACGCAAACAACACTGCAGTATTTGTTGGCAGTTGATTGGTCTCCAGGCTTGTGCCGAATGACCTTCCCCGAGCGGCATTCGGGTCACTCCGACAGCAATCGGCAAAAAGGATTCTATTCGTGGCTTTTGATTCACGGAGCGCCAACAAAACATCTTCGATTGCGATCATCGTGTCGGCATCAGGCTCCATCCTCGCTTTGCCATTGTCGTCGGAGATCGGAAGTCCCTTCTTATCCCGCTTTGATTTCACCACCGTATCGTAAGGGCAAAAGTACGACGTTTTAGTCGAGTCAAACTCGATCCCATGTCCGAACAAACCGACAACGACGACTCCCTTGTTGCCACCTTTTGTCGCAAAGGTTGCCAATTTATTGCGAATAATGTCCTGGGTCGCTTGCTTGCCAAGCAGCAGGTCGACCTCGTACCCAGCCTCCTTGAGCAAGTCGTTCATCGACTTGGCATCGACTTCAGGATACTGAATAGGCGTCTGATTCATGTCGGGATGATCATATTCCCGAACGGCGTCTAGGAGAGCGTATTTCTGAGGCTTCGGCTCCTGGGCACAAATTGGGCCAACGCAGAGGAACAATGCTGCAATAGTCGTCAACATTTTCATGACACTGTCCAAATTGCTCGCACCATCTGGGTGCAGTCGGTATGTTCGTTCGATGGACTTCGGTTGCGGAGCTGGCACCGGGAAGCGAACAGAATCTTGTCGAATTCCGTCTTGGTTTTCCACGCAGTACCAAGCACTCTCTGAGAAAAAGATTGCTGCAGCGTCATGGTTTCGCCACGAATTCAGCAGTGAACTCTGCGCCGTTTCATATATCCATCAGGTGAACGGATACGGCTCCAAAACCTTCCCCGAATTCTTCTTGAAGTTCTCGAAATCCTTAGGAACTGAAAGTCCAAAATCTCGGGGAAGGAAATCGACGACGGGCCGTTTACTTGAAGGAGGGGGGCCTCTAGTCAGTGAAACAGGGATTATTTCCATGGTTCATGCTCCTCAACTTCTTCGTGGCCGATTTCGGCTGGCGCTCTTCGACTACATTCACTCACTGGGGGACAGGCCATACAATACCTTTTTGTGTACGTTACATTCTTTTTGCGGTAATTGTTCTTTCTGGAAAGCACGCATTTTCTGAAGAGATCCAGTCGATGGCGGGAACACGGACACTTGAATCCAGGACCGTCAACGGTGATCGACGCCGATAGCCATCCACACCAGGTGGGGCAGTAGCTATCTAACAAATGGGGCATCAAGGACATGCACTGAAATGTCTTTGAGTGGTGCAGCGATCGGTACGCTATCAAGTGGCCAAGATCCTCAGTGACCGCAACACGGCGAGGACCGGGTGAATCGAGGAGGTTGCTGGGTCTTCAGTCCTGAGGACAGTCGATCTGCACTCTGAAACCACGACCCAGGCGGTTATGGGGGCATTTTCTTAAAATTTCGCCTGGCCGCAGTCATAGAATATGATAAGGGAATGCATATCTCCATTGCTCAGTGTGGCCGCAGCGTGATCCAGTCGGTCAATCGATCACCAAGTCATCGTAACACTGAAGCAGTCTGAATCCGACCCCGGCTGGGACGCTCAATTTGCTCACATCATCGATGCCCGTGGAAATCTGAATCAAGGCATCGAGTAGCGTCTTCTCGTCGTCATCTGGAAGCGTCTCGTCGTTCAGGTGCTTTTCGTGGTAGGCAAGCCATGCCGCCGTGATGCTGCACCAGACGGCAACTTCACTCTTGGGCTCACTGTCCCTCATGAAGCCAATCTCGAACTGCTCAAGCGTCATGTTGAGGTATGGGCCGATGAGATTGAATACTGCCTCGATCTCTTCGAGCAACTCTGGCGGAAGTTACTCGTGGCGAATCGGGCCTGGCCGAAGCTTGCTGGGATTGATGAATTCGGGCTCGGTCATGTTAGAGCGACCTTTCGATTTCGGCAGAATCTGCTTCTGCCTTGCTTAGCAGCCTGTTGAAGTAACGGGGACTGGCTCCGACCAAATTCAAAAAACGCCATGACATTGTGAATGCCAAGGTTCCTATCGCCCTTACTTCAGCAGGCTGTTAGAGAATCGTTCCGTCAGTCCAGCTCAAAATGACGTCATTGTCTAGCCATTTGACGCAATCGTTAAACAAATGCCGATACGCAGAAAAACTTGTCGACCCCGAATCAAAAGGACGGGCTAAGATTTTACCAGATGTCGATTTTTGCACCAGAGGGCTCGATGTGAACCGCTGCAAGGACGTAGCAAATGCGACAATTTACCTCTCTTTGCTTGTTGTACATCATCGTTTTATCATTGGGTTGCACGCAAGTTTTAGTTCGTAAAGACCCAAGTTTGAAAGATAAAGGAATTAGGTACTGGCGCCCTAAACCCTACTTGTTTATTGGCCCCGCTGGAAGCGAGCCGCAGGCTTCAGCAAAACCCGGCGATCAATCCAAGGGCGGGAATAACGAGACCAAGTTGGTCCAAGATCCCGACAAACCTACTATAACCGAGGTATCAAACTTTACGAAAGTATCGATGACGATAAGGTATATGCCTGACTATAATGAAGAGTATTCAATTCGTATGACTCCTGGGCTGGGTATTGGAAAACTTGATATCGTACTCCAAGACGGTTGGAACTTGACTACTGTTGGAATTCAGCAAGACCAACAAACCGCTGCGATTTTGAATTCCGTCGCCGGCCTGATTTCCGCAGTACATGGCGGTTCACCGGCCGCTTCAAAAGACACGAAAAACGCCAGCTTTAACGGTGACTCATCTGGCGGCGGAGTTGAGCAGATTTTCGATGCCAGCCGAGATGTGCCGCTTGGATTCTACGAACCAATAATCGCCACAGATCAATGTGGGCGGAAATCTCTCTTTGGGTGGCGATATGTGGGTTTCATGCCATACGCAGGATGTCCCGTTGAACCTTGCATAGGAACTCCGACAGTTAGCTGCGATCCTCACGAATTGTGGGGAATCTTTGCGACAAAAGATGCCCTTAGATTTCAGCGTCTGTCCGAAATGGAAGAGGGAGTGATCGGCTACGGAGAAAAAGACAATCGCCCTAACCTGAACGACAAGCGATTCAAACTACTTTCTCAGTCAAATCCGAAGCCGTCAACCGATCCTACGCCTGAATCGAGTGAAACTGATGAACAATCAGAATTATGCCCGCCTTCACGAGAGTCGTCGGAAAGAAACTCCAACTTGTTTAGGAACCGGCGTTTGTCAATGAATACTTCATTTCGGCGAAAGTAGGTAATCCATCATCGAGTCCGCCAAAAAGGGGCTCACCGTACATTTTTCCTTCGGTGCGACTTGCTTGCCACTCAGGCCAAGAGTTGACAAGGCACGTTGTAACGGGAGTTCCCAATTTCGCATGATGAAAATCACTGGGCAACGAAGAGCATCAGTCCAGCGTATTCACTGCCTAAGTACGCCCGCTCATGCTGGATCTGCAAGCGGTAGAGGATTGTCTTCCGAAATTGATTCCGTTGCCGCCGCCTCACCAAAAAACTCCACGATTGGAACCCCAATCGAGTCTTGAATCTCCACATTCTGAGCCATCATTGTTGGCGGAAAGTCCACTCTTTGAACTCCGGGAGCAAGGGCTTTGAAATGGAAAAAGCTCACACCTCCTTCACGCCGAACACCAGTTGAACCGCCTGTCACGAGCAACCCGCCTGCATCTAACCGGGCATAGGTCTCCTGCGGTGCATCATCGATTCGAATGTCAAATTCTTCTTCAACGAATACCCTGATCTCCTCGCCACTTTGGAAAACTCGTGTCATTTTTGTCACCAGTTGGTTGTCCTACCTGAGCCTGAACCGCCTGAACTCGTTTGATGGTCACGTCAGACGACGCCGAGGCGAAGAAGAGTGTTCGCTTCGAGCTTCTCGTTCTACCTGCTAACTCAGGGTCTACTTTTTCGTTGTGACTTTCTTGACGGCTTTCATTGTCTTTTTTACGACCTTCGTGACTGCCTTTTTCGCATCGACGGTGACCTCCCTTGCGATCTTGAGGTCTTTCTTGACTGTCTTTGCAACCGCTTTCGTGGCTTTTCTCGCAGTCGTCGTCGCCTTCTTGGCAAAATCCGAAACCACTTGGCCGACCGTGTTGAGAACAGAGGCTTTTTTCTTCGCCATTTTTTCCCCTTCCCTTTCATTGGTCTGACTGAAGCCTGATGCTCAAACGATCTTGAGTAACGAGACATTCCTTGTCAACAAGATTCAACGGCGGACCGGGCGTAAGGCCAATCCATCAAGGCCGCCGACAAGCAGGAGTGGATAGCCACGTTTCTTTTGGTTTATTGTGTGCTTTGAAATAGATCGTGGTTTTATTCGTCTGATCCTGACCCACTAAGCGGACCAATCACGGATTGACGACTAGAGGCAGTTTCAAAACCCACTTTTGCAATAAATACTATGGCAGGCAATTTGCGTACCCATGTGAGCGAAAGGAGCAACTCACATGCTTATGTCCCTGTCTCATTGGCCCCAGCGACGGCCGCCGAATACGACAGGGTCCAGGACGGCCCCGAAGCCTTTTTTAACAGATGCTCAGTGGGATTTGATCAAAGATTTGTTTGCAAACCCTCCTCCGTCGCCCGCCGCCTTCGATCACGACCTCAGAGCCATTCTTGCTGCCGCCCTAGGTCTTCCTTGTGATCGTCGTTCAGTCTTTGGCTTTGACGGGTACCCTCGACGCATCGGGACGAACGTGATGTCACACGCCCAAACCTGATTGGGACGCACGATCTCAACATCTCGCAAAAGGTACGGGTAGATCTTGTGCCCGACCGCTCGCTGTGTCGTCCGAGGACTCGGGGCAAGAGACTTAAGCCCCATTTCTCTCAGTAATCGCTGTATTTTCTTGCGATTGACCAACTCACCATGCCGTGCCAGATGAGACACCATCCCGCGACTGCCCAGATGCGGATGTTGGAGATACTGCTCGTCAATCAGTCGCATCAAACGAAGATCTTCTTCGCTCACGCTGACCGGTTCGTAATACACGTTCGAGCGATGCAGGCCCAGCAGCGCGCACTGCCGACGAATGCTCACGAAGCGATCGCTCGGATCAATCCAAGACCGACGTTCAGCCACCGTGCTCGGCCACTTTTTTTTTGAGCCAATCGAGCTCAACCTTCAGTCGACCGATTTGTTCATAGAGCTCTGCGGAACTCGGTTCGTCGGTGGTGGCCTTGCTCGCTGAAGGACTCTCGAAAATCGAAATCGCTCCTTCCAACAGCTGCTTTTTCCAAAGTGCAATCTGCGTCGCATGAACTTTATGAATCGATACCAATTCGCTCGTCGTCTTCAATCCACGAATCGCATCCAAGGCAACTTTCGCCTTAAATGGTCCGTCGAATTTACGTCTGCTCCGAGGCACGGTTGTCTCCCGCTCAATTGCTCGACACGATGCCTCAATAATCCTCGATCCAAACTCCGTTTTCTATCTAAGACGGTGGTCCGAAAAACGGGGTCCACTTCACATACTGTTTCTCCACAACACCTTGATCACGGATGAAGGTTTGAAAGTTTTGAGCGGCCACAAACACCTGACGATAATCAGCGTTGGCTCTACGAAGGTCACTGAAGCGGGTCAACAACGGTTGAGGGCCTCCTTCCCTGATTTGACGATCCAGCAATGACCATTGGATTCCAAGTGGTCGTCGAAGAACCGCATGCACACTCTTCAGGAGAGAACCCTGTTTCGGGGTGACCGTCAGTTTCTGACTCCCAAACTCACTGGCCGATTTTGAATCGGGCCAACCTCTTACACACCGGCATTTTTTCAGCCGCCGCATTTTTGAAGTTCCGTTTTCAGGGGAGCTTTTTGCGATACAGCCAGATTTTTCAGAGTTGATGAATATGAAAAAGGGTGGTGATGAACCCCATAGGGGCGACCATGCCCTGAAACTTTCTGGGGAGTCTCAGAGAAGTTTCTCGATTACAAATTTTGCAACGAGGTCGGTCTTCTCGGAAGAAACTCCATGAAGCGTGCTCTGGGGATCAAGCGAGTGTCTCAAGCAAAACAGGCTGTCGCAGCAACGCCACGACAACCGCATGCGAACCGGTCGTAACGCGAATCGAGGCCGATGCATGACCAACACCGACTTTTCCGAAAACGCCTTGGTGGAACAGCCTGCCATTTCCCTATTTGAAGAATTGGGCTGGCCGTGTGCCAATTGCTTCTACGAAAAAATCGGTGGTGCCAATTCAACGCATGGGCGGGAAACCACCAGTGACGTAATACGTTGGCCTCGTCTCAAATCCGCACTGCAAAAGCTGAACCCCGTCATCTCCAGCGATGCCATCCAACTGGCGATAGACGCCGGAGCCGATGTGAACGTCGCTTCACAGGATGTCCATAACATCAAGATGGACGAGTCCATCAGCGACGCAATGCAAGTCGCGCGTTCCCTGGTGCTCGTGGGGAATCATCTGGTTCCTGTTCCATCATGATTCCACCAAGGCATGGCACAGCGATTCATTTGTCAGCCAGGCTTGAGCAGAGCACCACGCCTCGAATGAGGCTTGCTTCCCACCGCGCGCATTGGCAGACTACAGACGAATCGTCACGAATGATGAAAGTCAGATGATGCGAGAGTTCTTCACAGGGTGGAAGCGCAAGGTCGGCATACTGACGCTGGTGATGGCTTGTGTATTTGCGGGCGGCTGGGTGCGAAGTACGCTCGTTGGGGATTTTCTTACGAAGTCGGAAATGGAAGTCATCTCAATCAGTGGAGTCTTCATTATTCGCTTCGCTGGCTCAGACGCCCCTGTGACGATGGCCTACGAGTCGGCGATTCTTGATCGTGCTGGGAGCGGACTCGGCTACGACGACGAATGGGACTCTCTGCAATTTGGATTTGGGCGCCGAACTTTTCCTGTCATGCGGATTGTCAATGGCGTTCGATCCGAGAGTACGACTGTCGATTTTCGTATCCCCTACTGGTCGATCGTCGTGCCTCTGACGTTGCTTTCCATCTGGCTCTTGCTCAGCAAGCCACGATCGACAGCTTAGAATGCGAGTGCTGTTCTCTGCCACGTGGTCATGACAAATGGCGAACTCTTCCGTCACGTCAACTGAAGCCTCAACTCCCGCCACTTCGAATTGACAATGAAACGAGGCGCTGATTTGATTCGTCGTTGAACCATGCCTCGACAACGCTGCCGCGATTGCCGGCCATGTCTCAGGCGAATGGATGAGAAGGTCGTGCGAGGCGGGCTTGGTCATCGGTCGATGACCCGGCGTCTGAGCCGGCGCGCATCGTCAGAAGTACAACTGGCATCGCACCCAAAAGAGATCGTTGTGCTTCGATCTCAAATCTTTCTGTTCGTTAAGAAGAACTGGAGTTGCATACATGGAATGTTGCCAATCCAGTGTCACGCGAACGAAGTGAGTCAGATACCAATTGACTCCGACATCCATGATTCCGGCTGAGTTCGTCCAGTCGTTGGGGTTCGCTAACCCTGACGAGAATACTTCACTGCCGATCTTTAGATTTGAGTATCGTCCAAAGACTTCGACCGCACCGCGGCCTGGTCCATCCTTCGTCATCGGCCGTAATGGGGTAACGGTCTTGCGATCCTCAACTGTTTCTCCAGTGAGGAAACTGGCGAGCGTCACGTCGTAACCAAGAATTGGAATTCCCACGGAAGATGACGCGGAGTTGGGAGCGAGTCCAAAACGAGCCGCGTAACATTCTGCTTCAATGGAAAACGGGCCGCTATAGAGAGCCGCATGCAAGGCTCCTTGTAGTCGTTCACCCTTGGCGACAGAGCCCGTCGTGTACTCTAGAAAAATTGACGAAGCTCCTTGCGCTGCTTCATCGTTTTCCGATGTCTGGATTGATGTTCTTAAGGGTAACGGTGCGGCCTCATACGCCTGTTGTCCTACTGCCAGCGACCCACCAATGTTGAGAAAACGGAGCCATGAAAATTGTTCGGAATGCAAATATGGCTTGGCGTTCAAATAGCCGACAGCGTCGCGAGTTGTGTTGGTGTCGGCGAGGCCGGAAAGTTGCCCAAACGCGGCGCCAATCGCGTACTGCAGTTGTTGATTGAAGACCTTGCCGTGGGCGAACAACCCCGCTTGGCGGGCGAGCCCAAAGTTGAGCGCAAATAGTCCTCGTTCGGGTGTGATGTAGTACTGCTCAAGGTGGTCATACCATGCATAGCTGTACGGCACTAAAGCGCGTCCCAGTCGCACCTGAAATTCTTCATCACGAACGAAGTTAATATTTGCATCCAGAATGTCGAATGTGCCTTCGACGCTTCGTTGCAATGACAATTCGTATTCAAACAGGTCCGTCAGTTGACCTTCGAAATAGACTCGAAAACGGGGGATATATAGACCGCTTCGCGCTGGCTCTTGATCCGATGGTGCGAAAACTTTGCCGTCGAGTTGTAACAGCGTTCGAATCCGGAGTTGAAACTGATCGTCCTTTGACTTGAGACGAAAACCATCATCGAACACCGCTTTGAGGGGAATCTCGCTGAACGAATCTTGCTCGGATACGCTCGCGAAGTTGCCTTCGTGTGATTCGAACTCGTCCACCAATGGTGCCAATGCCACCGCGTTGCAGGCGTGGTCGATCCCTTCGGCGACTGTGAGTGGTCCGTCAGCTCGTCCGGATGAATCTTCTTGGGCGAAAAGAATTCCGAATGAGGCTGAGACGCAAAGCAAAAATGCAAATGCGGAAAGGGACTGGCAGCGAAGAGAATCGGTGGGGCTCACATTGAATCTCTACGGATAGAACGTCGTCCGTGAATGCCCCTCGAGAGCGAGCGATGCGAATGGACGGACTTTCGGTCCGCTTTGAAGTGAATCGGCCGTCGCTGTCGTAAAATTTAACGACATTTCCGCAAATTCCGTTTAAGGCGGATTTTCTGGCGCCAGCGTCTTCAGAATTCGGTACTTGAGTGAGGGCGCCGCCCCGATCTGCGCTGCCGTAGTTGATCACAGTTTCCTGTGAAACCATCCATAAATCATTCCCTCAATGACCGTCCTCAAAAAGCGAAGGCCACGTCAGGTGGACTTAGTCCTTGGGAATTGGTTCTGCGGTTGGTCGGCTGCGGTCGGTCACTCTTGAGCCGGGGCCGTAGTCGATCTTGAATGAAACCTCGTCGGGCTTGGTGAATGCAATTGAGTCCAATTTGATTTGGGTTGTCAGTTCCGGTTCATCCGTGAAGTCTTGCAGAAAAAATGGTGAGCGAGTGTAGTCACGCTCGATGCATCGGCGTGGTAGCCAAATTTGTTGTTGAGGAAAATGCTCGAATTCTTCGCAGTCAATCGTTTGAATCCGCTTTCCGTCCAGGGTTTCGTCTGTCTGATGCCGCAAGGCATAGCCTTTTTGACGATCGAGTTTGATCACGGTCTTTCGCCAAGGCTCGCGTGCAGCGACTTTGCGGTACAAGTCAATCAACTTGAACTGATTGTCCTTGAACAGTTGGCTTCCTCTTGTTTCGGCCTCTCGCTTCATCGCTTCCAAATCGATTTTGCGCGCTATCAACACGGTTTGATCGGGGACTTCCATTTCCAATGTCAGGATCGAACCTTCTTCGGTCAGTTTATTGATCTTGCCTTCGGCCGCGGCTTTCAGGATCGACGAATCCAAGGTGGATGTTCGCCAATCCGCGAAGCTTCTGGGCAGCTGGAAGCCTGCCGCCTCCAAATAGTACACGTGAACCGTCAGGGTCTGAGCTTCTTTGCTGTCCCGATTTTCGCCCAGGAACTTCGTCACATGTCCGCGACCCAGCCCCGGTGAGCCAAGATAGAAGACTTGTCCGTCAAAGGCGTATTCCTCGTAGTTCGGCCTCAATGTGCCGTCGCTCCGAGTTCGTTCCGCGCGATTTGAGAAAATGCGTCGATGATAAATGCGTCCGTCGTCAAGGACCGTATACCCATCGACACCTTGAGTGGGACGGTTGTCGCGTTCGCCTTCCGGTAGCGGCACGTATTCCCTGTGTTGCGAATACGCGAGTGTACATGCTTTGAGTGCATCCACATTGTGTTTTAGTGCGCTGATGCAGCCAGCGGGTAACGAAATGGCTGTGGTTGCTTCTGACGTGAGTGCGTTCGACGAACTTACCGTGTCGCTGGGTATGGGCGTCCCAATTGGAGTCACCGGAACGTTTTGTGACTTTGTCAATTCAAAGTCGACGGAGGCGGTTCCTACCAGGTCGAATTTGACTTCGCGCCAATCCGACAATCGATACCCATTTGATTCGACTTGTACCCAATTCACGTTCCGACGAGCGTCGACCCCCTCGGTTTGTTCGATACGATAGCTTCCGTCGCTCCCCTTCGCTCGGCCAATAATCAACCGATCGCTGGGAATGGCACTCCCATTGTCGAAGCGATTGCCCGTCGTCACGACAAAGCTTTTGACCGGCGTTTTCGTTTCCGCATCAATGACTTTGCCGACAACGACCAGTGCTGCCGGCAGTCGAAAGACGTATTCTTCGTCTCGAGCTTTCAAGGTTTGCTTTGCCAAACACAGTCCGTTCGGTCGACAGATATCCGCCTGGAATTCGTCGAGGGGCGCCGCATCCCATTCCCAGATGCCTTGTTCGTCTGCGTGGCGGTTCACCTGATCGAATTCAAAGTAGCCGAACGAAGTCCCTCGCCAACCGCGGAATATCAAATGAGCCATGGGGATGGGCTTGTCCGCTTCGTCCAGGATTTTCACACGGATTTTCGCCCCAGGTTGCATTTGAAAGTCGACGGGTGTCATCGCGGGTTCGATCAAAACATCTTTAGCCTCGGGGGCGCGTCCGTTAGCGAAGACGACAATTCTGGTTGTATTCGTTGCGCAGCCAGGGAGTTTGTAGGTTCCATCAGTTTCGGTCATCACTTGCCGGATGTGATACGAAGCCACCCTGGCAAACACCCGCGCCTGAACGATGGGATTTCCTTTTTCATCGATGACCTTTCCCCTCACCGTCAGGCCACACTGAAGTCGAATTTTCCTTTCGGTGATTTCGCGGCCGTTCTCGGTGCGACTGTCGCGACGAGCGAATATTTCATTCATCGGCATGAAGTCAGGGTGGTCGATGTCGACAGGAAGGCCAACTGGCTCTTGCACGCTGTCGAATCGCCATTTCCCCGCCTCATCAGTCGTCGCAATTGTCCCGATGGTTGTTCGAGTGAAGACGTCGGGACGGTTCTTATAGGAGGCACGTGTCTCGATTCGGGCTCCAGAGAGAGCATTTCCATCCTCGTCAACGATGACGCCGCCCACCGACCAGCCCGTATCGAGTTCTGCTTGGAATTTTGCGGGAGCCTGCTGAGTATCCGATTCGGCCGACCAGGCGGCGCGGTAGGGAGCATAGCCAGGGGTGACAATCCTGATGTCGAGACTGGTCGAAGTCTGAGGGAACGTGATCGCCAGGCGTCCCGCAGAATTCGTCGTAGCAAACGTCTTCTTGCCCTCGGTTTTGATGAACCGGCCTTGTTGAAATTGTGCCGCAGTCGGTGGAGGATTCAGGCGGATCTCGAGCGTCGCGTCTGGGATCGGCTTCCCTGCAGCGTCCACGAGCGTCAATTCAAATTCTCCGGTCTCCCTGGCAAGGGGCACGGCCGGGGTTGGATTTTTCTGATCGGTTTTGAGCGAGTCACTCTGAGCGCCTTCACGTGGGCTGGCCGGTTCTTTCGATTGATTCGGCGCGGCCGCCGGTTGTTGTTCTTGCGCGGCATGAATGTGGGGCAAGGCGATGGATGCCAACAAGACTAAACCGCAGAGCGAAAAGTGGTCCAGGCCCGTCCGAATCGGTCGATCCGTATCCATCAAGCGGTGAACTCGTGCAAAACAGACGGCTCGCGAATCCAGCCCGAAGACGCCCAATGCTCCATTCAGATTGTGCCGACGCAGGCGAGCCTGACGCAGGATCAACAAAAAGGCTTCTCCCGAATCGATTGCCGATCCCTCACTCCGTAAAATCGCCAGATCATCGCAGACATATTCGCGCAGTCGATGAATCATTCGATTCGCGATCCAGATCGCCGGATTGAAAAAATGAATCGCGGCGACCAATCGTTGGCATGCAACGACCAATAGGTCTGCGCGATGGATATGAGCCAGTTCATGGAGCAGGACCCATTGCAATTGCGGCGATGACAAGGACAAAATGACTTCTCGGGGCAATATGATTGTCGGTCGAATGATTCCCCAGACGGACGGTGCCGAAACCTCGTTGCTGACGATCACTCGAACGGGTCGGGAAACACCTTGTCGGCGGCAGAGTTCGCGAAGATCTAAACCTAGCCGCGAGTCCTCGACCGTCTCAAGCTGATTCAGCCGCTTGCGAAATCGACATTGTGTCGAGAACAGTTTTCCCAACAGAAACGCAGTGCAACTGAACCAGGACAATAAGACGTATGCAGCGACGGAAAGTCGGGGGCCGATCGCGACCGTATCTTTGGCCTCGAAAGCGAATGGTTCTACAATTGGTCGCGATTTCGCAAGGTTCGATGGGCTCGATGGATCAGGTGACGCGAGAACGATGTGTCGTTCTGCGGATGTCGCCGCGAGGTCAGACTCGGGATCACGGTCTTCGGGCGGCGACGGTCCGTCGAGCGGCATTTCGGCCAATCGCGGATTCGCCGGTGAATGGATTTCGGTCCGCGATTCGAACCAGGATGGAACGCAAACCGAAGGCACGTACTGGGCGACCACGGCAGGAATGGTAACACTGATTGGCAACAACAATTTCAGTGGGACAAGTAGAAACAGACAGTATCCCACTTGCGGTGAGGCACGTCGTCGAATGGTCCACCACAGAATGCTCACCAGGATTAGTAGAGCCGTCGTGTCCAACAGGCCTGCGAAGGCCCACGAGATCCATTGATCACTGAGTGAATTCGTCAGATTGACCAGGCCGTTGATCATGATTGTGACCTCGGTTGAGTGCGCTTGGACTTTGGTTTGTGGTCACTCTGCTGCAGCGATTGCTTTTTTGCATCGATCAACTTTTGCAATGAATCCAGATCGTCTGCATTGAGTGAAGACTGTTCGACCATGTGAACGAGCAATGGCCCCGTCGTCCCTTCGATGGCATTCGTCAACAAGTTGTCGGCGGCCGATTGCAGCAGTGTGGCGGCACTGAGGATCGGTCGATAGACAAATCCATTCCCAACGGGAGTGGCTGAGATATACCCCTTGGTGGTCAGACGTTTGAGAATGGTTTTGACGGTTGCGGGCGCCCAGGAATATTGTTGGCCAGCGATTGTGTAGACCTCGCGCGACATCGCCTTCTGCAATTCCCAAACGATCTTCATGACCTTCCATTCCGCTTTTGAGAGGTCTTTCCGTTCCGTGGAATTCATTGCTGCAGGGCCTTGCGATGGAGTCGGCGATCGATGTTTTGGCTCAGCGGACATTTTTATAGATAGCCAAGCCGGCTACAAATGTAAACGAAAATGGTAACGGATTTCAGGAATCACCTCACTGCTCGGCTTCGGCGCCCATGTCGTCCCGGGGCTTGGCCATCTTTCCCATCGAACACGAGCTTCTTGATCTCGATTCTGCCGCCAGCACATTTCGTTTCTCGCTCAGAAGCCTCAATGTATTCAAGCGGGTATTGGACAAAAGGGTGGCATGACATCAATGCCGTAGCGATTTGCGTGTTTCCCCGATATCGCGAATATCAGCATGCTTTTAGCATTGAGCGATGCGAGTTATTGCCCCGTTCAATCGCCGACTTTGCGCACTTCAGTCGCGGAGGCATCGAGTGAGCGCCCTCTCGCATTTCGAAGCGTAAGCGGTCCAACAGGTTCGCCGCTCGACTTCTCCACGAGCACCGAATGTGCCTCGTCAGGCTGGAAGCAATGGGCTTCTCCCCACTGCCTTAGGCTGACGATTACGTTGAAGAGGTCGCGTCCCTTTGGTGTCAACACATATTCGCGGTACGCACCACCGTCCTCGGGCTCGACCGGCTGCAGGATGCCGGCCTCCTGGAGGGCCCTTAGTCGGGCAGCAAGGATGCCCTTCGAGATCCCGAGGCTGTGTTGGAACTCACTGAAGCGGCGTATGCCGTCAAACGCATCGCGCACGAGCAGCAATGTCCACCAGTCGCCGATCAGGTCCAGGGATCGGGCCACTGGGCACTCGGCTCCTTCCATGCTCTTGCGCTTCATTCGGATACTCCTATTTTTTGGGTCCATGATAGAACTTGTCTTGCTGTTTCGCAGTTGGTTCTATAATAGAACCGTGTGGTCAGCAAGAAAGGAGACCCAATGTTAGAAAAGCATGTCGACAATACCACTGCCGCCACGATTCGCCGCAACAGCCCGGTCCGAGTCGCTGTCGTTCAGTTTGATCCTCAGGTCGGTTTGGAAAATCGAGAGGCAAATCTCGCTGCGGTCCAACAGCGTCTGAAGTTGGCGGTCGCAGAGGGGGCGAACCTCATCGTTCTGCCGGAACTCGCCACGACGGGCTACACGTTTTTCTCCCGCGAAGAGGCTTATGCTCATTCCGAGCCGGTGCCCTCCGGTCCCACGGTCCAGGTCTGGGAAGAGTTCGCGAGGGCTTATGGCGTCTACATCGTCGGCTGCCTGCCCGAACGAGACGGCGTGACGCTTTACGACACCGCGGTTCTGGTGGGGCCGGAGGGTTTTGTCGGCAAGTATCGCAAGACCCATCTGTGGAATGAGGAGAAGCTATTCTTCACGCCCGGCGATCTCGGCTATCCCGTGTTCGACACACGGATTGGGCGCATCGGCCTTCTCGTTTGCTGGGACATCTGGTTTCCCGAGACAGTTCGGATTATTGCGCAGCAAGGGGCCGACATCATCTGCATTCCGACTGGATGGGTGTGGACTCCTCCGCCCCTCTATGATGCGAGCGGCACCTGCATGGCTGCCTACCTCACCATGACCGCCGCTCATGCCAATACCATCTTCATCGCCACGGCCGACCGCATCGGTGTGGAGCGAACCTCTGGCTTCATGGGCAACTCGCTCATTGCTGGAACCAACGGCTGGCCCGTGGGCCGCATCGCCGGGCCTGATGAGGATACGATCCTCTATGCCGACATCGACTTGGTCGAAACCCGCACGGCACCCATCTGGAACCGGTTGAACGATCTGCCCCGCGATCGGCGCGTCGACCTTTACGACCAGATGCTTGGCTATCGGGGCGGCAGCCCGCTGCCTCGATAGTGAAACCAGACCATAAGACAAGAGGAGAAAATACGTAGAATGGAAATGCCTTCGATCAGAGGAGACTGGTACGTGTCGCCGATGCGAATTTCACTGGTGGCCAGAGCGGGGGGCGTGGTCATCGCAGTCGCTTTTCTATGACCAGACAAGGCGAACTACGCACCTTGGCGTGGCGAGCCCGCTGATTTGGACTGCTTTGCCTGGTCGCGCTGGTCACCTTGCCGATCCAGGTTGCCGGCGAACTGCCGGTCGGCCTGATGCTGCTGCGCCGGCCGGGTGTGACGCCAAGCTCATCGATATCGCCCACGCCATCGAATCCGCCCTTCACCACGTAGGAGAAACGCAATGCCCTATCTACAGCTTGATGTTCCGTGGAGCTATCCAATCGAAGTCAAACACACACTCGCTCGTCGATTGGGTGAGATCTACAGCCGCATGATGCAGGCGGATGTGCGGCGCATTTCCGTTGCTATTCGAGAGTTGGGCGAAGGAGGATTATGGCGATGTACTGGTAAGGCTCCTTACCCGGCGGCGTTGCTCATGTGCGACATTCGCCGCGGACGCACCGCTGAGCAGCGCGCTGCGGTTGCGAAGGCGCTGGTCGCAGCCTGTATGGATAGCTTGGAGCTCAAGATCAACGAAATCAATGTCGAGTTCACGCAACATGCGGGGGACGAAATGTACCACCCTCTGCTGGGCGGTCTCAGCGATGGCTGGTCCGAAAACGAAGCCAGCGGCTAACGCGCGCGGTTCAGACGACCATGTATTGATGTCCAGTCATTGTGGCTCTTCGTGAGTTCACGAACACTGAGTTGAATAGAAATGGCGGGGCGATTTTATCCCTCGGCGCGGGTCGCGAAATTTGCTGATTCGAGCGCGCAATGGCGCGATAATTTCCAGATTCGACAGATCGGTGACGGCATTCTCATCACGTGACGAGCCGACGTCGGTGTGCAGTTCCAAGGAGCGAATTGGTGAATCCGTTCACGCCTTTACTAATCTCGTGAACTGTCTGCCGCGCCAGAATCTTGATACTTGGACGTCTGATTCGTAGAGGTTGAGGTATTTCGTATCGGTCGAAGGAGTTGTGGGATCAGGTCTAAGTACGTTGAGTCTGCTCAAGAGTCTTCATTTTGACATTCAGCCATCATTTCCGGCCAAGGTTGCGTGATAAAGTTTCCGATGCGACGCATTTTTGGCCGATGAATCCTCTAGCTGCCTGTTGATAAGTGGGACAGGCACCTTGACGTTCACAATGTCATGGCGTTTTTGAATTGGTACGGAATTGATCCCCGTTATTTCGCCAGGCTGCTACGCATCAGCCTCGGGGGCATTTTCCGTTCGACGCTGGGGAGCAGGTGAATGCCGTCTGGAACGCAGAACAACGGGTCGTACTATTCGACGGAATCGCAACCTCGCCCATTGTCTGATCTTGGGTTGATGAAGTGCGTTTACTTGTCCGACAATCGGGCGTACCGCGATCCGACGATTGTTTGGGGAACGGCCGTTGCCACTCAACCGATGACGGATTTTCTTGCAACGGAGTCTCGAAACTCCAACACCCTGCTCTCGTCGGCACATGTGTTGATTTGCGCCGTGGCTCGGTCTCTCGCCGAACATCCTGGCCTCAATTGCAAAGTGATTGGGCGGCGAGTTCACCCGTTTAAACAGATTAATATTTCCATGCCGCTCCTGGCGCCTGTCGACAAGCAGGTCGTGCCGGTGTTGCTGCAGAATGTGGAAGCAATGTCGCTGCGAGACATCGCGCAAAATCTTTGGAACGAGGCAAGACAACGGGGAGCAGAGGCCGCCGCTGAGCGTCGCAATGAGGCGGCACGATCACCTTGGAAGCGGTTTTGGACCGGTGTCTGGCGTGAAATCAAAATGCAGACGGTCCTTCGTGGAACCTGCCTGCTGTTCATGATCAACAATCAGTTTCGTCGGCCAACCCGATCGTACAATGCGGCTTCCAATAGCGTCAGCGCTCTCGTCAACTTGCTGAGCTTTCCCAGCGGTGCGCCACCGATGCAGAGTTTTAAGCCGAGCACGCTGCCCATGAATTCCGCCATGCTCACCGTGAGTATGGCAGCTCCTGAATGGCGCGCGGTCGTTGTTGACGGTCAAGTCGTCGCGCGGCGGGTTTCGCCTTTGTTCATCAAGGTCGATCATCGGCTTGCACATATCCATGAGATTGCGGCGTTTATGAACACGCTTTGTCGCTACCTGGCAGAACCGAATCGATTGGTTCGAGATAATGGCGAGCCCGCAACCCCGATCTCCACATTGAGCGCTCAAAGTCATCGGCCTGCGGCTTAATCGCCTTCTCTGACTCCCGTGTCATGGGAACTTGAACTTTCGCTTTGGCGAAATCTTGCGAGACGTTCGCTCACGCCTACGGGCGACGACTTTAACGGGTGAACGGTTTGGTGACAGAGCTCCTTGGAATTCGCAGATATTGAGATCAAGCGGGTAGGCTCCTTCATTCATGACGTGGTGCTGCTTTGAGTTAAGGAGGATGAGCCTCCCCGTGAAATCAAGCGCCCGCGCACGGACTCGGCAAGCACGGCAAGATGTAACGAGCATAGCCAATTGGTGATTGGTAGCTTCCGTATTGGGGGAGAAGCGGTAATGCGAGACACAGCCTTTCCGGTTGTCGAGAAAGATGTGGCATTGTCAGCGTCATAGCCGATACGAGTGACGAAGGCTTTATTATTGGAGAGATTTGCGCGGGTTCCAAGACTCGTTTGCAGCGTCGCCTGTTGACAGACGCACTGAAACACATGGGACGATTGATGAATTCGCGCGAACCAATGTCACTGATTCTCAAAGGGGGACGAACAAACGACGTTCCACATGCTGCAAGCGTCAGTCCAACAAGTGCGAATCGAGAAAACACGCATTTGGGCCAGTTGTTCGAATCCGTCGCCTTCAACAATCTGACGAAACTGGCGTTCACCGCAAAATCCGTCGGCTGGACTTATTTCGATCTACTTTTAGCCTCACGTGCGATCTCCCAGAGCCTTTTGAAGCTTCACGCCTTCCAGACGGGTGATCGCGTGCTGCTCATGCTGCCGAATTCGGCGGAATACATCGCCGCATTTTATGGAATTCTGCTGGCGGGAGGCGTTGTTGTGCCGATTCCGCCGAAGACAGAAGCCGGATATCTGCAATCGATCGTTCACTCGACCGAGGCGTGCGCGATCATCACGGACCCGACCATCGCGAATCAGCGCAAAGATCAACCTTTTCATCACCAGATCGAAGTTGATCTCTCAGTATTGACGCATGAAGACACTCTCTCCTCCGCGTTAACGACGGGGTCTGAATTAGCGGCGATCTTCTTTACTGGCGGATCAACAGGCACCCCGAAAGGGGTGATGCTCAGCCATCGCAATCTGATTTCAAACGCTCGGTCGATCCGACAGTATTTGCAGATTACGCCCGCAGACCGGCCACTGTGCGTTCTTCCTTTTCACCATGCGTTCGGCAATTCAGTTTGGCAGTCACATCTGCTCGCGGGGGCGCACCTTGTTTGTGACGGCCTGACGTCGTTTCCCGAGACAATGGTTGCGGCACTGGCTCGTCACGAATGTACATCGCTCTCGGGGGTACCTGATCTGTTTCGAGTTTTGCTCGAGCGATCTTCGCTGGGACAAGCCTCGCTTCCGCACTTGCGGTACATGGCGGTTGCAGGTGGAGCCTTGCCACGTCACCTGTCATTGGAAATATCACGCCGGATCGCTCCGGCGGAATTTTACGTCATGTATGGTCAGACGGAAGCCACCGCTCGTCTGGCGTATTTGCGTCCCAACGAGCTTGAGCAGATGCCAGAGGGATGTATCGGGCAAGCCGTCCCAGGTGTCACGCTTGAGATTGTCGACGAGAATGGGCGACCGACACTCGCGGGGCAAATTGGGGAATTGCGTGCTTCGGGTGATAACGTCATGTTGGGATATTGGCGGGACGCCTCTGCAACGGCCGATCGAATTCGATCGGGTTGGCTGCATACGGGTGACCTTGCCTCACTCGACAATGCAGGACGCGTCACGATCCACGGACGCAACAGCGGTTTCGTCAAGATCGCTGGTTATCGCGTGCAACCGGCAGACTTGGAAGACTTCGCGGTACGCCGATTGACGGCAACTCAAGCTGTTGCGGTGGCATACGAATGTCCCACAATTGGAACGCGACTCGCGCTGTTCGTTCGTTTTGATCAGAGCAAGTCGAATCCGAATGTTTCCGAGATGATCGCTCGTTCCCGTGCCGAGTTACCGCGTCACATGGTTCCCGAATTGATTCAATTGGTCGACGAGTTTCCGCTGAATTCCGCGATGAAAATTGATCGACCGCTGCTCCAACGCTGGGCCGATCAAGCTAAGGCTGGTTCAGCTCGCGCACTCGCCTGAGTGCATGTTGAACGAATCGAACCAAGTCCGTTGATCATGCGACTTGCCATTGATCACGCCGATATCTTTCTGCCTCATATCAAGACTCGACGTAACCGACACGAACTTCACTGATGGAGTCACTGCGATGAATCAACCGATTGAAAACCGTTTGGTCGACTTTCTCCGCTCGATGACGGGCCAAAAATCGCTAGTCGCGGAAACGGATTTGTTCGAAGCGGGGGTTACCGATTCGCTGACAATCATGGACCTGCTCGTGTTCGTTGAAACGGAATTCCAAATCCAGATTGGATTTGAACACCTCACCCCCGAAACATTCGAGACGCCTCGAACTCTTGCAAATCTCATTATGAGACAACTTGCAGGCAATTCGCATTCTGCTGCTGCATGAATTGACTTTGAGACGGCTTCGTCCACGTCGGCGAGTCCACCTTTGGTCATTCGGCTCTTGATCGAAGCGTCGGTGGCGATTGGCTGTCATCGAACGAATGTGGACTCGTCCGCAGACGCCATGGTATTTCGCGTCGATCGGGTCGCGAAGCACGCGTCGATCAGAGTCGGGTCGCAATGAGGATCGGATAAACCTTCATAGGCTCTTCGCACTCCTTGTCCGTGCGAAATCCTGCGGCGTTTAGGACCGTCTTCACTTCCGATGCCGTCCGATAGATGTGATACAAGCCGAAGGTGCGTTGCAGGAATTTGGCAGAATGAAAGCGATCCACGATGCCGTGCGTTAGGATTTGACCTCCGGGCGCCATGATGGCATGGAGTGCACGCAGCAGATCAACCGCCTGGTCATCAGTCAGGTATTCCAGCAGTCCCACTAACTTCACAATTTGCGGCGAGACATCAGGGAGAACTCGGCGAATGTCGCGCGCATCGCCCTGTACGTACGAGACGCATTCCTGAATTCCCCGCTCGGCGGCGCAGGTGCGACCATATTCAAACGCATCGCTGTCGCGGTCAATCAGATATGCGTGGACATTTGCACGACGAATGTCTGACTTGCAAATGGCTTCTTGAACGTGCAGCCCGGGACCAGCACCCACGCCGACAATATCGAGTCTCTCAGTCTCGACGTTGCTGTTGATTAATTCTGTTAGGAGAGAAATGACCAGTTTTCGTCGATTCCGTGATGCCATGCTGATGGGATTGAATCGAACCGCCATCCGGTCCTGGATTCCCTTCGGCGTTTCGTTTTCGTAAACGATTCGCATTGATTGCCAGCCACCAGGACGACGAAACGATTCCGCGATCAGTGGGCTGCGGCTGCGGCGCATCACATATCGCCAAAACGAAGCTGGCAACAATACGTTGCGCCACGGGTTGACGATCGACTGGACGACGCGCTGCTTCCACGGAAGCACCTCGTACTGAATCCCCCCGATTTCGACAAACTGCATGGTCGCCGTCTCTTTTGCAATTGCACTGATCACAGAGATTGCCTTTTACGACGAATGTGCATGTATTTCGCAATGTGTCTGATTTATCGGCAAAAGAAATGCTCAGGATGAGCATGGTCACGATTTTGTCGACATTATCGGATGATACGTTTTTGCGAGATGGCTTTGCGAGGACAGGTACAGCGAGCTCGTGCGCACGGATGATTCATGTTCTTTCGCCAGATTCCGACCGAAAACATAAAAGCAGTTTCCTCATCACGCGCCTGTATTTCGGACATCATCCATGCCACTCAAACGACCGCAACGGCGCACTTCGTCGCGTCTTCATCTTGTTGGAGTTGTGGGGGCGTGGTTCCTTGTGTTCGGCTTATCATTCTATACGGTCACGTCTGCTCAAGCGCAAACGATGCCAAGCTATACGTTGCAACCGATTGTGACGAACGCGGGGACTCATGGTGTGGGGCACCGACGCTGCTGCAATCGGCCGGAAGTTTTTCTGCTGAGAGGGGGCGCTGGGTATTTTCCGAGAGCCGCGCAGTTCGAGGACGCATTGCGATGTCGCGGCTTCGAACCCAGAACGATTTGCCATTGGAATCATCGCGGGGTTGCCGATGAGATTGCCGAAGCGTACTACGCGGGAGAGTTAGCGGGACCGGTGACTATCATCGGCTACAGCAGCGGAGCGGATGCCGCATGCCTGATGTGTTCCAGATTGGAAAAGGCTGGCGTGCCTGTCACCAACCTTGTGTTGGTCGAGTCAACGTTCGGCTTGGCTGTGCCTGCAAATGTCGAGTATTGTTACAACGTTTATCAGTCCCGATGGGCCGATGCAGTTCCCGTCTTTCGCGGGGTCGCCGTGGAAGCAAAAGGGATGCACACTCAATTGGTCAATGTGGATGTCAATGACTATCCACAAATGACTCCGTTGACGAATCATAATCACTTCACGATTGTTTCAGTGCCTGAACTGCACTCGCTCGTTGGGAACGTGTTGGCTCAGCGAAATTATGTGCAATCGTCCGCGATGCAAGCAAATGTCAGTGCGCCTGAAGTCAACTCACGTGAGGCGCAGACTGCATTTGATTCGCAGGCGACGCCCCTGGTGAAATAACCTCGCTGCCGACGGTGGTCTCCGAACTCTGCACGCTTCACATGCAGGCAAAAAATCCGACCGTGCCTCCAGGCGTCGCACCGTCTGACGCAAGGCCGAATTCTTTCGCCGTTGCGAAGAGGCCAATCTGCTGGTGGGTGATGTTCTTGCAGGAGATACCGTGGCTGTCCTGCTAGGCGGCTTTCGGGCGCATACGGCTCATCTTGTATCGCAATTGATTCCAAGCACCTGGTAGCCGAGAAATGGCCCAGGATAGGTTCCGCCGACTCAGCAGCAAGTGTGGCTTCAAATAGAGTTCGGCGCTGTCCAGCGAACAAATGATGCGATGCATCCGCCAATTCTTGCCATTCTTGTGCAACGTGAAGCGTGCTGAGACCCCCAGTGTCTGCAATCCGAACGGCCATCGGAAGACAAAGTCCAATGGCTGCGAATGAATGGTCACATCGGGAGCGGTCTCGGCCGAAATTTCTCGGAGCCACCCATCCTTCAGTGAGAACTCGACCGTCTTATCGAGATCAGGAATCCGCACAACAACCGGATTCAGCCAGCGCAACACCAATCCTGGATAAAATTTCCGTAGATGAGTCCTCTTGGAGTTGAACGATTGCTGAATCGTTGTCAGCTCAACAATCGGCGAGCGGTCGATTGGCAGTTGGTCCATCGTGGCGTACAGTGCCCGAAATCGATCGAGGGCGGGACCTGAATCGTGTGGCAAACCGACCTCATAGCTGTCGCCGCAGTAGAGAACGACACTTGGTAGCCCCTCGCTCGCCATCTTATCGACGACATCCTGGGGTTTGTTGGCATAGTCGTTGATATAGCGATTGTCTTCGGAGCTAAAGTAGATGAAGCTGGCCATCGGGATCGTCACCTTGGCCTGCAGATCGCGATGGTTTTCGGCGATATTGGATAAGATCGATTGAGAGTTTGCCGTCAGATGTTTGGCCCGGTCCTCTTCGCCAGAGTATCCGGCAATCGAGAATTGATTCAGCACGACGTCGATCGGTCCAAGGTCTTTACGCAATGTCACGCAGTCCGTCGTGTTTGCTTCGCAGTCATTGAGATTCAATACGGTCTGTCCGCCATGTCGGACTCCCAAGCACGAATCCATATTGCCAATCTGGCTGCAATAGACTTCCGTTTGGTCGGACAGGGCGACAAGTTTCCGATGAGGTAACGACCGAAACTTCGTGAACCCAAACTTTCTCAATGCATCGAAAACCTTGTCGGAATTGTTTTCTTGAAACAGAACCGTTACCTGTTGCTTAAAGGCCTCGGGCAGGGACTTTAGCGTTGGGATATGGAAATGATCAGGATGCTCGTGCGAGATCCACAAGTAGTCGATGCGGTCCAGGCATTCCGGGTTGAATTCGGCCGGCGGAAGAAGAGACCACGAATCGTTAAACGCTTTGCCACGTAGCCACGGATCCGTCCAGATTGTCAGGTCGCCGCACTCGATAATGAATGATGCGTGCGAAACCAGTTTCAGCCGCATGGTCGAATCCTCCGTGAATTACCAAACGTGTCCCGGTTGAAGTTCGCAACAAACGGAGACGCAATCTCTTGGATACGATATCGAGGGGATTGGTTGTTGATCGGACGTTGAAATCGTGCGAGTCGTCCCAACGCGGGAGACAAACGTGACGTTACGTCACAGTGTTTTCTAACACACGTGAGTTTTAACATGAACTGCGAAAATGTAAACCAGCGGATACAACTGTATCAGTCGTGATCGCCAAGAACAAAATTGTCCGAGAAAAGAGTTGCTCTCAAAAAAGCATTTTTCGCAGCCGGGTGGCAGCCTGTTGAAATTATGGGGACTGGCTTCTGTCCCATTCAAATATGCTATGACACGGTAAATACCAAGGCACCTCTCTCAAGATTTCAACAGGCCGGGTGGGTGACGAGTGTTCAGGTATCGCCTTGATGGTGCGCGAATTCCGGCGAGTGAGTGTGCCTGTGAAAATGAGGGCACCGTGAGCTGACGTCCGAGAAGGAAATGACGGTGCGTCTGACGTGTTTCTGACACCTTTGAGGAGCGATGTATGCTCTCGAACACAATGTGTCACACGCCGCTCGCCGTGGCAAAGCACAATGACAATCGCGTGAACACGCCGAATTTGTATTTCCATCGGCTGAAGAAGTCGCACGCGTTCTGTCAGTCTGTCAAAATCAAATGCCTCGCGCGGTGTCACGCGTCATTTGCGATGAAACTGTGTCAGTCCCCAACTGGTGAGCGGTTGCTGCGATGAGATGCGGCTAATACCTTCCTGCTGCCTCGGCATGTTCCGATCATAGGGAACTTCAATTTCTCGCGGTGCGTCTGTATTTCAGGCGGGCTGCCTCAATTTCCGAATTGTCTGATTGAAGCTGCGTTTGCAGGCCTCTTCAATTGACTTGCAGCTTTGACCATTCCTGAAGATATCGCTTTTCATCAGAAATCCGCTTTGCCATTGAGATGAAAACGAATGGAGCCAGAAGCGATGCAGGTAGTGCGCCCCAGAGGGTGGATGGTCCGAGAATGCTGTTGTCGTCAACGAAGGGAGACATTCCTATTGAGAAAACAGTCGGCAATAGCAATGGGACGAAGATGCAGGCGGCCGTAAGAAGTCCGGCCTTGAATGGGGACCGACCCGTTTCACAGAATAGGGTTCGTTCCAATCCATTCATCAATAGCGTTGCAACGAATGCAATGACCCCAAATGACACGGCGGCGAGCAGCAGCATCCAGTCAATCGTTCCAAGCTGATGAGCCATACCAAGAACTGGAAAAATCAGCAGAGACAATGCAATGGATAGAATGGAATCGATAACGCACACCAGCATCCCGTACCGTCCGGCACGTTGAATGAGCGATTCGCCAATTCGTGGTTGAAATAATTGCTCGAGAAGAAAAGAGAATCGATCACATTTGGGAACGGATTCTTGAAGCTGTTGAGCAAGCTCGCTTGGTTCGCCCAATCGTTTTTCTGCTTGAATGAATGCCGCTGCTTCGCCGCACCGAGGTAACTCGTCTTCAAATACACCGGTAACATGGGCGAGCAGCTCTTCCCGTATCTTCTTCTTGCGAGCGAGTGATGACTGCACTGGTCGGACGGCGCGCTCGACGATCTCCATCAATTTCAACAAGACGGTTTCGTTCATGCGGGTGCTCCGAGAATTCC
Source organism: Schlesneria paludicola DSM 18645 (assembly GCF_000255655.1). NCBI lineage: Bacteria > Pseudomonadati > Planctomycetota > Planctomycetia > Planctomycetales > Planctomycetaceae > Schlesneria > Schlesneria paludicola. The sequence goes on along the minus strand of NZ_JH636435.1, from coordinate 1,775,801 downwards.
GCCAATTGTTTGAACAAATACGACCCATTCTTCACGGCCCTTGTTCAAGGCTCGCTTCCCTTTGGGTGTGAGGCGGTAGAAGCGGCGACGAGCACCTCGTCTTCCGTGCATTTCTTCTTCCCAGACGGCTTGAACCAGGCCTTGCGTTTCGAGCCGATAAAGGGCTGGATAAAGGGACCCTTCCTTGAGCTTCAGCAGCCCGCATCCAGCCTCTTCCAGGCGTCGCAAAATTTCCAGGCCGTGAGTTTCACCTTTCTCCAAAGACGAAAGGATCATCGTTTCAAGATGCCCACGCAGTTTGTCGCCAGTGATTTCGTTCATGACAAATATCATAGACAGGCTAGGGTTTGAGCGTCAACAAGAATCTTGACCGATGATTTCTTTAACACGCGAGTTTACCGTCGCGGCTAAATTGCATTCCATCTGCGTGATGTGCGGGAATTGAGGTCGCTGCGCGTTCTACGCGGATTGGACATCGCTCACAACGCCAGTGCTGTCGCCGTGGGACTTCACGTTCGCTCCCACGCCGTTGAGCAATGTCAGCCATAGATTGCATAATGGTGTGTGCTTCTCTTTGAGCACGATGTGTTCGCCAAGCTTGAGGCCCGCTCCCCGACCTGCAATCAGGGTGGGACAATTATCGAGGTAGTGGATCGTTCGAATATTGCTGCCATAGACCAGAATGGTGTGATCGAACAGGCTTGAGCCATCCGGCTCTTTTGTTGCTTTCAACTGATCGATCAATCCCGACAATAGTTCGGATTGAGCAATGTCGCGCTGTTGTGAAGCCATCGTACGCTCGCCGGGCGTGTAATGACTGACATCGTGCGGAGCGAACTTGATTGAGAGACTCTTTAGGAGTGTGCCAACCGGCTGACGATAGGTGATCACACGGGTGCTGTCCGTCTTGAACGCGGCAACAATCAGTTCATACATCATCCTGATCTCGTCACGCCCCGCGAGTCCATCATTGGGGGCTGGCAGGGGAGCACCTGGTTTCGGGACGGTGAGCCATTGTTCGTCCTTGCTCAGCCGAACTTCGATGTCGCGGATGCTTTGAAAGTATTCGTCCAGTTTGTCCGCGTCAGTGCGGTTCAGGCGACGTTCAACACGTCGGGCGTCGGACAAAACCGCATCAAGCACGCTGCGATGCTGAAGTAACTTTGCCTGGCGTTCTTCCAGCGACAAGGAATCGGCAGAAAACATGCGATGGAAGGCCGTCACTGGATTGTCCAGGCCGGAAATCGGCTTCCCTCGCGCATCCCATGCGAGAGACAATCCGGGGCCATGTCCGGAGGTGATGACGTCCTCGCTGCCGAGCTGAATTGAGGAAAATCGAGTGTCCGTTCCCAAGTTCGCCGCGGCCACTTGGTCTGCGGAGATGCTGTTGTGAAAGCTTTGTCCCGGTTGAGAATATCGATTTGCGCCTGTAAGCCAGAACGTACTGCCCCAGTGGGCCTCGTTGTTGTACTGGTTCGACATTCCCTGAATGATCGAGAAATCCGACTTATGCCGTTCGAGTGGTCTTAGGCCTTCGGGCAATGTGTAACTGCTGCCGGTCTGTTTGACATCAGGAAACCACGTTTCGTTGGTGACACCGTAACCAAAGCCGAGGAACACGACTCGTTTCGGTCGTGGAGTGAAATTGTCGGCGGCGGAAGCCAATCGTCGCAGCGAACCAAAAGATTCAAATGCAGGCAGCGCAATCATTGATCCAGCCGCGCTGAGGAATCGCCGTCGGGAATGGTGTGGCATGTTGTACTTTGGGTTCGGTGTCTGAATTTGCAACCAGGCGTCAATCGGTCCATCAACGATGAAATTCCGGACTCGCCACGAGCGCCTGAAAAAATTCCTGCATGGAGAAGTTCTGTGTCTTCGCCCGAGCGACAAGTCGCATTGCCAGATCTTCGTCCGAAAAGCTGTAGGGGCGTCCCAAAGCGTATTCGATCAATGCTTCAGAAAATCCATGGGCGAAGTCGTCTTCGCGCGCGGCAATCAAATCTCGTAATTCGAAATAGCTCTTGAAGGAAGGGCCGTTGTGAAATGCCCCTGCAGGATCGATTGTCCATTCCTTATTGCCGATGCCAGGTTTCACGTAGCGGTCTTCAGTCCGCCAGGAGCCGACCGCATTGAAGTTCTCCAGGCCGAATCCGATCGGATCGATTTTGCGATGGCAAGACGCGCACTGGGCTTCTTCCTGGTGTGCGGCCAGTCGCTCGCGTGTCGTCAGTAACTGGCCTTCCAGACGCGAGATTTGCGGCACGTTCGGCGGCGCGGGCGGCGGCGCATCGTTTAGAAGCTTTCGTAAGACCCATGCGCCACGTTCAACCGGACTGGTGGTCTCGCCATTGCTGCCGATGGCGAGAATGGCAGCCATGCCCAAGAGACCTCCTCGTGGGGAGCTGGCAGAAAGTGAAACCGGGCGGAAATGATCGCCGGTGACGCCTTCGATTTCGTAGTAATTGGCGAGCAACCCATTGGTGACAATGAAGTCGGATTTCAGCAGCGAGCTCAGGCTGCCCTTGTTGCGCAGCAGGTGCTCAACTGTGGCAAAGACCTCGGCTTTGGCGGCTGCCTTTGTGCTCTCGTCAAATCGGGGATAGAGCTTGGTGTTAAACTGAAAAAAATCCAGTCGATCCATTCCGAGCCACTGGTGCGTAAATCCTGTGACGAAATCCCGTGACTTCTCGCTGGCGATCATGCGATTGACCTGTTGGGAAAGTCGATCTGGATTTCGCAGATCGCCGTTACGTGCCAAGGTCAGCAGTTCGTTGTCCGGTGGCGCACTCCAGAGAAAGTATGAGAGCCGACTGGCGAGTTCCATAAGTGTCAGCTCGCGTCGTTCGCTTTGACTGTGCGCTTCAGACAGGTACAGAAAGCCTGGTGACGCGAGTACGGTGCTCAGCGAGACCTTGAGCGATTCCTCGAATGACCGGCCGGTTTGACGGGATGATTCAAACAGGCGCACAAGGCGATCAATGAAATCGGCTTCCGGTTCCTGGCCTCGGAATGCGAGAGATGTGAATCGCTCGATGATTTTTCGGGCAGACTCAGTGGTTTCGTTGGCCTCTGCGCCAACAATCCGGAACATCGCATCTTCGCCCGCGGGGGTGGGCAACGGGCCATCCCATTCAACCCAGTCGATCCACAATTCCGGGTCAGGAATAACACCGTTCTGCTTGATCGCGTTCAGAAAGATTTCGTCATCGGGAAGTCTCGCTCGTTTCTCACGGAACACGAATGAACGCGGGCCGTCAGCTGCGACGGACACGGTGATTTCAAGGATTTGTGGTTGGGCGACGGTGCCGGTGATTTCGAAGCTGCGGAGGAAGGCAAATTCCACATTGCTGGTGCGTGTTCCCATCTCCACGAAATGGCGCTTGCCGGACTTTGGCGAGATTGCTCCGATTCGCATTTTTAACCGGTAAGTGCCGGTGGGAACGGGCTTTCGGACGGTCTTGTCCCAATCCGATGGCGTGTCGGGCGGCAACGCAATGACCTCATCGGCCACGCTGTAGCTAGTCAGCAGGGATCCCGTGTCTGAAAGTGGATTTGAGAGGTACGCCGCGTAGCTGGGGCCGTATTTCTCGAAGGCTTGAATTCGATAATCCACTTCGACTTCGTCGGTCAGCCCAAACTCGCTTGGGGGCTTGCTGCGGTCGGAGTTTCGCCATGCCAATCCCTGTTTGAAGCCACCGAGGTAGTAACCACTGTACGTGCCGCGGACGACACGTTTGGCGAGCTCTTCCGTTTCACGATGCTCGGATTGTCGTTGTCGGGCATGAATGTCGGTGCTCAAGCTGCTGCGTGCGAATGCCTCGTTCAAGGCGCGCCGCCCCAGTGCATGGTATTGCTCGAATTGATCGCTCGACATGAACAGCGATGCGCCAACAGTATCGAAGCCGCCCACTCCGCGGTCGTCCGGCAAATCGCTCACGTCGAGTTCGATGCCCAGCAAATCGCGGATTGAGTTCTTGTACTCGCGGCGGTTGAGGCGGCGCATCGTGATGACGCCACCCACATCGCTTAACGACTTACGTGCCTTTGCCAGTGAATGTGCCAAATCATCAAGGAACTCAGTTTTTTCCCGGTTGTCAGGACGTTTGGCGTCTTTGGGCGGCATGCTGCCCGAATTCAGTTGGTTGAGAATCTTTTGCCAACGCTCGGCCTTCTCAACTGTGTCGAGTGAAAAGGCAATATCGTCCAATTGCAAATTGCCATCCTTCGTTTCCGAATTGTGACAATCGACACAATAGTTCTTGAAGAAGGCTCGATGCCGTTCGGGCATCGTCACGGTTGCCAATTCGGCCGCCTGAACGGCAGAGACAAGCGGAAGGAACAACGCGATCGATGTGAGCCAATGTGGACGATTCATGTTTGTTTGTGGCTGGCGCTGTGATTTCGATGCTGTCGCATGACTGCGGGCGGGATTGATGGTGGGCGTACTTCGCCCATGCTAGCCAATCAAACGGGGCGAGTGTCAATGCTTCGAGGCTGCGGAGGCGTCTGCTGGAGGGAAATTTGTTTCGGCGAACAGGTCGGCACGAACCCGTTCGCGTTGCCGATCGATTTGCTCTGGAAGTGCTCCCAGGTCCCGCAGGACCGATTCGGTGAGCGCGAGTGCGACCTCCCCTTCCCCTGAGAAGATGCCGTGAGCCCCGACTTTTCGCAGGGCCGCAATGTCTCGTAGGTAGGTGCAGCGCACCGAAATCCGAATCTTCGGATTCAGTTCACGGGCAAGGCGGATGATTTCTTCGGCGTTGCGCAGGCCTGATGCGCTCAGAAGAAGTCCCGCGGCGCGATCCACGCCCGCCGCTTTGAGTGTGTCGAGGTGGCCGGCGTCACCGTAGACCGCAGGGATCCCCTCTTGATTCAGGCGATGGACCGTTTGTTTGTTCATTTCGATGATCGTCGGTTCGACGTCGTTTTCTCGAAGGAGCCTCGAGAGGGTTTGACCGACCGGGCCATATCCCACGATGACGGCCCGGTGGCTGGCGGGACGCTCGGGATCGGCCGAAATTGGCGTCGAAGCCGCGTGTCGGCCCAGCCATCGCGACAACTTTGGTCGGCGTGCGATCCATGCTTCCACCGGATCAACAAGGCGGTAGAGCAACGGATTGATCGAGATCGACACGATCGCGGCAGCCACAAGCGCGTTCGTGGCTTCTTCAGGTAGCACATCCAGGCTCCTGCCGAGTGTCGCAAGCATGAACGAGAATTCACCGATCTGTGCCAAGGCCGTGGCGACTGCGAGGGCGATCCGGATTGGATATCGCAATACGAGAACGATCGCAAAAGCGGCCAAAGGCTTACCCAATATGACGATTCCCAAGGTTGCTGCGACGAGGCCGGGTCTCTCGAATAGAAAACGCGGATCGAAAAGCATTCCTGTCGCGACGAAGAATAAGACGGCAAACGCGTCACGCATCGGAAGGGCATCGGTCGCGGCACGTAAACTGAAGTCGGATCGCCCGACGAGCATACCAGCAAGGAATGCTCCCAGTGCCATCGAGACTCCGAAGAGTTTGGCAGAGACGACGGCGATGCCGAGCGCGACGACAAGTACGGTGAGAGTGAAAAGCTCGCGCGAACGTGTCTGAGCGACACGGCCAAGCAACCAGGGTATGACGCGCCCGCCAACGACAAACGTTGCAGCTACCAGCAGGCCGATCTTAAGAGCCGTTAGTAGGAGTGCCAGCGGCAGTCCGCCAGCGCCCGCACTTTCCCCGCCGAATAAGGCTGGTAATAAAACTAGAAGAACCACGGTGAATAAATCTTCAACGACAAGCCAGCCAACGGCAACGTGCCCACTCGGAGTATGCAGATCGTTGTGGTCGGCCAGCACTCGAATCAAGACGACCGTACTGGCAACGGAGATCGCCATTCCATAGACCAAGCCAGCGGACCAACCCCAGCCAAAGCCCCAACCCATGACCGCTCCGAGGATTGTCGCGGCAAAACTCTGAAAAATTGCACCAGGAATTGCAATCCGCCGGACAGCCAGCAGTTCCTTAATATGGAATTGCAGTCCGACTCCGAACATCAGCAGGATGACGCCGACCTCCCCAAGTTGCTCTGCCAGGTGACGGTCTGCTTCGTAGCCTCGCGTATTCGGCCCAACGACGACTCCCGCCAGAAGGTAGCCGACAATGGGTGAAAGCCCGAGGCGTTGTGTCACGTAGCCCAAGACGAGAGCTGCGGCCATGCAGCCTGTGAGTGTCATGATCAAATCGATATTCGTGTGCATTCCGCATTGTCCGCTTGCGTGAATTCAGGGTTGCCAAAAGGTCGTTCCATCGGAGTTTAGTCGATGGGCGGCTTCGGGTTCACCCCAGATCCGGTCACACATTCGTGTGCGTGGACGAAATTCAGGTCTCGATTCGCACGAAGACGGGACTGCAAGTTATGTACGTCAGTGCGCGTCAGGTTGTCGATTGTGCTGATAGCGCGTTTTGAATCTGATCAGAATCGATGCCGCACTTCGGCAATTGAAGAAAGCTCAGAGGGCATCACAGATTCTTCGATGTTCACGTGAACGTCGACTTGGGCTACCCGCTAACGGAAGGCGCACGGTACGATGCCGCGACATAGGATGAATTCGCAATTCGCAACACACGCTGATCATGAAAAGGATTTCGAATGGAATTTGGCGGACGAGTCGTGTTGGTCACGGGGGGCGCGAATGGCATTGGGCGTGCATTGTGTCAGCGAATTGCGCAAGAGCGGCCGCGAGGAATCATCATTGCGGATTGCGATTTGCCTGCGGCCATTTCCGTTGCCGAAGAGCTTGGCGCAAGGGCGATGCAGTGTGACGTTTCCTGTGAAGCAGATGTAAAGGCCGTTGTGGAGAAAGCACGACAGGAATTTGGACAGATCGAGATTGTTGTCTCGAATGCGGGCGTCACCGCCAAGGGGGGATTCGAAGCGCCGGACGAGGATTGGGATCGCCTGTGGCGAATCAATTCAATGGCTCACGTGTATCTGGCGCGAGCCACGGTCCCCGACATGGTCGAACGAGGGGGCGGTGCTTTCATCGTTACGGCCTCGGCGGCGGGATTGCTGACGGAAATTGGATCTGCGGCCTATTCGGTGACAAAGCATGGCGCCGTCGCGTTTGCCGAATGGCTGTCGGTCCACTACCGAAATCGCGGGTTGAAAGTGGCGTGCCTTTGCCCCGCTGGTGTTGCAACGGACTTTCTGGACATGAATGATCCGATTCATCAATTCCTTCATTACCGTTCCGTCACTCCTGCCCATGTGGCGGAATGTGTCATTGAGACCCTTCGCAGCGAACGATTTCTGGTGCTGCCTCATCCCGAGGTGGGCGAATTCTTCCAGTTCAAGACGCAGGACTACGATCGCTGGTTGCACAATTTCGCGCATATCAATTCACGGCTTCAAAAGCGGCTCGATCGCGTGACAAAGGCGACAAAGGATTCCTCGGAGATCTCCTGACACCCACCTCTCTGGCCGGTGAGTTGTTACCGAATCGCCTTGTCGCGGCCTGCGGAGAATCGGCTTCTCTTGCAGAACCAACCCATATTGAGTGCGATTTTGCAAATCGCGCCTGAGTTTCAATTGTCCACTATTAGCATATTTGGCAACATCTCTGTCAGTGGCTTCAGAGATGTAGTTGACATTTGTGGGGCTTGTTACGATGCTAGATTCTTCACGCATCAATTCTCGTTGATTACCAGTTGGTCTGTTTGGCCACACAATGGCAAATTGCAGGGTGCTGCGATGTCTGGATGCTTTCGCGTTCTGGAAGCGGACTGATCGACGCGAGAAACGAAAATCGGTGCGTGTACTTGGCTGATACGGGCATGCTTTAGGTTGGGTGCGGGCTCTATTTCTGACGGAAAGTCGATCTTTTCTGTTTCCTTTTTGATCCTGGAGGAGAGAATGATGAGACGAAGTCGCCGAGGTTTTACCCTGATTGAACTGTTGGTCGTGATTGCAATTATCGCGGTCCTGATCGCGCTCCTGTTGCCTGCCGTTCAGCAGGCTCGTGAAGCAGCCCGTCGTACCCAGTGCCGCAATAACTTGAAGCAGTTGGGCTTGGCACTTCACAATTATCATGATGCCTACAATCTGTTTCCGAACGGCATTGGTTACGCCCAAGGGCCAAACAATCCGTTCTTTGGAAATCCCCAGAACTCACCGATTGATGATCCCAATCTCCATGTCTGGACCGAAGGCCTGCTTCCTTATCTCGACCAGGGAAATGTCTACAACCAGATCAATTTCTCGCTGGCGATTATTGGCCCGATTAGCATTCCTGGTGTCCCTGCCCCTTACAACACCGTCGGGGGGACGAATCAGACTGCGACCAATGTCGCGATTCCGGCCTTTATCTGTCCCAGCACTCCTCGGGCGGCGTCGACCGTTGTCGTGGATTTTGGTGCCGCTCTGAACCCAGCGCTCGCGGGAGCAGGCGTGAATCTCAAAGGGGGCGCCAACGACTACTCCGCCAGTAGTTCAGTTTGGGACCCGATTGCGACATTGTGCGGAGAAACCGCCAATCGTGGTGTACTTTCTGATGAGCAAAGTGTCGGGCTGAAACACATCGTCGATGGCACTTCGAATACCTCGATGGTCATCGAACGGGCCGGAGCCCCGCAAGTCTGGCGAAAAGGGAAGTTGGTGAGTGGTCAACAGACAACTGGTGGCACTTGGAATGATCCCTACATCGGTGCCCACTACCTTCGTGGGTCTCTGTTTGATGGAACGGGATCGAATGGGCTCTGCGCGATCAACTGCACGAACGAGCAGACACGCGGATTCTATAGTTTCCACTCGGGCATGGTCACGGTCCTGATGGCGGATGGCTCGTGTCGCGGACTGAATGAAAACACCAGCAACGTGACAATCGGTCGTCTGATTTCCTTCGCTGGTGGTCTGGTCGTTGGAGAGCTGTAAAGCCTCGTGATGCTGCAGATCTGTATCGACATGTTGCTGAACTCGTTGCCAGCAGGTGAATGAGCCTGCTGGCGATGCGCACGAACCTATCACGACAGAGTGGTCATGCGACGAGCGTCTGGAATTCAATTGAGATCATCGCTGTCGAAGATGATCTGAGATTCCGCGAATTTCGAGAAATGACGAGGCCTCTGGTTGTCGCTTGGAGCGACAGTCAGCAGGCCTCTTTTTATCGAATGCTTGAATGGCTTCATTGCTGAAGATCGACATTGCGTCTGCGGCTTTGTGGTCCTTTGTTGTGTGCGATAAGGCCTGCCAGCAACGTCGCCTCGCTTGACAGCCAGCTGAAGTAAGGGGGGACAGGCACCTCGGCATTCACGATGTCATGCCGTTTTTTAATCTGGTCGGAACCAGTCCCCGTAACTTCAACAGTCTGTTAAGGCAGCGGCGTGAGGTCGCTCGAACGAGTTATGGAGTGGCAGAAATCACAGGAGAATGTCCGAAACTCGTTCAGGGTCTAGCGGGTAATTCTAAGTGCCTTCGCGAACTCCCAGACTGAAGAAATATGGAGGACTGGTACGTTGATGTTCACGATGTCGTGACGTTACTGTGCGGTGCAGGTCGATGATATTTCAACAGGTTTCTCACATCCGTTATCGCTTCCCAGTTGGACAATGAAATGCTTCATTCGAAAATCTCCCGGCTGTTGCTTTTGGTTCCGTTCCTGCTGGCTTCCTGTTCCGAGAAAGGCCCAAAAGCGCCGGTAACTCCTAAAACGACCAGCGTTGGAGGGACGGTCATGATCGATGGAGATCCCGCCCCTAAGGGACAAATCGAAATGAAGCTCTATGTGAAGGGAGCCGAGGTCAAGCCAGGGGAACTCGTTGCCAATTGCCTGATTGGTGAAGGTGGAAAATATCGATTCAGTTCCTACCGCGAAGGTGATGGGGCTGTGCCTGGAGACTATGTGATCTCAATGGAGTGGTTGCGGCCGGCGCCCGGGGTCATGTATGGCCCGGACAAATTCCTCAACAACTTTAACTCACCACTCAACACGGATTCCCGGTTTCAAGTCACGGTGGTCGATGGACAACCTGTAGAAGTTCCCACCATTGAAATCGATACGCGCGAACTTAAGCAGAAGCCAAGCCATCCCTACGCAACTCCGTCTGGAAAACAACAGAAGAAGAAGTAACAGGTCCGGTCGACGTCTCGAGTGGATGCTCGACCGCCCTCGTGCTTTGCCATGACGAAGATGTGGGTTGGGTGAAGGGGCTGGACGAGCGAAGTGATACCAAGCCCCATCCCGGAGAAGCGGCTAACAGCCTGTTGCGGTAACGGGGACTGGCTTGGGCTGGATTAAAAAATGCCATGACATCGTGAACGTCAAGGTGCCTGTCCCCCTTACTTCAACAGGCTGCTAAGCCTCCAATCCCGACCGCCCTCAGTTTTTGGGTATGAAAGTGCGCTCGAACGGGCTGAAATCAGCCGCCACCGAGCGAGGCAATGCTGACGGCAAAAGACTTGATCTCTGCTGCCAAAGCGTCGACGTCTCCGCGGGTCACCTTGGTATTGTGGGCCTTGACTAGTTTTAAGTTGGGTGTCGCTTTCAACTGCCGCAATTCTTCGGCGGAAATTGGGGTTGAATTAATCGACAGAGACACCAGCGAAGGCATGTCTTTGAGCTCGACGATGGCCTGTTCGGTAATCTTCGTATTGTCGAGGGACAACGTTTCCAAGCTGGCGATCGCGGCAATAGATGCAATACTGGCGTCTTCGACCGGGCAATTTTCCAGACTGAGCATCTTCAGGTTTTTCAGTGTTCCCACATCTTTAAACGTGGTTCCATCGCATTTGGAATTCGCAAGAGTGAGGTACTCAAGCGGAATCCCCTTCAATTCTTTCAGAAAACTTCCTGTAAGCGGAATTCCGTCGAGCGACAGGAACGTCAGCGATTGACAGTCCTTTAACGAGGCAAGTCCGACGTCGGTAAGGTTGCATCCGTCCAGAATAAGTGTGTTCAGATTGGGGATTTCAGAGATCACCTTGAGTGATGTATCTGTCACATTTGTTTTGGAGACATTCAGGACACGCAGATTCTTCAATCCTGCCAGCTTGGCGGTCCCTGCGTCGGTAACACTTGTCTCGGCGATAGTTAGCTCACACAGGTTCACGAGAGTTTGCAGATGTTCCAGGCCAGCATCTGAGATCTTTGTCCTGCTCAGGTCCAACTTTTGAAGACGAGGGACGCTGGACAAGTATTTGAGACCTGCGTCGGTGATCTTCGTGGCGCGAAGTGATAGTCCGACGAGCTGTGGGGTTTGTTTGAGCACAGCCAAATCGTCATCCCCAATTGGAGATTGATCGAGGGTGATCTGATCGACTTCGACCCCGCCATAGAATTGATCCCAACCGTCCCAATCTTTTCCGACAATCGATTGCAGAACTGCTGGTGCGGCCACGGCCATATGGGCTCGTCCTCCCAGTGAATTCACGCGGTCTTTCACCTCGATGACGGGGGAATAATCCGCGAGTCCCTTGAGTACCAGGGGAATCAATAGAATGACGAGTACCGTCGCCAAGGCGATTTTGAAAATCAAATTTCTTCGCCGCAGAGTCGGAGTTGCGGCGGTTGTGGAAGTGGAACTGGCGTTCATGAAATCACCATCTCTCTAAACAATGAAGGAGATCATTCTTGCACACCGCGATCGTCGAGAAAATGAGATAACAGTTGTAGTCCTCTCACTGGGCCAAATCCACCGATCAATCGGATCGAGGAACACAGCCAATCAGTCCTGACTGGTTGGTGACCAACACTTGGAGGCTGACTTGTCCCAAGTTCATCCAGATGTCATTCAGATTTGATGGCCACTACGACCGCGAAAGGCGCTCGATCGGCTTGCCGGAACAGAATTTCATGGGGCGGCCGATGGGAGTGACGATCTCTTTCGCATACTCGATGCCGAGCCGGTGGAGCACCGTTGCGTAAAGGTCGGCGACCTCGATGGGATCGTCCGGGCGCTGTGCGGTGCCTTCGGGATCGGTCGAACCGATGACCAATCCACTGACCAGTCCACCGCCGCCGAGCAAGCACGAAAATCCGTTTGGCCAATGGTCACGTCCTTCGAGTGGATTCATGTTTGGTGTGCGGCCGAATTCGCCCGTGACAAGGACCACGGTGGATTGCAGCAGATCTCGATCGGCAAGATCCTTGAGCAGTGTCGACAAGGCCGGGTCGAGGGTTCTCGCACGTGCGGCCTGTCCCTCGTGGTTTCTGGTATGCGTGTCGAACCCCTCGAGTGAGACTTCGATCGAACGAACGCCGGTTTCCAGCAGTCTTCGGGCCACAAGGCAACCTCTGCCAAACGCGTTGTCGCCGTAAGCATCGCGAAGGGGCTTTGGTTCGTGCTCGACGGAAAACGCCTTCAATTGGTCCGACGTCATCATGCGTCGCGCCGCATCGATTGTGTGTTGATGCAGTGTTTGCTCGGCTTTGATCTGTCTTCCGCGGGCAAACGTCCGAGAGAGGATGCTGAGGTTCTCCAGCCGACGCGTCTGTCGATCCTGGTCCACAAGCGACACAAGATTCTGGCCGCGTTCTCCGGGATTCAAGATTCGATAGGCGTCAAAGCGGTTTCCGAGGAAGCCGCCGCGAGGCGGGAATGTCGCATCGCCGAGCGACACAAATTGCGGAATTTCGACCGTCTCCTCAGGCCGCTCGTGCGTTGCGATCGCTCCAATGCTGGGATGGACCAGCGTTGGTTCCGGGCGATAACCGGTATGCAGCATGTACGAAGCCCGTTCGTGATCTCCTTCTTTCGAAACGAGCGACCGGATCACCGACAGATGGTGCAACTGTTCGGCAGTGTGCGGATAAAAATCTGAGATCTGACAGCCCGGGATCGTGGTGGAAATGGCTTTGACGTCGCCACCGATTCGTGTTCTGGGGTGCGGGTCCCAGGTTTCCAATTGGCTTGGACCGCCACCTAGCCAGATCGTGAGAAACGATTTTGCGCGTTCGTCCCCGCGGCGGTCGGCGGCACGCGGTTCGAGCCCTGGAATCGCGAACGAAAGTCCGACACCGGCGGCGGTGATCCGCAAAAAATCACGGCGTGATGAATGCATTCGAATCATAGGGCGCGACTCACGCGAATGGAGCTTCAATCCTGAACTGATACGGTGATGAACTTGCTTCGAGCAGACCCTAAAGTCCTCTGGCGATACTCGTGAACCGTTCTGTATGGCACGAATATGCCACTAATATTCCCAGCTGAATTCGGGGCTGTTGAAGAGCGACCAGAACAGATCTTCGACAATTTTCGTTCTTTGATCACCACGGGCACCTTCCAGTTGCTTCCGTAACAGTGAACGCTCTTCATCGGTTGGATGACGCGTCAGGCAAACAAGAAAGCAGAGATCCAGGCACGCGTCGTCATCAGTGGCTATTCCCGAGATCCGGCCAGCGGCACTGAACAGGGTCCCTTTCGTCCACTCGGACGAGAACTCACTGTTCATTCGCAGCAGCGCCTGCGCGATGGTTCCAGTGCGTTCGGTTAATTCGTCCTCGCCCAGATCACCGTACGCTTTCACAAAGTCGAGTTCCTTAAAGAATCGTACCGCGCGTTTGGTCCAGTGCGAGTTTTGGTCGAGCGTCTTAATCGACGACGCTTGCAACATCGATCCGATCACTTGCTCGGGACGCAGCCTGGTGACCGGAAATGCGGCCCATACGCGTTCGACATCGTCGACTCGGTGACCCTGTTCAAATGCGGGATGTTGTGACGACATACGGAACACGCGCATCGCCGCGATTTTCGTAATCAAACGCTTCAGACTGCGACCGTGCGTCTGAAAGTCGGTTGCCAAGACGTCGAGCAAATCATTGGTATCGACAGTCGATTCATGTGGGTTCGGGATGTCGTCAACCGGATCGATCCACGGCCGGCCAAACATCAGTCCCCAGACTCGATTGACGATCGCGCGGTCGAAGCGGCGATTGTCCGAATGCGTCACCCAGGCGGCAAGTCGCTGACGCGTGGTCCCCTGCTCTGGCATCCATTCAGGGTGATAGGGAACGGCTGGCGTTACAGTGACATCCCCCTGTGTCATACGATCCGCAGTCGTGTCGAGGTCTTTCTTGTTGTCTTCGATACCGACCAGAGAAATGCTGACACGGTCGAAGCAAGCCGCCAATCCTGAAAACTGAGTTTGCTTCCAATCAGCAAATGGGTGGTTGTGACACTGGGCACAATCGATTCGTTGACCGAGGAAGGCGCGGGCGGTCCGACCTGCCAACTTGTTATGATCAATCACATTGTCGGTCACGGCGGCGGCGACGAAATTGACCTGCGGCCTGTCCGTCCAAAGACCGCGTCCAGATATCATGTCTCGTACAAGGGTGTCGTATGGACGATCCGAATGAAGCTGGTCTCCAAGCCAGGTCCAGAAGCGATCTCGACGAAACACCACAAACTGCCCTTGGTCAGCGCCGACAAAGACTCGCGACAGACGGCGCGCGAAATAGTCGGCATATCGTCGGTCCGCCAGAATTCGCTCAGTCCACCGCTCGATACGGTCTGAATCTCGGTCCGATTCAAACAGACGAAGTTCTTCGAGCGACGGTGCAGTTCCATGCAAGACGAGCGTTAGCCGTCGCAGGATTGTCAGATCGTCGGCGCGTGAAGCAGGTTCAATTCCCGCTTCCCGCCACCGCGCTGCGATCAGACGGTCGACTCTGCAGACGATCGAATCGTCCGCGGCGTCGAATGCCGTCAAGCTTCTGGGGGACTTGTCCGCAATTGGGCTGCGAGCGGCCGACGCCACGAGAACCACGACGCCACCAACCACCAACAGTGGTGCGAGTGCGTTCAGCAGGTTTCGCAGGCGTGACATGAGAATCTTTCGCTTCGGGTGACACTGCCACTCTGTCCTGATCGGGGTGGAACGCATCGTCCGCAGGCTTGTTGGCTTGCTTGCGGTCACTTCAGGCATGCCTGAATTCAGGTTTGTCGTTCCACTCGCGGCAATCATCATTGCATCAGGATGTCAGATTACATTGAATATCCCGTGTAAACCAGCGCTGTTTTGGAATGGATGCGGTCACGAACCTCCGTCTTTCGGGGTAAACTTTGGCGATGGTCTGGTCCACAAAACAGCCAATCCTGGATAGATTTCAAGGTGTGTGCGACGACTTTCCTTGATCGCTGCTGACGGTGTCGTATTCACTGCGACTCGTTCGCTGGATCCATTTGAACCCAACGCCCGGTTTGGCCATGCCTTGGGTGGATGGAAGGCACAGAGATCGGGAATGGTCTTGAAGTGAGGTTAAGGGGCCTCGTGTTGATGTCGTTGATTGCTGCGAATCAAGTCGATAAGGGGCCCGTCCTGGCCAGTTCAACGGAACCGTCGTCGGTTCCGTTGGGTTTGGTGGCGTCGGAACGAGTTTCGGAGTTTTCGTTTCATCAGCTTCGGCCATTTCCACATCCGATCTGGCATCCCCTTCGCTCAGCATACTGGTTATTTGAGCTGGCCTTTGGTGTGTTGAGTCTGTTTGCGCTCCTGGCGTTTTTGGCCGCGATCCCACTGGTGAACTTCATCGCTCTGGGTTACCTGCTGGAGGCCCAGGGACAGGTCGCACGGACAGGCAAGTTCCGCTACGCGATGCCGCTGCTGGCGCTCGCTCCCAAGTTGGGAGGCATTGCGGCCGGGTGCTGGTTCTGGTGGTGGATGATCCGACAGGTGGCCGACGCGGCGAGTGACGCGCGTCTGATTGCACCGGATACCCACATGGCGGCAGCATGGCAGATTGGGCTTGGAGTCTTCTCGGCAGCGGTTGCCCTTCACCTATTGCTGGCGATTGCGCGAGGTGGCCGCCTGGGATTGTTTTTCTGGCCGCCTCCGTTGAATGCGTTGTGGCTGTGGAAACGATTGCAACAAGGCGGCTATGCCCGGCAGTCTGCTCAGGCCACGCGCGAATTCATTGCCGCGTTGAGAATTCGGCATCACTTCTCACTGGGACTGCGCGGCTTTTTCCTGGCGTTGGCATGGCTGTTTATTCCGACGGTGTTATTTGCGGCGCTTCGAGACACTTCCAAGCCAGGGCAGTTGTTGATGACATTGATTGGTGGGGGGATGCTGATCGTGGTGCTCGCATGGGTGCCCTTCCTGCAAGCACACTTCGCGGCACAAGGTCGCTGGCGGGCAATGTTCGAACTACGAACCGTCCGAGAGTGCTACCGTAAAGCACCTGTCGCAATGGTATTGGCGACGATCGTGCTCTATGCCCTGTCGTTGCCGTTGTACTTGTTCAAAGTGGCCGTGCTGCCTCGTGATGTTTACTGGTTGTTCACGCCGGTGTTTATTGCGTCGATCTATCCGGCGAAGATTTTGATCGGTTGGTGCTACGCCCAAGCCATGCGTGCCGAGAATCGTGCGTCGTGGTTGATCCGCGTGCCGATGTGGATGCTGCAAACTTCATTGCTTGGAGTCTATGTCCTTGCGTTGTTCTTGACACCAGCCATCGGTGCGGCAGGTCGAGCCGTTTTGTTTCAGCATCACGGAATCTTGTTACCGTGGCCGTTTTGAGTATTCTTGCGATTGGGATCGCATGTTGTTGATGGAGCGTTGCGATGCGGATGGAATTCATTATTCTCACTTCGTGAGGAACAATTGCCATCGGGGATCATGATGAATCTGACAGTCATGTTGTTAATCGCGGCGGTCACTGCGGGTGCGGACTCGACCGCGGATCGCGGTGTCGAAGCACGGCGATTTCAGGTTTTGCATGGGCATTGGCGGACACTGCATCAAGAGGCCGCGAGGGAGAATCGCAAGTCGAACGCCGTTCTCGTTGTTGATCCTCGTCAGGGACGACTATGGGTTCAGAATGATCCGAGTGGTCGCTCGGAAATGCTTCCCGCGGGGCTGAACTGGGTTGCCTATCACGTCACCGCGCGCGGCATCCGAGAGATTTCGTTCCCGGTTCGAATTCGTCATTTACGGTTGGAACTAAAAAACGCGGAAGACGATGAGCAGATTTTGATTTATGGTTCATCAAAGAAGGGCTCGTGGAACTGTTCCGTCAGTTCAGGAACGAAGGGCCATGCGTTTACCCAAGGTTCCAGTTCGGGAGCGATTTCTTCCGTCAATCTTTCGTTGCCGGCATTGAAGGCAGGCTCACCAGTTGGACTTCCAATGGATTCGTTTGCGATTTTCCAGGACGACGGTGAACGTCAGTGGGCCGAGACTTTGCGGAATAAGTGGTTCACTGTGACTGTGGCGCGAACGACACCGACGCCGTAGAGTCGAACAGCCTTGGCCAAACAGTTCCCTTGGGACAGTCGCTGCTTTCGTCCTGAGAACAATGCGAAATTCGGTCGAGTGATCGGAGTGATTGTGGTGGTAAAGGACTGTTTTTCGATCGAGAAATCGTGTCGCTGGTCGTTGGTCTTCGTATGGGGTTTGTTCGTTGCTCCCGGTGCGAGTTTGGCCCAACCTCAAGCTGCTTTCGATACCTTCATGGTGATTGATCGAGGGACGGCATTAATCGGGGCGGACGGTATTGAGATCGTGCGGCTTAGCAAGACAGCTCATGCGACAGGCGCGTTGTCTCCGGACGGCCAGTGGGTTGTCTTTGTTGATTCTTCAAGCATCGATACGGGAGAGACCCTCGCCAGTCGAGTGGTGATTCAGTCCCGACGCAATCCTGTTGATCAAATATCGGTTCCGATGATTTGGGGAAGGTCGGGATCAAGTTTTCAAGCGATGTGGGCGCCAAATAGTCAGCGCGTCCTGATCTGTGAACAAGGCCGGCGCAATCAAGGTCGTACGAGTGCTTTTCGTATCTATGATCTGACAACAAAAAGCCTGGTCGAGTTGGAGTGTTCATTGGACCAGATACCAACCGAGTGGTCTGCGGACGGTAAACGCTTGTTGACGTCTGTCGACGGGCGGATTGCGTGGGTTAACATGGACGGAACGGGCGAGCCAGAATTCATCACATCCCATTTTGAAGCGGCGTTTGGTGCCCAACTATCGCCTGATGGTAAGCGATTGCTTTGCATGGCCGGATTCAGACGCCCGAACGAAGATCGTCAACCGCTTCGATTGAGTGTTGTCGACATGGAAACGAAAAAACGAAGTTTTGTCGATGATCCGGGTGAAGTGCAGGGTTACTGCTGGTCACCAGACGGATCGCGGATCGCCTACACCTGGCAACCCACACCTGAGGACTCGGACGAAACGCCGTTTCGCGAGACATTCCTGATCACGTGCGATGTCGATGGGGGGCATCGAAAAACAGTAACGAGCCGGAAATATGACGTGTCGAAAGTTGGCTTGGGACGTGGTGAGACAACAATCTTTTTTCAGGTCATCGCATGGCGATAGCGTTCGATCAACTGAATCACGGGTGCCTGTCGCGCTCTCTTCTGGCTGTGATCGCTTACGGATCGCGGCGAGGCTTCCAATGATTGTTTGAGTGAATTGAAATGGCAATGTCGCGTTCGTGTCGGCTTTCAATTCGAATAGAGCAACTGCAAACGCGATTGTGCCGTGGCATTTTTCTGTCATTGTGCATTGCTGCCACGCTGTTGATACATGTGGGGGCATTGGCTGCGGCCGAAGACATCGCGAACTTGACCGAGAAGCTACTCGATGCTGATGAGAACGAGTTTCGTGATCTCTTTCCGAAGCTCAAAGAACGTCGCAATGCCGTGATCAACCGATTGCGTACTGAAGTGGATGTGACGTTCCCCAGTGTCGATTGGCCATCGAATCAAGTTCGAGAGCGGATCGTACAACGTCAGGCGAATGCCGCGGTGGCTCTTGTTAAGCTGGAGTCGCCGCTTCAGGTCTGGCCGCTGCTGAAGCACCGTTCTGACTCGAGCCTGCGGACGTTGCTCATTCATCGACTGGCGGTGCTGCAAGCAGACGTCGAGACGATCACCGTTCATCTGTATGAGGAAGACGATGTCTCGATCCAACAGGCTCTATTGCTGTGTCTGGGCGAGTTTGGTGAGGGACTGCCGCGACATGAACGGGCCAGCCTGATCCCAAAGCTCAAGCAGATGTATCGTGATGAGCTTGATGCGGGGCTTCATGCTGCCGTCGAATGGCTCCTTCGACGATGGAAAGAAGAAGAATGGCTGACGCGTACAAATGGCGAACTGGCGAGCGATCGAGTTGAGCGTCGGCGAAAAATCGGCGAGATCCAACAACGACTCGGGTTTCCGTCCGACAATGCTCCCGCTCAGTGGTACATCAATCTGCAGGGGCAGACGATGGTGGTGATTCCAGGACCGGTCGAGTTTCAGATGGGATCGCCCGAGAACGAAGACGGGCGTCAGCCCAACGAGATTCGGCATCGGGTGCGAATTGGGCACAGTTTCGCAATCGCTTCCACGGCAGTGACTGTGGAGCAGTTTCTACGGTTTCGCAGGGAGCATCACTATGACAAGAATCAAGCGGCCGTGCCGACCTGTCCAATCAATCTGGTGACCTGGTATCAGGCGGCGGAATTCTGCAATTGGCTCAGCAAGCGCGAGGGAATTTCGAAAGACCAGTGGTGTTACATCCCGGATGACTCGGACAACTACACCAAAGGAATGAAGGTCGCGGAAAATCTTGGCGATCGAACGGGCTACCGTCTTCCCACTGAAGCGGAACGCGAATACGCGTGTCGAGCGGGCACTGAGACGGCGTACTCCTTTGGACGCTGGGAAGGTCCCCTCGACCAATATGCCTGGAGCAAGAGAAATTCAGACAAGCGGTCGCACTCGGTTGGATTGCTCAAGCCGAATGATTGGGGCATTTTTGACATGCACGGCAATACGTACGATTGGTGTCAGGACCGATACTTGAATGATCCCACTGACTTCGATCATGCCACAAAAGATACCGCAGAATTGGTGGACGATGCCGACAATCGAGTCCTGCGCGGCGGCTCGTGGACCGATCCAGGGTGGAGTATTCGTTCCGCCTCCCGCTCCGATTTTGCGCCGAATGTTCCCTTGGGGAATGTCGGTTTTCGCGTGGCAAGGACGGTGAAAGTCGCGAAGTGAGCGTCCTGACGCGGCCTTTAGTTTTTCGGCCGCTTCGCAACCGAGAAGTTGTCGGAGTGAGCGAAATACTCCAAAATCGCAGCACTCAATTCAAAGAATACGCTAAGCCAATCTACCAGATGCGTGTTGGCGATTATTCATTATGAAAAATCGTCGGTATGATGCCGTGCCGTTTTTTGATGCCCGACCCTACCTGTTTGCGGACGACACTCTATGGCGCGTTTTTCCGGGAACGACGACGAGAATCCGTTTGCATCGCCAAAATTTGAGCCCGACGACGTTCGCTCCGATGTTGACGTTGGAACAGTGGAGAGCGTGCAGGGCAAAGTCATGGCGCCCGCGATTGCGATGATCATGGTGGCATCACTCGGATTGCTGATGTCATTCGTGAATATCGTGATCGCGGCGATTGGCCCGCAGGTGGTGATTGATCCCAACGCGCCAAAAATTCTGCAAGACTTTCAGCGAGGACAAGTCGGACCCGTGGCGATTGTGTTCCAGTCCGTGTTTGTTGTGGTGAATTCGGTGATTCTCTTCGGTGCGGTGCAGATGCTCCGGTTCCGCTCGCGCATCTTTGCGGTCGTGGTTTCGATTGTGTCGATCATAAATTTCGGGACATGCTGTTGTCTGCTGGGGGCACCGTTTGGGATCTGGAGTCTGGTGGTGCTCCTGAGCAGCGATGTGATTCAGGCATTTGAAACAGCAGAACGTTTGCGCCGGCACTAGCGCCGAAACCTGCTTTGGCGAGAGATCGGCGATGGTCTGGGCTGGATCAGATGTCGTACTTGCGCGTCGCGTGAGGATGACGGTTGCCATGCTGAAACGAGAACGGCCAGTTTTCTCATTAGGGAAAACTGGCCGCGCATGTGACCGCTGGAGCTTAAGGATTTGTCGCAGGTGCCGGTGCATTTGGCGACTTGCGATCACCTATGTTCGCACCTGTATTGCTCGTGTTGTTTGCGGGATTATTAATCGCGGCATCAATGTTTGAGTTTCCACTGGCAGCCGGTGCAGGAGCCGCCGGTGCGGGCGCGGGGGCCGCCGGCGCTGGTGCCGGCGCGACATCATTCTTGATGTTCGAATTAGGGCTATTGACCGGCGCGCTCTGATTCACATTGTCGTCGGTTGCTTGATTGACTCCGTTGGAGATCAAGTTACCGTTTGCGTCATAAGTCGCCGCCGGGCGATAGCCTGTGGCATAGGGTTGCGAGTTCATGACGCCAGTGGTGCTGGAATTGGGATACGTCGTTCCGTAGTCCACCATATTGTTGCCGCCGTAGTATCCGTTGGTCGCCACGCCATTGCAGCCGCAGCCATTTCCGTATCCATTTCCAGAAGCGTATCCGCCACCCCAGCCACCCGTGTTGGCGCGGCCGCTCCAACCGCGATTGCAGTTGTCATATCGCACGCCACAACGGCCGCGGCGAGCCCATGCACTGTCGGGAGTTCCGACAAGCATGACGGCTGCAGCCAAGAGACTAACGGTGCTGAGTACTACTTTTCGAATCATATTCATTCTCCTCTGTCACGTGATTTTGAACGCTGCGAAAGTCTCGCTGCGAACCTCTCGACTTCAACGAAGCCGACGAGCAGCAATTCGAACGGAAGGTCCGATGGGTGGCACGTCCGGCGCGACAGCGACCCGGGATGCCGACCGGAGATTCGATTTGAAACAAGCGGTCCGCAAAGGACGGACCAAACAGGCGAAGAATTCGAATTCACCGATTGATGCGCAGAATGGCGGCGAAAACCCCGTACTGTGAGCGGAGCGCGGGCCGCAGATTGCACGTCGCCGGCAGACACTTTGGATGGTGACCGCCCATGTCGGTCGGCAGGCATCCAAGACATGCGAAGGATTCGTCGGTGCGATTCATCCCGGCATGAGGATGTTGATCCAGCGACAGGTCGTACGCACAAGAGACTGAACAGGAGAGATGTCGGACGATTACGAGCGAGGCGTAAATGTCATGCATATTTCGCGTTCTGATGTTTGCGTGGCTAACGCATCGGGAACGCGGGAACATTCCTTTCGAGGGCCTGGGGGCTTTCGCGAAACAGGCTGGATTGGGGGCAGGTGGCGGTCAGGGCGCCTTCGTGTTCAAGAAGCCATTGCTTTCGTGCGAGGCCTCCTCCATAGCCCGTCAGTGATTTGTTGGCCCCGATGACTCGGTGGCAGGGGACGAAGATTCCGATCGGATTTGAACCATTAGCCAGTCCAACAGCGCGGCATGCGTTAGGGCGTCCAATTCGATTGGCGATCATGCCGTACGAGACGGTCGTCCCAGCCGGAATAGTTCGAAGGGCCGCCCAGACTTGTTGCTGAAACTCGGTTCCGTTCGTGGCCATCGCAAGCCGCTCACCCGCTTGAAGATCGCCATCGAAGTAATCTTTGAGCCTTGACATTGTGCCGATGGTGTCACGGGTGGAGTGAATGGTGTAACGGCCATAGTGGATGGCCAGCAGCCGGTGGAGCCGGGATTCGTGCCCTTCGAAATCGAGTGCGCGGAGCTTCGTCCCGTCGGAAACGATATAGATCATGCCGACGGGAGATTCGAATTCATCCTGATAGAGATTCATGGTTCGGGGTCGATTCTATGGGCTGGTGCGTTGAGTTTCGCCAAAATTTTCGAGTGATTGCCAGAGCAGCATTGCGGCGTAGGAACGCCATGGTCTCCAGCGTTCAGAACGGAGACGCAGTTCGGTTGGCGACAAGCCAGAGGCCTTGATCAGTCCCAGATCGCTGGCAGGAAAGGCGTCGGGCCAGCCCACGGCACGCATCAAGATGTACTCGATCGTCCAGTCTCCGATACCCGGAAGTGGCATTAACGCCGATCGGACTCGTTCGGGGTCGGCTCCAGGATCGAGCCGCACAGCGCCATCATCGACGGCCGTGGCAAAACATTGGATGGTTTCGGCGCGGCGAGTTGTCAGGCCCAACGCTTTCAGTTCCGCAATGTCCGCCGTGGCAAGTGCCGCTGGCGAAGGGAATGCCGCCGTTAGCGAGTCGTACGGAGTGACGAATGTTTGCCCGTAACGTCTGGCCAGTCGACCTGCGAGCGTTGTCGCCGCGCGAACACTGATCTGCTGGCCCAGGATGGCACGAATGCCACACTCGAAACCCTCGAAGGCACCAGGAACTCGCGGACCTGGCGACTGTTTGAGTTGCCGTGCCAGCATCGGATCTTCTGCAAGACGTTCGGCGACGCCGACAGGGTCCGCGCGGACATCGAGCATCGCCTTGAGTCGAGAGAGGACCAGCGTTAGAACGGGGCCGAGTTCGGTGGAAATGAAGACTTGCACGGTGTGCGGTTTTCGTCCGGGACCGATCGCGGCCCACCCTGCCCTTCCGCCAATGACGACCGTTCGCCGGTACCAACCCTCCGCGACATGTTCGACACCTGGTGTTGCGCGGGCCTGCCAGAAATCCAGCAATCGATCCCAATCGAAGGGTGGTCGGATTGCGAGGGCAAAGCCATAGGCATCGATCACGGTCGCTTTGTGGGATGTGATCGACCGGCGAAGGGATGTCGGCGTCAGACGGTAACGTTCTTTGAAGGCCGTGTTGAAGCGTCGCACGCTTTCAAAGCCCGCGGCAAATGCGGCGTCCGTGACGGACATCTTGGTATCGGTAAGAAGTTGCTTCGCAGCCAGCAACCGCTGCGTCTGCGCCAGCTCAATTGGGGACAATCCGGCTTCCAGTTGCACGGCCCTTCGCAAATGTCGCGCAGTAACGCCGAATTCGGCGGCCAGTTCGTCAAGGGTGAGTTGTGAGAGTGCGCCGTCTTCGATCCGACGGACGGCAAGTGCTGCGAGTCGGGATACGGCATCCACCGGTGCGGATGAACCGGGGGCCAGCTCGGGACGGCATCGCAGGCACGGGCGAAATCCTGCGGCTTCGGCGGTGGCAGCCGTGCGGTAGAACGAACAGTTTTCAAACTTCGGAGGCCGAACTGTACAAATCGGGCGACAATAGATACGCGTGGAACTGACGCCGATAAACATTCGGCCATCGAATCGCCTGTCGCGCGTCAGGATTGCCTCGTAAAGGTCCCGATCGCTCATGCCCAGAACGGTCCTGTCGATGTTTCTCACCTTGTTCGGCGGCAACGTCGCGGTCATCTCTTGTTCTCCGACTCAATCGCCTCACAAGCGTGTCTGACGGGTGGCATTTTTACCACTTGTCGACAGGATTGCTCGCCGTTTTCGGACGTCGAGATCGATGTTTCCTCGCAGATGTCGGAAAACAATGTCGGTCTGAACAACGGATGCCGCAGTCGATGGCTTAGAAGTTGTATTGGTCAATGTTATCCTTGGTGAAGACGAGAATGTCGCCGAGTAAGACGTGGCCATCGACGATCGGTTTCGAGCCGAGGCTACCGGCGTCACATTCGGAATCGCTTGGTTTGAGTTTCCCGGTCGCCAGTCCTTCGGCGACGCGGACGGTGAGATAGCCCAGGTCAAGCGTGTTCCAAAGCACGATCGACTTGACCGTTCCTGAATCGATAAATCGTTTCATCGGCGTGGGTGTTGACAGGCCGGTCACCATGATCTGCCCGCCCTTGCCGCTCTGTTCAACGGCTTCCGCCGCGCCGGGGAATGAGACAGAACTGATTCCAAAGATACCCTTCAGGTTGGGATACTTCTTGATGACATCCTGCGCGTCAGCGAGCGCATTGCTGGCATTCTCTCCAGGGTACTTGATGGTGACGAGTTTCAGTTTGGTGGCTTCCAGGGCTGGCTTCATGACATCGATCCAGGCGTTCTGATTGGCCGACGTGGGATCGGAGCTGACGATGACGACATCCCCTGTGACGTCGGGGCCTCCGACATTGTCGACCATGACGGCGACCATGCCCTTGCCGATGGAAGCGGGCGTAGCCTGGTTTATGAAAAGCTGGCGTGAGTCGACAGCGCCATCTGCATCCCAGGTAATGACATGAATGCCGGCGGCGCGGGCGTCTTTCATGGCGTTCGCGACAACATCGGGGGCACTAGGGGCGACGCAGATCACGTCCACTTTGTCGACGATCCAGCGTTCAATCATTTCCGCCTGTTTCTTTGGATCGCCATCAATCGGGCCATCATAAATGAGTTCGACGTTTGGAAGCTCGGCGGCCGCGCGTTTTGCTCCTTCGTAACACGACGAGAAATAGCTGATCCCTTTGATCTTTGGCAGCATGCAGATGCGAATCTTTTTTTCGCCGGTGGCAGTGGTCGGCGCGCTGGAGGATGAGGAATTGCCGCATCCGGCGGACCAGATCGAGCAAAGGCTTAAGAGGACGAAGCAAAATCGCGTGTGATGCATTGTGCGATCCAAATCTGAGTGTCTGTGATGAGGCGTCAGGGGTTGTTCGCTGCGTGCCGTTTCGGGGCTTCTGCTGACATGGTTCGCTTGGGTTATACCTTGCTCGCGAGTTTTTCCACGTCGGGCCATAGGCGAAGTATCGCAAGCCAAAATGCGTCGGCGTGCGGCTTCGTGTGAGCGAACTGATGTCGGTGGTATTTTGGGTTACGTTCGATCTTGGCGCGAAATGGTGCTCGACGCAAGGATCGACACGATGAGCAAAATCCCGATGACGATTGGCTTGAGCTCGTCCAGTCCCCAATAGCGGCCGACAAACATCCGTATCTCGTGGATCAGAAGCAGGCCCAGGACGGTTCCCAGCAGGTTGCCGCGTCCACCGAAGATACTCGTACCGCCCACTACCACGGCGGTAATCACATCCAGTTCGAATCCTTTGCCATCGTCGGCCTTCGCGGTATTAAACCGTGAGACATAGATCACGGTTGCCAATCCCGCCAGGAATCCCGAGAACATGTAGAGTCGACGGCGAATCCGATCGACGGAGATCCCAGAATACCTGGAGGCGCGTTCGTTGTAGCCGATCGCGTAGAGATACCGCCCCGTCGGCGTCAGGCTCAGCCAGACGCCGCAGAGAATCGTAAAGACGGCAAAGAGGTAGCCTGGCCAGGGAATGCCAAGGACGCTGCTACGGGCCAGCTGAGAAAAGGCGGAGCCAAACTGAGAATACGACTTCCCCTGGCTGAGCCCTTCGGCGATTCCGCGATAGGCGGCGAACGTGGCCAGTGTCACGATCAATGAATGCAATTGAAACCGGGCAATGAGAAAGCCATTCAGAGCGCCGGCCAATGTGCCGGTCAGTAGACATGCGAGTGCGGCCACGTCGGTTCGCTGACACCACTGGAACGTCATTCCGAAGATAACGGCACATAGGCCCATGATCGATCCGACCGACAGATCGATTCCACCGGTGAGAATGATCAGAGTCATTCCCAGCGTCAGAAGGGCCAATTCCCAAAGATGACGGGACAGGTAAAGCTGGTTGCTCCAGTTCGAGAACCCGGGCACCAGACGTTCGGCGACGGCAAGCAGAAGCGCCAACAGGATCAGCAAGACGACCTCATGCCACCAGCCAAACTCTCGAAATGTTCGTCCAGGGTGCATCAGGTGGGCTCCCGCCGTGAATGTGCGGCAAATGCGTGGTCGGCGACCACGGCGGCGAGGATCAACAGTCCCTGAATGGCTTTGGTCCATTTTTCACCCGATTCTCCGACTGCCATGAATGTCAGCATTGGACGAATCAGCGTCATCAGCACGATGGCGAGCACGACTCCTGTCAGCGAACCTCGTCCACCGGAAATCGAGACACCGCCGACGACGACGCAGGTGACAACAAGCAGTTCCAGTTCGTTGCCGATTCCCGCTTCGATCTGTGGCAGCCGTGGGACATCGACGATCGTCGCCAAGGCAGTTAAGAAACCGGTGTAGGCGAAGACGAAACGCTTGAGTCGTCCTTCCGACAGTCCCGCCATGGCGGCCGACTGTCGACTGCTGCCGACGGCGTAAATCCGCCGACCCAGCGCGGTGCGATGAATGATCCACGCGGTGACGGCCAGCACAACGCCGGCTGTCCAGATACTGAGCGGAAGTCCGAACAGCCCCTGCTTGGTCCAGCGTGTTAGTCCATCGGGAAGATTTTGAATATTCCCGCCGCGCATGATGATCGTGGTGAGGCCGCGGAGAGCCGTCAGCAGTCCGAGTGTCACCATGATGGAGGGCACTCGCCCCACGGTCACCAGCACACCGGTGGCCCATCCTGCCAGGGTTCCCAATCCCAGGATCAGAGGTAGTCCCAATCCGCTCGACCAAGCCGCATGATCGCGCGAGAGACTCAGTCCCATCACGGCGGCCAGCAGGGCCATGAGTGAACCGACCGAGATGTCGATTTCCCCCGAGACGACAACGAGCATCACTCCGCACGCCACGATCGCTATCGGGGCGCCGCGAACGAGAATGTCACGCAGGTTTGTTGTCGACAGGAATCCACGATCGATGCTCGTCACAAGAACGGCGGCAAGGATGATCAGGACAAAAAGGCTTCGTTCACGGCGGCCGAGCGTCTGCCACCAATTAAACATGGATCGTTCCTTTCGCAGGGGCTTCGGCATCGGGCAACGCCATTTCCAGCACGCGAGATTGAGTGGCCTCGGATCGTGAAAGTTCGCCGACGAGGTGACCTTGTCGCATCACCATCAGGCGATCGCTGAGTGATAGCAGCTCGGGAAGGTCGGACGAGATGACAAGTACGGACATGCCTCGGTCGGCAAAATCCCGAATCAACTGATGGAACTGGGCTTTGGCTCCGACATCGACCCCGCGAGTGGGTTCATCCAGAATCAAGACCCGTGGATTTGTCGCGAGCCATTTTCCTAGAACGAGCTTCTGTTGATTGCCACCTGACAGCGTCGCAGCCATCCGATGCATTCCATCGCATTTGACTTGCAGGTTGGTGAGAAGGTTGGCGACGACCTGCCATTCGCGGTGGAACGAAATTCCACCGAAGCGACACAGCATTGGCAAGACAGCCAACGAGACGTTGGAACGGATCGACATCGGCAGTACCAGACCTTCATGTTGCCGATCTTCGGGAACGAGCGCGAGTCCAGCGGCGAGGCTGCTTCGAACGGAGTGTCTGGCGAGGGGTGTTCCGTTCACGAGGATCTGTCCCCAGTCATACGTATCGATACCAAAGATGGCGCGGGCAACTTCTGAGCGGCCCGCGCCGATAAGTCCGCCCAGTCCGAGGATCTCGCCAGCATGAAGTCTCAGATTCACATCGTGGAAGACACCGCCTCGCGTGAGGTGTCGGACTTCAAGCAGCGGAGTTGCGGCGCGATTCGGTTTCGTCTCGACCGACGGTGCTGATACTTCAAGCAGCGGACGCCCGACCATTTGCTGAATGAGAGAATTACGCGTCATCTGGTGTGTGGGTTGCGTGTCGATCCAGCGTCCGTCCCGCAGGACGGTAATCGTGTCGGCAATCGAGAAAATTTCTTCGAGGCGATGACTGACATACAGCACGCTGATTCCTTCGCCTCGAAGGCGGCGAATCAGTTTGAGCAGAACGGTCGTTTCGCGAGCAGACAGCGACGCCGTCGGTTCGTCCATGATCAGCAGGCGACATTTTCCGACCAGGGCCCGCGCCATCGAAACCATTTGACGCTGAGCAAGGGGCAACTGCCCAACGGGGCAATTGAGATCGATCGACTCACCGAGATCATGAAGCAGCGTCGCCGCCTGATACCGCATCGCGCCGTAGTCCAGACGCCACCCTGCCCATCGGCTGATTTCGCGACCCACGAAAATATTGTCGATGGCATTCAGGTCGGGAAATGCGGTGGATTCCTGATGAATGACGGCAATACCCGCGCGCTCCGACGCTTGGACATCTCCGTGTTCCAGTGGATGTCCATTCAGAGTCACTGTTCCCGTATCGGGACGCACGACGCCCGACAGAATCTTGATGAGCGTCGATTTCCCTGCGCCGTTCTCGCCGCAGAGTGCGTGAACTTCTCCGACCTCAACCGAAAGCGAGACGTCACGGAGCGCGTGCACCCCTCCGTACGCCTTGGAAATGGCATCGAGTCGGAGCAGTGCGGAATTCTCCAAGGTCACCTCGTCTCACTTCTTTACCGGAACTCTGGAAACGTGTGAAAATCAGTGACTGCGATCCCGTGAATCATCTGTCAGGGTGAGTCGTGTGAATCTTGATCGGGATATGACAAGTCTCATTGGGAACAGTCCGCAAGGTGTTTTTCAATCTTCCGGCTGGGAAGCGGGTGTCGAGTTTGTCATATTAAGGCGAGTTATGGATTGAAGTGCAAAGGCAGATCGATCCGATCACTGTCAAGGCAGTTGTGAGCACCGAGGAGACAGACGAGTGGATTCGCTGACGAGCCGATCGCCCCTGCCCATTTCGCGACGAACATTCCTGGTGGCGTCGAGCTGTGGAGTGGCTTCGATGCCATTTGGCCGCTCGTTTGCATCGACGGTCCCTGGAAGTGAATCGGCTTCTCCAGGGCGAGCCAAGTCGACGATCTTGTTCTTCCTGAGTGGCGGCGCTTCGCACATTGACATGTGGGACATGAAGCCGAAGGCTGCTGCCGAGTATCGAGGGCCGTTTGAGCCGATTGCGACATCGGCTCCGGGGGTTACGTTGTGCGAGCATTTACCGATGCTCGCACAGCAGGCCCATCATCTGGCGCTGGTCAACAGTGTCGGTGCCACGGTCAACACCAATGATCACCATGCCGGATACTACTACAATCTGACCGGGCATGTTCCTGATCCGACATTTCTGTCGCTCGGCAACAACCGCACGCCGTATGCCGATGACTGGCCGTGCATGGGAGCCGTCGTGGCCGCCAAGCGGCCGGTTCATCCCCATTTGCCAAACTTCATTACACTTCCTCAGAAAGAGGGAGCGCCGGCGTACACGCGTCCTGGCCAGTTCGCCGCACGACTGGGGCTGAAATTCGATCCGTTGTATGTTGAAGGGAATTCGAACGACCCGCTGAAGTTTCAAGTTCCGTCGCTGATGCTTCAAGAGGGAACGACGACCGATCGCCTGACGCATCGGCATGCGCTGGTCCAGGAACTGGATGCGGTTCGTCGTGATTTCGATTCCTATTCCGCGTCGCGAACCTGGACTGATCAGCAGCAGCGTGCGTTGTCGCTTTTGATGTCGTCCAGTACCACCGAAGCGTTTGATGTCACGCAAGAATCGGCCGTGGTTCGAGCGCGTTATGGTGAAAATGTCAACGGAATGAGTTTGCTGGCCGCACGACGACTGGTCGAAGCCGGTGTCCCGTTTGTGACTGTGTTCTGGCGCGGCAATCCGGACCGTCTGGATAAGAAATGTGCCAGTGGAGGCGGATGGGATACCCATGGCAACAATTTCTCGTGCTTGAAAGACGACCTGCTGCCCGAATTTGATCGCGCGTTTTCGGCCCTTGTTGAAGATCTGGCGGTTCGGGGACGTCTCGACGAGACCTTGCTGCTGGTCACCAGTGAGATGGGCCGTCGGCCGAAGATTGGCGATCCACGTAGTGGCGGCGCGACTGGCGCAGGACGCGATCATTGGACCCACTGTCTGACCGATGTCCTGGCGGGTGGCGGTGTTCGCGGTGGTCAGACCTATGGATCAAGCGATCGATTTGCCGAATATCCCGCTCACAATCCCGTAACACCGGCCGATGTGACGAAGACGGTGTTTCATGCGATGGGCATTCACAATCTGGAATCGTTCGACAACCAAGGGCGCCCATTCGATCTGCTTGCCGAAGGTCGTGCCATCACCGAACTGTTCTGACGCGCGTCGATTCCCTGCACAGTCATGTTGCAGTATGGGATCAAAAGTCCTCGCGGCGCGGGACAATTGAAGAGCTGCGACACTCCTGAATGTATCTGGAACGCGTCAGTGACTTTTGAGTTTCGTCCGAAGTGACGCGCGACACGTTGCGATTCTTCCTGCGCGCCGCTGCAGTTCCGAGGCCGTTCAAGAGAAGGCTTCCTGGCGAACTGCGTTCCCCATATCGATCAAATCAAGTGTCTGGGCAACGCGATGAATCAAATCAATTCCCGGATGGGTTCGCGGCGGTCGACGAGGAACTGGGGGCGTCCACTGTTATCGGGGATTGTCGCCGTGTTCACATCGATACCGAGCTGCCGATAGAGGGTCGCGAAGACGTCCTGGTAGTGGACTGGGCGATCTTGCGGGACTTCACCCAGGCGATTCGTTGATCCGATAACCTGTCCCATGCGCATGCCTCCGCCAGCGAGCAACGCGCACGAGGCTTGCGGCCAGTGATCGCGACCACCACTTGCATTGATGCGCGGCGTGCGTCCAAACTCGCCCCATGCGACAACACTGACATCGTCATTGAGTCCGCGGGCGTGAAGGTCCTCAACCAGTGCGGTGATCCCTTGATCGAACTGAGCGAGCTGCGTTGGCAATCGTTCGAAATTCGCTCCGTGGCGGTCCCAACTGCCGAACGAGAGTGTGACGCACCGGACACCTGCTTCGACCAGTCGTCGTGCCATCAGGAACTGGTCCATCCAGTGTGGTCCCGCGTCTTCGCCGAATGCCGGCGCAGCGCTGCCCCGGCCGTAGCGATCACGCAGTGCAGAGTCCTCTTTGTCGAGATCGAGTGCCTCGACAAGTTTGCTGGACGTGAGCACGTCGAATGCCTTTTGGGTCAGGACGTCGACATTGCGGAATGGCTCAACGGTATCGACCTGGCGGCGGAACTGATCGAAACTCGTCAGCAGCGCTTGCCGATGTCGCAGTTGGTCGAGCGACACTCCGTTCAGCCGCATATTGGCCATTCCTTCCCCACTGGGCTGGAACGGGGCATGGGCCATTCCCAGAAAGCCTGGCAGACCAGGGTTCGAATAAGGCATGTGGCCTGTCTTGATCGTCAAACCAACGAACGGTGGCACGGCGGGATCGACTGGCCCCTGGATTCTGGAAAGAGCCGAACCCAAGGATGGGTGATCATCTTGTCGGCCCTTGGGACCGATCGGATAGCCACTCAGGCAAGTATCAGACGCATGCTGATCGGGCGAGCCATACAGCGATCGGATGATGGCGAACTTGTCCATCATCGTTGCCAGCCGGGGCATGTGTTCACAGATGTCGATTCCCGGCACGTTCGTGGAAATCGGTCTGAATGTTCCACGTATTTCGATCGGCGCGTCCATCTTCAGGTCGTACATGTCCTGATGCGACGGTCCACCTGACAAGTAGATCATGATGACCGCTTTGTGCGGCAGTTTCTTGCCGCGTGAGGTCAGCGTGTCCTGTTCCGCTTGAAGAATCTGAGGCAGCGAGAGCCCCCCCATTGCAAGGCCGCCGATCTTAAGGAATTGGCGCCGTGAATGACCATCGCAGAACTGCGCCGGTGGCTGTCCCAGAATATTCAGCATACAATTCAGCTTTCTTCAGTCGCGATGAGGTTGCGGTGGGATGAGTCGAGGTTTCGATCAACGTTCGGCCATGTGCCGGGGTCGTCGCGCGGGTTTGTGGCAGGGG
This sequence comes from Schlesneria paludicola DSM 18645, assembly GCF_000255655.1. Lineage (NCBI taxonomy): Bacteria > Pseudomonadati > Planctomycetota > Planctomycetia > Planctomycetales > Planctomycetaceae > Schlesneria > Schlesneria paludicola. The sequence continues at coordinate 1,743,427 of NZ_JH636435.1, read as the reverse complement.
GATTCGGAAAAAGGCCTGCAGGCCGTTTGAGACTTTTAGATCAGTTCCGCGATTGGCTCACCGGAATATATTTGATGCGGGCGATCCTGATCATCTTTCCATGAGGCAGTGGCCGGGATTCCAAGTGCATGATAAATCGTGGCGGCAAGGTCCTCTGGACGCTGGGGTGACTTCACTGGGTAGGCTCCGTCTTTATCCGAAGCTCCGACGACGATCCCACCGGGAGTACCTCCCCCGGCGATGAACACCGATTGCACCGCGCCCCAGTGGTCGCGACCTGGAATCTTGCTCTCACCACCGATCGGGTTGATCTTCGGGGTACGTCCCATTTCTCCGCACATCACGATCAAGGTGTCTTTGAGCAGTTCGCGTTCGTTGAGATCATCGAGCAATGCCGAAACACCGCGATCAGTTGGTGGCAGCAGGCAATCGCGAAGTAATGGAAAATGATTTTCGTGTGTGTCCCACGCCTCGTTGTTGCCCAGGTTGACCTGCACCAATCCGACGCCCTGCTCGACCAATTGTCGAGCCATTAACAGAGACCAGCCGAATGCGTTCCTGCCATACCGGTCGAGATCGCGAGGGTTGGCGTTGTGGACATCGAACGCCCGCTGCATCTGGGCGTCCGTCAGCAATGAAACGGCCGATTGTCGATGTCGATCGAAATTCGCCACCGAGGCGGTTTGTTCGAGGTCGGCCCGCTGTTGGTCGAGCATTGCGAGAAGTTCACTGCGCTGACCGAGCCGCGCAATGTCCAACCCGTGCGGCAGGCTGAGATTCGGCGCCTGAAATTTTAAATTCGGATTTCGCTCACGACCGCGGACAAAATGAAACTCGTAGTCCGGATAGGCACCATACGATTTGGGGTTGTACGGCGATGCTTCGACGAACCACGGATCGCGACGGCTTCCCATTTGCCCGCCAAATTGTCCCGGCAAAATACGGCCGGTGTTATGGATCAATCTCTCAGGTAGCACGATCGCGGGCGGAAGATTGTTGTTCCGGCGCGGCAACGTGTCTCCGACGACGGATGCAATAGAGGGCCAGTCGCCCGGCATCGGCTTTGTGGGATCGAACGTGGGTGGCATTGGCGTGCGGCCCGTCAGGATCGACATGTGACCCTGCGAATGCTCGTTGTGAGGCGTTGTGAGTGTCCGAATCACGCTCCAATTCTGACTGCGTGCCGCAAGCATTGGCAGATGTTCGCAGACTTCCAGACCCGGTGATCGCGTGGCGATCGGCGAAAACAGGCCGCGGATTCCCAACGGTGCTTCTGGTTTGGGATCAAAGCTGTCGTGCTGTGCCAATCCACCAGAGAGAAAGATGAAGATGACGGACTTCGCCTTCCCCTGCGTTGACTGATCGGAACTGGCATCGGCTTCTCGAAGCGCGGTGACATGATTCAGTCCTAGTCCCAGCAGACCGATCGAACCTGCTTGAAGCATTGTTCGTCGGGACAACTGTTCGTGGCGTGGAAAACCGGACGGCATTGGCGTTGGCTCCGTACTTGATCGCGTCCTGTGTTTCTGAAAAAGTCCGACGGAATTCTCTGATTGTCTGCCGCCGTCTCGAAGACGCTCGTATTTTGCCCTGTGTCGAAGGCCGTCTGGACGGAAAGCGACCGATCCCATAAAGCTTTTATTATACAACGGAATCCAGTCGTTGTCAGCGACAAGTGACCTGGTGATTCGGCTTTCGGAACCAGAGGAACTTTCTTCCGAATTCTGGAACTCTGGTCGTCTGAGCACTGGTTTGTCTGGTAACGTTCCCATCCTTGCCGCGATCATCGGTGATCCGCGAGACACGAATGAGAGAAGTCCTACCGGAATCATGATATGGCGCCGAATCTCGACGACAGACAACATCGTACGATCCTGCGGAGAATTGCTTACCGAATCATGGTGGAACGCGGGCTTGCACCGGATTTTCCGCCGGAAGTCATGGCGGAGTTGGATCAGATCCAGGGACCTGCAGAGCGAACGGACGGGACAACGCGCGATCTACGGAACCTTATCTGGTGTTCGATCGACAATGATGATTCGCGCGATCTTGACCAACTGAATGTGGCTGACGCATTGAGTGCGGGGGCGTTCAAGATTCTGGTGGCGATTGCGGATGTCGACGCAATCGTCAAGAAGCATTCGGCGATCGACGATCATGCGCAGTGGAACACGACCTCGGTGTATACCGCCGGTCAAATCTTTCCGATGCTGCCGGAAAAATTATCGACCGATTTGACATCGTTAAATTTTGAATCTGATCGACTGGCGATTGTCGTGGAAATGGTTTTCGACGCGGAAGGAACGCTTGAGCATTCCGATCTCTATCGAGCGCTTGTGCGAAATCACGCGAAGTTGGCATACAACAGCGTCGCCGCCTGGTTGGATGGTCAGGGGCCGATGCCACCTGTGATCGGGACGGTGAGCGGCCTTGAGGCGAACCTTCGATTGCAAGACCACGCGGCGCAAGTTCTGAAAGACGCCCGGCACGAATCGGGGGCTCTGGATCTTGAAACGATCCAAACACGTCCGGTTTTCGAGGGTGAGATCATTGCCGGACTCGTGACTGATGAGCAGAATCGGGCCAAAGAACTGATTGCCGAATTCATGATTGCGGCCAATGGAGTGTCTGCCCGATACCTTGAATTGCATCAGACCCCGTCTCTTCGGCGGGTTGTCCGCCGACCCAAACGCTGGGACCGAATCGTCGAGCTTGCAGGCGAACGCGGGTGCAAGCTACCCAAAGATCCTGACTCTAAGGCCCTGGAAGGATTTCTGGTGTCGTCAAAGACCACTGATCCAATCCGCTTTCCAGATCTGTCGCTCAGCATCATCAAACTTCTGGGACGCGGTGAGTACGTCGCGCAGCTTGCTGGTGACAATGCGAGTGGGCACTTCGGACTTGCCGTCGAGGACTATTCGCATTCCACGGCGCCGAATCGACGATTTCCTGACTTGATCACGCAGCGGCTGCTGAAAGCCGCGATGTCAGGCACGGTTCCTCCTTATGACGGTGACGAACTGGCTGCGTTGGCGACACAGTGTACAAAACAAGAAGATGCCGCGAAGAAGGTCGAACGGCACTTGCGCAAATCAGCGGCGGCCCTGCTCCTGCAGTCGAGAGTTGGCGATCAGTTCGACGCGTTTGTGACCGGTACCAATGCCGAAGGTGTCTGGGTGCGGATCTCAAATCCACCAATTGAAGGACGACTGCAGACCGGGTCGCTGGGGCTTGATGTCGGTCACAGACTTCGAGTGCAGTTGGTCCGGACTGATGTGGAACTTGGATTCATCGACTTCAAGCGGGTCAAGTAGACCGCGGCCGCAAGATGTTTGATTTCTTTAGCCGGTGTTCAGTTCTTCTCCAATTGCGGTTTCTGCTTTGGGGGAAGTTTCAATTCTTTGGGAAGGTCTGGCAGGACCTGTTTCAATGCCTCGTCTTCAATGTCACCGTTGACGAAAGTCCATGTTTTCGCCTGGTCACTCGATACGCCGATCACAAATGATTTCACGCGCATCGTCCCGTTCGGGACCGTCATTTTCAGTGTAAAGGGAACAACCGTGTACAGATCGTTCCCGCTTTTGAGCAGACCTGATGGCTCGTTGGTTACGACGCTGGAAATCGAAATCCCCATGGCATTCATGGATTTTGTTCCGCTTTCCATGCTCTCGATCAGGGACTTCGTGCCTCCCGCCATTTTGACGAGCTTTGGATACGTCAGGCTGACAGCTTTGGCGAAGTCTTCCTTGAGAAGTGCTGCGTTGAGCTCTTCGACGTTTGCTTTCACCAGTTTCTTGATCGACGCGTCATCGGCGGCCTGAACGATAGAGCAGGCGGACATTATCGCCAGAAAGCCAAGAATCGAAGTTCGCATGGTCATCTCCAGGATCAGATGCGTTGGCAATGAACCAACGCGAGCAGCATGTTGTTGCGGGGGCTCCGCATTCGGTCAAGCTGAGTTCGTTTCGATTTGTCCCCGCCTAAACTCTTGTTAATGTCCAGAGATTGTCCGCGATCAAACGATGCGTCATCGTTTGATGGATATCGCCAGGGATCTGATGTTGCAGGATTCACCATTGAGGTAGGTCGACGGCCTTGCATCAGGTGGATTACGGACAGCCGCTTGTGGTGGAAGGCGTTCACGTGTTTTCTAATACGTCGCGGCCTGTCGATCACGATCTGCAAGTGAAATCTTGTCCGCGGATTCAGGAAGACGGTAAGAGGGCTAGGATCGAGTAGACCGAGGAGCTATTTTAACGACGCTAGTTCTGGAGCATACCGTTCTGGTACTCCGAAAAATCCCATCCGAAGTCGTCCTTCGCTTGTTTTCGCTTCCGTAAAGAATACCGCTGCGTGGGGAGACTGTGACTGTGCCAGACGACTTGGCAATCGATCCTCTCGAGAACGAATCGCAGATGATGCGATTTTGTGTGGATCGCGCCAGTGATGCCATCTTCTGGATTGATCGCGATGGTCGCATTCAGTACGTCAATGAAATTGCTTGTTCTGAACGCGGTTATTCCCGTGATGAACTGCTGACGATGCGCGTGTTCGATCTGGACGTCGAGCCTGACTATCAACCGGGTGAATGGGAGAAGCACTTTTCCGACCTCAAATCTCGAGGTGCGATTACGCTTGAAACCCGGCATCGCACAAAGGACGGACACATATTTCCAGTTGAAGTCACCGCCAACTACGTTCACTTCGGCGATCGAGAATTCAATTTTGCACACGTTCGAAACATTACGGCTCGCAAGCGGACGGAACTGGAACTGGCAGCCAGTGAAGAGCGACTGCGCGCTTCGCACCGCCAACTGACGTCCATCTTTGAAACGGTCGGTGATGTCATTTTCATGGTCGACGTCATCAAGGATCGCGAGTTTCGTTTCGGCTCGGTCAATCCCGCGTTCACGACGTTGACCGGAATTCCGATGAATTCCGTCATCGGGAGACGCGTTGAGGAAATCCTGCCCGAACCCTCGGGAGCGACTTTCTTGAGGAATTGCCATCGTGCAATTGACGCGAAGCAGACCATCCGCTGGGAGGAAACCTCGAAATATCCAACGGGAATCAGGATCGGTGATGTCTCGATCGCTCCCCTGTTTTCCGATGACGGGATATGCACGCATCTGGTCGGCGCGATGCACGACGTCACCGAGAGAAAAGCAATTGAGAACGCATTGCGGGACAGTGAGGAACGCTATCGGCTTGCGATTCTCGCGACCAATGACGCGGTCTGGGATGCGGATCTCCACACGGGACGCGTGGTCTGGAATGACGTCTATTCCGCGGCGTTTGAACGGCCGATCGAGTCCGCAGATTCCTGGCAGTGGTGGGTGGAACGCGTTCATGTGGATGATCGGGAACGAACCCGCCAGTCACTTCGAGCGGCCATCGACGGAGGTGATCAATACTGGGCTTGCGATTACCGGTTCTTGCGGGCCGATGGAGCCTGGGCCGAGATTCAAGATCGCGCGTACATCTCGCGCGATGAAACGGGACGACCCCGTCGGGTTGCCGGTGCCATGCGCGATGTGACAGACCTCAAAGAGGCTGAACGCTGGCTTCGAGTCACGCAGTTCAGTATGGATCACGCGGTTGATTCCATGTTCTGGATCAACTCGTCAGGCGAAATTCTGTATGTCAACATCGCGGCGGCCAAAACGCTTGGTTACGCACGCGATGAGCTGATTGGCAAGCGGATGTTCGAGATTGATCCGAATGTCACCACGGAAACCTGGCATGAACACTGGGACGAGATCAAACGCCGCGGCTCGTTCACGTTTCAGTCGAGTCAAAAGACGCGTGACGGCCGGACTCTGGCAACAGAAGTTACCGTGAATTTCCTTTGCCACGATGGGCGGGAATTCAATTGTGCCGTCGTGCGCGATATCACGGAACGTCGAAGAACAGAGAATGAATTGCTCACCAATCGGCTACGGCTGGAAGCGGCGCTCGACATCGCCAATCTGGCGGATTGGGAATTTGATCTCATTAGCTTGAGCTTCACGCTCGATGACCGCTTCTATGCCCTCTGTGGCACGAACGCCACCCGCGAAGGCGGATATGAGATGTCGGCAGAGAAATATGTCCGTGATTTCTGCCATCCAGAGGACCGGCATCTGGTCGAAGGTGAGATCGCCAAGGCGCTCGCCACACCCATTTTTGAACGCGTTTTGAATTTGGAGTATCGCCTCATACGACGCAGCGACGGTGATGTACGCCACATCTTTGTGGCGTACCATCTTCGAGGTGACGAAACAGGCAAGGCCATTCGGGCCTTTGGGATTCACCAGGACATCACCGAAGTCCTTCGCACACAGGCAAAGCTGCATGAAAGTCACGAGCGTTTTCGAGTTGCCATCGAGTCTCTGCAAGAAGGATTTACGCTCCAGAATGCCGATTGCCAGATTGTCGTCTGTAATCCCAGTGCTGAGCGCATTCTCGGTTTGACCGCAGACGAAATCACCGGACGCACTTCGCTCGATCCTCGTTGGCGCTGTGTCCATGAAGATGGCTCTGATTTTCCCGGAGAGACGCACCCTTCACTTGTCTCATTGCGCGATGGAATTCCGCAAACGGGAGTCATCATGGGTGTCTATAGGCCATCAGGTGAACTCGTATGGATTTCCGTCAACTCAGTTCCAGTCGGGCCGAGATCGAAGCCGACGGCGGTATTGGTCACCTTTACGGATATCACCTACCGCAAAATGGCCGAAGCCGAACTGCTTGCCAGCCGACGGCGACTGGAACTTCTCTCGCGGCAATTGCTCAGGACACGGGAGGCGGAACTTCAACATATTTCGCGTGAACTGCATGATGAGTTTGGCCAGATGTTGACCGCGATGAAGATGAACCTGAGAAGCATGCAACGATCGGTCGACGCGATCATGTGCACTCGACTGGACGAAACGATTGGAATGGTGGATCAGGCGATCTCTCAGGTTCGAGATCTCGCCGTGAACTTGCGACCTCCTCAACTCAACGATCTCGGGCTCGTTGCGGCGCTGCATGGATATCTGCGTCAACAGGCACGAATCGCAGGCTTCCTTGGCAGTCTGGAGGTCGAACCTGTCGGGCTACAAGTTCCCATGGACTTGGGGATCGTCTGCTTCCGAATTACACAAGAGGCGATCACAAACGCGGTCCGCCATGCAGGAATGCAGCGGATCGAAATCTCGCTCAAGCATGACCATCTCGGACTGCACCTCAAGATATGTGACGATGGGCGCGGTTTTCTTGTCGACGACGTGCTTCGCCGATGTGCGTCTGGCGGCAGTTTGGGATTGATTGGCATGCAGGAACGAGCCAGCCTGGCGGGCGGCGAACTAAAAATTGAATCGAAGCCCAATCAGGGAACAACGATCTCTGGATTGTTTCCGATCTCCTGATTGATCGAGGAAGTGGACCGCTGTCGCTTGAAGTGGGCACTATGAACCAGGTTCCACGGGCGGGCGAACGGTGGAATTCGAATTCGCGGGCAATTGGCTCGCCAATTCGATCATCTCGTCCAGATGCCGTTGAATGCTCGGGCGATTTCCTTCGCTGGCACGAATCATGTCAACCGCTTCCCGGCAGACGCGACGTAATTCCGCGAAGATTTCTTTTCGCGGACCGACGGGGCGATCATTCCGTTCAAGCTCCTGCAGGACGGGGGCTAAATGAATCGCGGGATCGCCTTTGCGGGCGGCCTTGCAGTTGTTTTCCACAATGGCCCGCGCCGATTTTGCGTAAAGTTCGGGATCGCGAGAATGATCCGTAAATGGTAGCTCGTTCCGGCCGCAACCGACGGCCAATAAACAGAGCGTGAGGACGATGGCGGCAGAGCGATCGTGCATCGTAGAAGGTCCTTGTGTTAAAGAACGACGAGAGATGTTCAGTCGGCGACGCGACGTGGCGTTCGCGCCGCCGATCTGAACATCTCTTGGTCGCGGTGTTATATGCCGCTAATAATCACCAACCACGTTGCCATCACTGATGGCCAGGATATTGCCCCAGACAGTGGCATTGATTGAATCGCTAATGAATCGTCCGGAACCATCTCCCATGCAGACCAGAACGCCGCCAATATGCTTGCTGCGAGCGGTTTGCGATGCCTGATTTGGCCGATATGCGAGGCAGCGCAGGTCGCGATCCGAATTGCTGGCGCTGCAATAGGACGGCCGATCCTTTTTGGAATCGTCGAGCGCGTTGCCATTCGGGGTCAGCGGAAGGAATGGTTCGGGAGAAATATCGTCAGGGTAGTAGCTTTGTCCGCAGATGAACGACCCCGGTGCAAACGACCACGTCCCACGAACATCGCCTGCTTCTTTTCCCTGGATGATTTCGGCGACGAACAGCGTATTCGACAAACCGTCGGTGATCTCGCGGAAGCCGGCGCCGTAGTACATGTGGGCACGAAATGGTCCACGAACGGCCGAGTTGTTCCAGACGGTACCCGACCAGGGATTTCCCAGTCCAAAGTTGGCCGCATAGTTCCCCTTGGCCTTGGGCGGATAGTTACTGACCGGATGGACCCACGGTGCTCCGATCGTGTCGCTTGGGCACAGAAGTGCCGTCAGGGTTTTGGAACACAGTGCGGCATTGGGGGCGACGCGTCCTTCGACGTTCATGTCATATTGGTTATAAACATTGGCCTGGTCGACATACGGCAGGATTCGCGTGATCCAGTTCGTTCCCCAATTATTGTTCGATCCGTTCGTGATCGCAGCGCCGGTCGGACGCGTGCCCCCGGGTGGCAGGCGATCAAAGCCTTCCACATAGTTGTGAAGTGCCAGACCCAACTGCTTCAAATTGTTGTTGCATTGAGTGCGGCGCGCGGCTTCGCGGGCCTGCTGGACGGCAGGAAGAAGCAGCGATACCAAGACGCCAATGATCGCGATCACGACCAGCAGCTCGATGAGCGTAAAGCCCGACTTCCGATGAATACTGCGCATAACGCATCTCTCCTGAGGACGAGGACAGAAAACTGACGAGGACAGAAAATAAGACAAACGTGTCTTGCACCGAGCGGCTTACAAGTTCGTTGAAATCAGGGAAACAGGTGCCCTGGTCTGCACGGCGCCATCGCGCCTTTGAAGCAATGCGGAGCCCGTTCCCGTAACTTCAACAGGCGGTTCGGACGTTGATGATTACAAGCCCGCGGATTCCCACGGGCCGGTAATGGCCAGCGTGATTCCGGGTGTCTGAAGATTCGCGAACAACCAGCGTCCATCGGGGCTGAATGTCGCGCCGCACCATTCCATCTTGCGGAAGTCACCGTGAATGCGACGTCGCTCGCCCGGCTTTAAGACGACATTGTTGGCCGCCAATTCAAAGAGCGATCCGGTTGCCGTCAGCCCGTGTAACCGCTGTGGCTCGCGATCGCCGTCTTCGCATAACACAATTCCGCCACGGGGACTGACGGTCAAATTGTCAGGCGAATCGAGAATGTCCACCCCGGGCGATTCAAAAATGAGCGTGATCGTTTCCTGCCGTGGGTCGTAACGAAAGACCTGACCGCTTTTTGCATCGCCCCCGCTGGTCGATACGACGAAAATGGATTGGTTGCCGTACCAGCAACCTTCCAGTCTTGCGAAGGTTGTGCCTTGCTGAATTTTCCCCTGTTGGAAAACTCCGTGACCATCTTCGGTTCCCGGCGAATGGGCCCGCGTCGGATCATCAATGTCCACCCAGTTGACGTGAATGGGCTGGTTCAGGGGAACCTCGCGTCGCAGCTCGGGGAACTCGACCGCCTGCATCATTTGCAATTGGCCGCCTTCCGCAAGACGCCCAGGTTGATTCGGGATAAAGCGATAAAACCCTGCCGTTCCGTCGTCTTCCGTCTGATAGACATGTCCCGTGGCCGGATCGACAGCCACCGCTTCGTGGACAAACCGTCCCATCGCTTTAAGAGGGACCGGTTCCGCAACGCTTGTCGGCGGGACCTCGAAGACGAATCCATGATCCTGTTCGTACAGTTGCTTGCGGCCATCCTTGATGCTGCCCGGTCCCAACACGGTTTCTTCGCAACTTAACCAGGTCCCCCAAGGCGTTACGCCGCCGGCGCAATTGCGTGCCGTGCCCACCAGGCTGGTCCAATCTTTCAGCCACGTTCCGGTAGCGGTGTCAAACTGGAGATTCGTGCAGCCACCCCCTGCTTTGAGATCATAGGGCGTTCCCTGGTTGGAAAAGGGAGTCTGACGATCGTTGTTTTCGTGATTACGGACGAGAGTGACAATGTCTCCGTCCGCGTGGATGACTCCCATCCCGTCATGATTCGGCGGCGTCAATGTCCCATCGGACATCATGTCGCCCGTCCAGCCGAACGAAACGTAGCGAAATCCCTCGGGTAGCTTTAAAAGCTCCAGGCCCGTCGCTTCATCCCGCGTCGGATTCAAGGGGCCGAAACCCGCCCGAGGCGAAAATGCAAGTGCATTCCGAGTGAACGCGCTGAAGGTCATTGGTAGCGACCACGATCCCACTGCCGCCGCCGTCATCTCAAAAAAATCTCGGCGAGAATGCTTTTCGGAATGCGGCATAACAGACGCCTTTGCCTTGGTTGTGGTGTCGATCAAGGTCGATACCTCAGGCATTTTAAATACAAGAGTGAATGCGGTATTAAGAAAATGTAATGAAATGAGGAAATCAGAAATCGGTTGCGGAATTCCGTGATCCGCCTTCGATCTGCTGCCGTTTAGGTTTTTCAATCCAGGCGAATCGATCCCCAGCGAATCGATGGCGGGACAGGAAATCGTCATCCATGCGAAGCGGAAACTGCTGACGGAATTCTGATCGAAATCGGCAGACCCACAAACTCACAACATCTTATTCACGTTTACGCCAGCGAAGTTGCCTCCGCAGTTGAGGGCACCGCTGCGCGACTTTCTGCTTGACCGAGTGTGGCAAACGCTTGCGGAAGCACGCTGTCCCCGGTCAAAACATTACGAAGGATGTCGTATGTCGGTGTTCATGTCTTTGGGCGTCGGTGTTGGAGCTGCTGCGGTCGCTGCAATGTTCTTGCTCTGGCTCGTGGTTCGCTATATCCCCAACGACAAAGTGGGGATCGTGGAAAAACTCTGGTCAGCCAAAGGATCTTTGGGCGATGGGGACATCGTCGCACTCAGCGGAGAGGCCGGATTTCAGCCGAATGTCCTGCGTGGTGGCCTGCATTTCGGATATTGGCGATGGCAATTCGCCGTCCACAAACGGCCACTCATGACCGTGACACAGGGAAAACTGGCGTACGTGTTTGCCCGCGCGGGTGAAGCTCTCGGGCCGAGTCAGACACTGGGTCGCGTCGTTGCCTGCAATCACTATCAGGATGTGCGAACCTTCTTGCAGGGCGGACAGAAAGGTCGCCAGCGCGCCATTCTACGCGAGGGGGTGTACGCCATCAATCTGGCCGTGTTCAACATCATCCGAGAAGACGGCGTTTTCTCGATTGATAACGATCGAAATCTGTCGGAATGGCAGCAGCAGTTGTTGTCGGTCGACGGATTCAGTCCGGTTGTCATCGGCAGCTCCTCCGGTAGCAAGAGCGACGATATTGGAATTGTGACAACTCAAGATGGACCTTCGCTGCAGTCCGGAGAGATCATTGCGCCGCCGGTCGGAAATGAAGCGGGCGATGAGAACTACCATAATAATTACCAGGATATTGAAGCCTTCCTGAGGGCCGGAGGCCGACGTGGGAAGCAGTATGCCCCATTGCTGGACGGAACCTATTTCATCAATCGCTGGTTTGCGTCGATTGAGCATATTCCCAAGGAGGTCGTCAATATCGGCGAAGTGGGCGTTGTGGTCAGCTACTATGGAAAACAGGGAAGCGATACATCGGGTGTGCAGTTCCGGCATGGCGAGCGCGTTCACCAGGGTGAGCGTGGTGTGTGGGAAACGACTCTGGGACCGGGAAAATATCCATTCAATACATATGCCGGTCAGATTATCCGAGTTCCGACCACGAACTTTGTGTTGCACTGGATCACGGGCAAGAGTGAAGGGCACAAGTATGACGAGTCGTTGAAGTCGATCGATCTCATTACGAAAGACGCCTATGAACCGATCCTGCCGCTGTCTGTGGTGGTGCATATCGACTATCAGAAAGCCCCGAACGTCATTCAGCGGTTTGGCGATGTCAAGAAATTGATTACGCAGACGATCGATCCCATGCTGAGCGCCTATTTTCGGGACGTCGCTCATAAGAAGACCATGTTGGAACTGGTGCATAGCCGCGATGAGATCCAGCAGCAGGCACGAAGTGAATTGAAAGCGAAGTTCGAGCAGTTCGACATCGGGTGTGTCGACGTTCTGATCGGCAAGCCGGAATCAAAGCAAGACGATGGCAAGATCGAGAACCTGCTGGAGCAATTGCGACTACGTCAATTGTCGCTCGAACAGATCGAGACCTACGGTAAACAGGAGCAAGCCGCAGAAAAGAAGAAGAGCCTTAACGATGCCAACGCCAAGGCCGAAATGCAGGAGCAGTTGACTCAATCGTCGATCAAGATTGCGATCACGACCAACCAGGCCGAAGCGGATCTGGCGAAAGCGCGAAAGGACGCAGAACGACGTGTCGTCACGGCCAGGGCCGAAAGTGAAAGTATTTCACTCGAAGGTCAGGGCCAATCGCAAAAAGTAAACCTTGTCGGTTCCGCCGAAGCCGACGTGTTGCTCAAGAAAGTCGCGTCGTATGGAGACCCAAAACTATATGCCCTATCGGTGGTGGCGCAAGCGTTATCGAAAAGTGAGCAACCTCTGGTTCCCGCAACGATGCTGTCGTCCGGCGGAGACGGAACACAGATCGGCATGCTGGGGACTCTGATGTCGCTGCTGGTCGCGGAAAAGATCGGCGTCAACATCGGGCCTCAACCTCCATCCGCGGACTTCACGATTGTGGAAGAACGCAACGCGTGATTCCCCGTCAAATCGGTGTGAATTGATTTCAAATACAGGCCATGGGACTGAGTCTCGTGGCCTGTTTGCATGACGTTCTGCCGCACGGTGTGTAAGCATTTTGACAGGATTCGGGTTTTCATACCGGAAACACCTCTCAATATTTTCTGACGTTTCTTTTCCCCTCGGGGACCTCGCTTCCGCTTCTTCAATTGGAAGGATGTTTAACGACCTTTGAATGATGAAGGAATGAACGATGATTCAGGAACTGACCGTCGAATTGTTTGATGCCGAAGTTTTGCAGTCGGAAATCCCCGTCGTCGTGGACTTCTGGACGCCAGGCTGCGGTCCTTGCCGGCTTCAGGATTCTGTGTTGGACGAACTGGCTGTAGAGAATTCGGGACAATTTCACGTCAAGAAGATCAATGTTTGGGACGAACCAGATCTGGCGACTCGTTTCAATATTAGTGCTGTGCCGACCGTCTTGATTTTTGATCGCGGCGACGTTGTTCGTTCTCTGGTTGGATATCAGGACAAGCACAGGCTGCTGCGGGCTCTCGAATTGACTGCAAAAATCTGACGCAACCAACGACGTGGGGCAGCGAACGCCGTCAAATTCAGGGGGAACTGGCCGCGCGAAGATTCAAGAATGCCACGACTTGTGACAACCAAAGTGCGTGCCTCTCCCCACTGATTTCAACCGGCTGATAAGGCATGAACGCCATGGCGAGCACTTGGTTGCCATCGGCGTCGCGTTAGAATGTTTTGGAACGAATCCTGAGTTCCAGAGAGAAGCTCCCTTTGATGCATGACGCAGCGGACGAAAGCCATGCTCTTCAGGCTTGGCTTGAAAAACTTCAGGCAACCGATGGAGTGGCACTCGACGAGGTTCGTAGCGAGATCATTCGACACTCGTGCGATCGGTTGGAAAAGCTCACTCGAACGATGTTGCGAAACTATCCGCGATTGCGAAGGTGGGAGCAAACCGGGGACGTACTTCAGAACGCGCTGCTTCGTTTGCACCAGGCCTTGGTAACAATTCGCCCAAGTGGTGCTCAGCAGTTTTTTGGACTCGCCGCGATGCAGATCCGGCGTGAACTGATCGACATGACGCGGCATCATTTCGGTCCGGAAGGTGCGGCCGCGAAACATCAGACGGACTCAGTTCAGCTCATGAGTGGCGGCGATTCAATTTTGGACGGGCACCCGGACGTTCAAAGCGAACCGTCGTCACTGGAGGAATGGACGGCATTTCACGAAGCCGTTCAGCGTTTGCCGGATCCGGAACGAGAGGTCTTTGATCTTTATTGGTACGAAGGATTCGATCAAAAGACCATTGCCAGGCTTCTGAATGTCACCGATCGGACGGTCAAGAATCGTTGGCGTAGTGCGAAGCTTGCGATTCGAGATGGTCTGATGGAAATCGAGCGTTGAAAGAGATAGGGGCGTGTCCGTGCAAGATTCCGTGGCGTCACTCCTTGTGAAATGGGACGAACTGCGTGACGCAGGGAACGAGGTGTCGGCGGACGAATTGTGTCGTGAGTCACCGGATCTTTTGCTGGAACTCATGGCTCAGATTCGTCAGTTGAAAGCGATGGATTGGCTGGACTCGGTCCATATCGAGTCGACCTCGACTTCGTACAAGACCATGATCGAAAAACCGCTCGTGACGGGGCTGGAGCGAAGGAGCGTGCCAGTCACTCTCGGGGGACGCTATGAAATGGAAAGCCTGATGGCCGAGGGGGGCTTTGGGCAGGTGTGGCGTGCGCTGGATACCGCCCTACTGCGGCCTGTCGCCATCAAAGTCACAACAGTCAACTGCTTCGCGGAAGCACGCCGCGTTGCCCAGTTGAAGCACCAGGGAATTGTGACAGTCCATGACGTCGGGAATGCCGATGGCTTATGCTATATCGTGTTTGACCTGGTGGATGGCAGCACGCTGGCTCACAGACTCGCGCAAGGTTCACTGACCTGGCGCGAGTCAGCACGGATTGTGGCACAGGTCGCCGAGTGTGTGCAGTTTGCGCACGAAAAAGGGTTCATTCACCGGGATCTCAAACCGTCGAACATCTTGCTGGATGACAATGGAATGCCCGTCCTGGCCGACTTCGGCATTGCCGTCACCGAATGTGAACTTCGCCACGAAGCGATGACGTCGGTGGGCACGCTGGCGTACATGGCGCCAGAGCAATTACAGGTCGGGCGATCGATTGACGTTCGCACGGATGTGTATGGACTGGGAGTTGTCTTTTACGAACTACTGACGGGACGCCAGCCATTCTCAAGCCCAACCCTGAGCGGTCTGCGTGAGAAGATCTTGCAGGGCGGCCCCCCCGCACCGCGATCCTGTCATTTCGAACAGGGGCATCCCGAGATTCCCGAACCGTACGAACGAATCTGTCTCAAATGCCTGTCGACGGAGATGGACGACCGATTTGCCTCCGCAAAGTTGCTGGCGCACACTTTGAAGCAGCAGATCCTGTTGGATACGCAGCAATTCTGATGATTTCTGTCCCTTTCCGGGCGGCAATTGACAATCAACTCAAGCGTCGAAGACAATCCGTCCTGATCGAACGGCCGCGCGAATGATGGGGACCATATCTGGTCCGTCCCATCCGTTCAATTGTCAAGCCGCGGATCGGTCATCGCGACCGTTGGGCATGTCTCGTCGGAAAGAGATGGACTATGGTGACGTCTTACTTCAAATCGCCGATGCGATTGTGGTTTTGCCAGCTTGCGATGGCAGGCATGGTATTCGGAGCGGAGGTCCGCTCTGAACTCGAACCCCGATCTGTGCCGGGTTTCCAGCTGGTCGATGCCACGGGGCACGTGACGGAGATTGTGCCTGAGGCAAAACCGCGACTGACCGTGGTCTGTTTTCTTGGCACCGAGTGTCCGCTCGCCCGACAGTATGGTCCACGATTGAATCAGTTGGCGCGCGAATCGACATTGCAAGATGTTCGCTTCATTGGTGTGAACAGCAACTCGCAGGATTCGCCTGCGGAACTGGTGGCATACGCGAAGGAATACGGGATTTCGTTTCCTCTTTTTAAAGATCCCGCTAACAAGGTGGCAGATCTGTTTGGTGCGCGGCACATGGCAGAAGTCTTCGTGCTGGATCAGACGCTCGCGATTCGGTATCACGGTCGCGTCGACGATCAGTACCAGCCAGGCGTGATGCGTTCAATGCCGACACGCCACGATCTGCGGGTCGCTCTAGAGGAATTGCTGGCTGACAAGGCTGTGAGCGTGCCTCGAACGGAAACCACAGGTTGTACGATTGGCCGAGTCAAGCAGGCTGCGACCAATTCTGAGGTCACATTCTGTAAGCAGGTTTCGCGCGTATTGAATCAGCATTGCGTCGAATGCCATCGACCAGGAGAGATCGGTCCATTTTCATTGACCGACTACAATGAGGTTCTGGGCTGGGGCGACACAATCCTCGAGACCGTCGATTCCGGCAGGATGCCGCCTTGGAATGCCGATCCGAAGTTTGGTCACTTTCAGAATGCACGGACCATGCCGGATCAGGACAAGCAACTCCTGCGCGACTGGGTCAACGCCGGGATGCCTTATGGCGATGCAGTTGATTTGCCGCCGAAGGAAGAATCTCTGTCTGGCTGGCAGTTGAGTCGATCGCCCGATCTGGTGCTTAAGATGCGTGACCGACCGTTTCACGTTCCCGCCAGCGGAACGGTCGAATACCAGTACTTTGTCGTTGATCCTCAGTTTGAAGAAGATCGGTGGGTCTCGGCAGCGCAGGTGATTCCAGGCAATCGGTCGACGGTGCATCACTGCATCGTCTTCGTACGCCCGCCCGATGGATCAGACGTCCGCGGTGTTGGATATCTGACTGGGTATGTCCCTGGGCAACGCAGCTTTAACTTGCTGCCGGGGCATGCTCGACGCGTTCCCGCCGGATCGAAGTTTGTGTTTCAAATGCACTACACCCCGAACGGGATCGAGCAAGACGATTTGACACAAATCGGCATGACATTCATTCCCGAATCGCAGGTGACACACGAAGTTTTCACGCTTTTGGGGATCGATCAGGAGTTCGAGATTCCGCCCCACAATCCCGACTATCCTGTCCACGGACAGATTGGCTGGTTCCCGAAAAAGGCTGAACTACTGGCCATCATTCCGCACATGCATGTCCGTGGCAAAGCGTTTCAAGCGATCAGTCGTCAGGGTGAGACGACTGAGGTTCTGTTGGATGTGCCCCGGTATGATTTCAACTGGCAACATGTGTATGAGTTCGCGAAACCGCTTCCGCTTGCGTCGATTGATAAGCTGGAGTTCACCGCACGATTCGACAATTCAAAGACGAATCCCGCCAACCCCGACCCGTCGCAATCGGTGACCTGGGGCGACCAAACCTGGGAGGAAATGGCGGTTGCATTTTTTGAAGTTGCCGAACCGCGGACGGTGGACGCGGAACCAGAGCCGCAGCGCCACAAACAGAAATTGATCGTCAGAACAGGGGCCGAGAAAAGCGAATCCGAAACGGTCGAAAAGTTTGTCGTCGAGTTCTTCGAACGGTTTGATAAGAATCATGATGGCGTGGTCGAACGGCAGGAAACTCCGCTGGGTTTCCGCAATTTTGGATTTCATGATTTTGATTCCAACCGTGATGGAAAACTCAGTCGTGAGGAAATCGAAGCCGCGGCAAAGTGGCGTCGTAGGAAACCGTAAATAGGAGACGCGACGGGTGGATGAGGAGAGCAATCACCCCTAATGACCAATTCTCCGCGGTTGTGGATGGCTTGCCGATTGTCCCCGTGAATGGTGAGTGAGGGCCCGTTGTCGATTTCCCATAGATTTGGTCGTTCCACCGCCTGGATCGTCGATCGCCCCGGTTGGGCCTATCTTTTTCTGATCGTGATGAGTGCGATTGCCACCGTTGGCTATGTCGACCCAGAACGCGTCCGGAATCTGTTTCTACCTCACGCGAAAGATCCGCTCGAACCCGTGGCCTCAAGTGTCGCGAACACCGAAACGCCGAAAAAGCCGCGACCCAACGTGGAAGCGTTGGAAATGACTCGGTCGGATGCGATTTTGGTGATCGAGTCGGATGATGTTTTTACGCCGAGTGGTGCCAAAGCCTTGCGGGCGATGATCTCTTCTCTCGAAGCGATTCCCTATGTCCGCAATCTGCTTTGGATGGACCGCGTGCCGGTTCTGAATATCTTTGGGTTGCGCGAACCGCTCTTTCCAAAATCGGAAGCATCCCCTGCCCGATTCGTCGTGGCGCGTGAGCGTGCCCTAAAGCATCCGCTCGTGAAGGGACAACTGTTATCGCCCGATGGTCGTACTTTAATCGTGCTGGTGAACTTTGACTGGCTCTATGTGACGAGCGATGAAGATTGCAGCAGCAATCTAAGAAAGACGGCGGAGTCAGCGCTGGCGGAGTTCCCTGATGTGAAGTTCACCGTAGGTGTTACCGGACAGGTTCCGATCCGTCTAACGATGATGCAGACCCACGAACGAAATAATCTCAAATTTCGCGTCATTGGGTATGGCGTCGTGATCTTGATGGCGGCCGTGCTGTTCCGCGGTGTGGTCTCGGTTGTGATTCTGTCGTTGGGCCCGATTTTGGGAATCTTCTGGACGATCGGATTCCTGAATTTCTTTCACTTGCAGGACAACCCCTTCAATGACGTCGTGTTGCCGGTGATGCTGAGTTTGGTGGGTCTGGCCGATGGTGTGCATATGATGGTTCAGATCCGCCGATTTCATTCGGCCGGGATGGGCGAACGCGATGCGGCCCGGGCTGGTTTGCAGGAAGTTGGGCTTGCCTGTTTTCTGACGTCCATCACGACCAGTATCGGGTTTTGGTCGCTGACGCTCGCACAGCACGAAATTGTGAAGGAGTTTGGCTGGAGCTGCGTGTTGGGTGTGATCCTGACGGTGTTTGCCATCCTGATCGTGATCCCGCTGGCGTACCTTTCGCGTCCCGCCAAGTTTCTGAGAACGCTGCTCAGCCGCAAGATTCTGGGAATTCGGCTCGAGCCGATCGAGCAGCAAGAAGGGTTCATTGAACGACATCTGCATCGAGTCGTCGGCTTCGTCGATCTGATTCTGCGTTATCCTAAGCCTGTGGCGTGGGTCGGGATTGTGGTGACTGTTGTTTGCGCCATGATTGCGATGCAGCTGCGTCCAGACGAACGACGATCGAGTTTCCTGCCTGAGAGTGCCGAAGCCACGAAAGCCTTGCACCAGATGGACAAGGCACTCGGGGGATTGGAATTCTCAGAAGTGCGGATTCACTGGTCATCGAATGTGGCATCGGATTCGACCGAAGTTCTGAAGGTCGTCACTCAGGTGGACGAGTTACTGAAGTCTGAGCCGCTCATTGGAACTCCTCTTTCGATTCGCAGCCTATTAGATGCGCTTCCGGGTGATAGCCCGACGGAAGAACGCGCATCGATGATCGAATTGTTGCCACCACCACTGAAGCGGGCTTTCTATAAGCCCGAAGATCAGTATGCGACAGTCACGTTTCGAGTTCTGGATATTGGAATCGCAAAGTACAGCACCGTCTTTCAACGGATCGAAACAGGGTTGGCTCAAGTAGTCGGCGAACATCCAGAATTTCGTTTGGATCTTGCGGGCTCTGCCATTCATCGTTGGCGTAACCTGTATCGTATCGCGCTCGATATGGGATCGAGCCTGGGCAGCGAGACCATCATCATCATCTGTGTCTTGGGGATCGTGTTCCGCTCGGTGCGGATCGGATTGATCGCAATGGTCCCGAACATCTTTCCGCTCGTGATTTGTGCGACGTGGATGGTCTTCACCGGACAACCGCTCGAGATTGTAACCGTGTGCTGCTTCACAATTTGTCTGGGGATTGCCGTGGATGACACCATTCACTTCCTCACCCGATTCCAGGAGGAGTTGCCTCGGTCGACCAGCCGCAAGCAGGCCATTCGTCGTACGTTCGAAGCGGTGGGAACTTCGATGTTGATGACGACCATGGTCCTGGTCGCAGGCTTTTTTACGGTGACATTCAGCGATCTGCGCGATCAGCGAATCTTCGCATCGATGGGTGTGCTAACGATGATTACCGCCATGGTGGGTGATCTTGTCTTCTTACCCGCGATTCTTGCCGTGTACACAGTTCCGGCCCCCGGCGAGACTGCCGTCGAGAAAGACCGGCCTACTGCGTAGCCTGACGGAACGTGCGCCACCTCACCCGCCGGCGATGCGTTGGGTGAGTATTCGCCCGGTGATTGAATTGGGCGAGCCGATCACTCTCAAGTGGCATGCAAAACTGACTGACACTCACCGGTACCGAACAAATTGGCCGTTCAGGGTGTCGCATTCTTGGATGCGTCGGCGGGTTCGTCCATCGCCTTGTCGGTTGATTTGATGTCTTCGTCTTTTTCTTGATGCTCTGGCTTGGCGTCTTCCTTTGCCGCTGGTTTCGAACTTCCAAGGTACAACATGTTGAACACTCGGGCGGCTTCCGGATCGCAGCGCTTGGGGCCGACAACATAGGTACCGACGACGGATCCTCCCTTTGCGTAATGTCCAACGGCGACGCCACCCATCGCGAGGAGTCCGACGGCCACTCCACCAAGCACCATGCCGCCCAGTGCGACACCTCCGATCGAGATGGCGCCGAGCGAGACTCCGCCGACGGCAATTCCGCCGCCCGCGAGACCGCCAATCGCAATCAGCCCCGTTGCCATATCGCCGATGGCGATGATTCCGCGTGCCCATCCCTTTGCTTCACCCTTTGATGCATCGGGCCCACAGGCAATTGCGAGAAGTGGCAATCCCAGCAGTTTCATTGAGGTGGCATATCGGATTGTCTTTGGTTTGCGAGGCATCAGATGTTCCTTAAGAGGTGCGGCGATTCGGATCTGAACAGATTGCCGTGCTGGCAATCTGCCATTTCCACATGCATCCTGCGAGACGAGCTTCCACCTGCGGCGACGTGTTGAACTCGCGGAAAACCGGGTTCGGACGATGCGAGGCTTCGACGACGGAACGGTTGCCATGTTCGTGCAGTATCCCGGCAATCCGTCAGTGGGGCAACTCGGTTCACTCCGTTCGCATGCGTTCTGCGAAAGTTCACGATCCTCAAAAATCATGAGCCAACCGCATGCCAAACCCGTTGATCCAGCCTGAGCCCGCGATCCCGGCACCTGCAAATGCGGGGTTGGCATCGCGCCGATCCGTCAGCACATAGTTGGCCTGAATCTTCATATGGGGATTCAGAAACCAGTTGACGCCGAGGGTGTAGTCGCGGGTGTCTCCCCCCTGCAGCCCATCGTCATTCAGGTTCAGATCGGAGAAACGAGCGAGAACTTGCCAGGCACCCCAATAAGGTTCTGAGCAATCTTTCGGGTACAGTTTGGAGTTGTGATGCGGCACCACACGTCCGAATGCACCTGACTTCTTCTCGTACTCACGATGCTCGCCAGTCAGAAAATAGGACCCCATCACGTAGTAACCGTACGTGGTGTAGTTGCCGTAGTTTGTTCCACCCGACAGCGCGCTGCGAGCATCCTCGCACGCCGAAACAATGTATTCGGATTGAAGCTGGAACGATCCCTTGATCCACGAGAGTTCCGCTCCGGCCAGGTCTTGGGTGGCAGCAAAGAAATTGCCCGTGTCGGCGTAGATGGGATTCAATGATCCAGGCCCGTTTCGTAATGAGCCTCGCGTGCGAATGCGAATGGCATCATTCAGCGGATCGCGGCGGCTAAATGAACCGCCGACATGCAATAGATCGCGGCCGTCGTCCTCGTTCCACAACAAGTAGCTCAGGCGGGCATCGAAGTTGTAACCGGCATTCGTTGAACCGCCGTAGCTGAAGATCCCCGTCGGAATCGTATCCGTGTTTTTGAAGACCCCTGCGTGAAACAGGCCTTGCTGGTCGGAACCAAAATTCTTCAGGATCGCGACGCCTGGAGTGAACCCGTTATTGAACGGTCCCGTGTAGGCGTCTTGATTGTACGAGCGTTCCATGAAGTCGAGATAACGGCTGCTGGTCAGGTGCTCGAGTCCGATTGGCTCTTTCTGCAGACCGACCTTCACGTTTTCGACGATCGGTACTTCGCGAAATTGCCACCACAGGTCAGTCGGCGCGGGGACGTTAATGACGTTCAACGCCGTCGCGGGCTGACCCGCAAGCCCCGCGTTGTCATTGACCGAGTTTACGAAGTCATACTCCATCACGTAGTCGATTGTCTGGTAGATCGTCCCATCCATGCGTAGGCGCGCCCGTCGGAAGTTGGCGGCGTTCTGAACGCCATATCCATTTGTGGTGCCGATTGCTTCCGGCGTTGCATTCAGCCATACGGTATCGACCTGCGTGCGTCCGCCGAAGTGCGCGGTGAAGTTCTTATCGGGTGTCTCGAACAGGACACCGTTTTTCCAGAACACCTTGAATAGCTTCGGATCGGGTTTGCTTTCCTTTTTCGCGCTGAGCGAAGAAAGCTGGTCCGCGAACAAATCGTCCTGCATTTGCTGGCGATTGAGTTGTGCTTCCAGTTCGCGAATCCGTTCTTCCAAATCGTGTCGATCGTCGACGGGCGGCTCTGACGCGGGCGAGGGAAGCAACTCGGGAGTGTCTTCGAGAAACAGGTCCGATTCTCTCGACTCACCCGTGACGGACGCGTCGTCCTCAAGTTCTTCGTTAAAGACTTGCTGGACCGTCCGCAATCGAAGTCTCGTCGAAGTGCCGTCGCGAGTGGTGATCTCGCTTGCATGAACGCTGTAACCGAAAATCACGCAAAGAACGAGGACCTCGAATCGTGGCGGTCGAAGCCGTCTGATTTGTTGTCGCGAACGAATCGTCATCGAGGCGATTTGCAGACGGGGATCTGCCGGGTGAACTGCCTGTTCAAGGTTCGCATTTTGGCGGGCATGCGAATTCGCCAACGAGGGCGCATTCATCGAAACCATTCCTCCCTGAACGGTAGCTGAAGCAGAGATCGCGATGCTTCATCGCCCTTTCAGGTAAGGCATTTGAGCGTTGCGGGCGATCCCCCTTTCGAAATGGTAACTCTGTGTCGGGAATGCCGCCTGGGAAAGCTATGTGCGTGCGAACCGGGAATTTCACACGGCGCTCCGGCAGAATCGGCGTCCCGTCAGTGTGTGTTTTGGCCCATGTCAAGCCGTCTTCAAATCGGTCATTTCAAGAAAAGGGCTTGATCAGTCAGTTTGTTGTGTATACAAATAAGTCCGAGGGAAGGAGCTGAACGATGAACAAACCCGCCACGAATCTCGAATCGATCGCCACAATGTGCATTGCGGGGCGGTTGCGGCTACTTAATCGCGTCATCACCAAGCTTTATGATGATGCACTGCGACCACTCGGGGTGAAGCTAAGCCAGGGGAACATTCTGGCCGTCACGGCGAAGCTTGGTGTGGCTCGTCCGACAGAGGTTTGTGACATTCTGGAACTCGACGCATCGACGCTTAGCCGGACTGTGGAGCGGATGGTGGCGAACGGCTGGCTCGAAATTCTTCCCGGTGAAGATGGACGACACCATCCTTTTCGGCTCACCCAAGAGGGAACGCAACTGATGGAGAAGGCAATCCCCGCTTGGGAGAAGGCTCAGACCGAGGCCACAAAGCTGATCGGCGATGATGGCCTGACGCTACTCAACTCTGCGATCAAGCGGGTGAAGAGCAGCTCCATGGAGCGATAGTTTTTTTTGGTAAGATGGTTGTATATACAAGTTGTGAGGCGATCATGGCTATGGCACAGGCGCAGATTTCACCCGAGCGGCCGTCGATTCCGAAGCTGGATGCCGCATGGCTGCGTCAACTCGCACTCAATTGCGGGGCAGACGATGCGGGGCTGATCGAAATCACGCGACCCGCATTGGATGATCAGCGCGCGGATATTCTTCGCGCTTACCCTCGAGCGAAAACATTGCTCTCCTTCGTTTGTCGGATGAATCGTGAGCCGATTCGCAGTCCTGCGCGATCGGTTGCCAATCTCGAATTTCACCACACGGGTGATCAGGTCAATGACGTCGCGCGCACTGTCGTCGCAACCTTGGAACGTCAGGGCGTGCGTGCCATGAATCCCGCCATGGGTTTTCCGATGGAGATGGATCGGTTTCCCGGCGAGAAAATCTGGGTGGTGTCTCACAAGCCGGTCGCCGTTGCCGCAGGGATGGGGATGATGGGCATTCATCGCAATGTGATTCATCCGAAGTTTGGCAATTTCATCCTGCTGGGAACTGTCCTGATTGATGCCGAAGCCACGGCCTACGATCAACCAATTTCGTACAATCCGTGTCTGGAGTGCAAGCTTTGCGTGGCCGCATGTCCTGTCGGTGCGATCTCACCCAACGGAGATTTCAATTTCTCAAACTGCATGACTCACAACTACAAAGAGTTCATGGGCGGTTTCAGCGATTGGATCGAGAACGTGGTTGATGGAAAGGATCGTCGCGCGTACCGAAGCAAGGTCAGCGATACGGAGACGGCTTCGATGTGGCAATCGCTTGCATTCGGACCAAACTACAAAGCGGCCTACTGCCTGTCCGTCTGCCCCGCGGGCGAAGATGTCATCGGTCCCTATCTTTCCGACAAAGCCGAATTTCTGAAAGAGGTTGTTCGACCGCTGATGGAGAAAGAGGAAACGATCTACGTCGTTCCCGGTTCCGATGCGGAATCGCACGTCGCCCGGCGCTTTCCGAAGAAGAAGATCAAGCGGGTTGGAAATGGTGTGAGGGTGCGTACAATTTCCGCGTTCATGCGTGGGGTATCCCTCTCGTTTCAACCGGGACAGTCCAAGGGCCTAGCGGCTGTCTACCATTTTACGTTTCACGGCAAGGAACCGCGTCAAGCCACGATCGAAATTCGGGACGGCAAGCTGACTGTCCAAGAAGGGCATCTCGGCGAGGCGGATCTGCGTGTCTCTGCCGACAGCGAGACTTGGCTTGGCTTTCTCGCAAAAGAACGCAGCCTTCTATGGGCATTGCTGACGCGCAGGATTCGAATCAAGGGATCGCCCCGATTGCTCGCTGCCTTTGGAAAGTGTTTTCCATCGTAGGCATCAGCATAAACCGATAGTGATTCAGATCGATGATCATCAGAATGGAGTTCGATGTACGTACAAACCAACGAAACGGGAAAGCATGGACATCAGAGCCATTTGCAGCAAGCCGTGACACAGTTTCTGACGCCTCGATCGCTTCCGCCGACACCTCGGGATGAAGAGTTGTTGCGGCGCGGTATGGGACTCAACTTGAGCTGCGGCCTTGCCGCGACCGCGTGGGGAACTGGTCCCACCATCTTGCTTGCGCACGGTTGGGAAAGTCGAAGAACTCATTGGGGTGCATTCGTACCCTCCTTGATCGAAACAGGTTTTCGAGTGATTGCGGTCGATGCGCCCGCACATGCAGACTCGCCTGGAACCCAGGTCTCTGTTTTTGATTACGCGCAGGCTCTTGCCGGCGTCGGACGTGAAATCGGTCCTCTGTCCGGTGTGGTTGGGCATTCGTTTGGAGCGGCAGCCGCTGCGTTCGCGCTCCATCTTGGCTTAGACGCGGAACGTGCCGTACTGATCAGCGGTCCCGCGTCTCTGACGGCTGTCATTGAACGCTGGGGCCGGCACCATGGAATGTCCGAAGATGAAATCCCGACATTCGTGCGGTTGGTCGCTGAACGGACAGAAGTCCCTCTCAAAAGCTTGGATTTGGCTCACGTCGCTGTTGACCTAAAACAACCGGCGCTCATCATTCATGATCGTGGCGACGACGACATTCCGCTGGAAGATGCCCTTGCGCTCGTGGCCGCATGGCCGCGAGCGACGCTCGTCGTCACCGAACGTTTCGGACATCGCCGAATCCTGATCGCCAAAGAGGTCGTGAAACACGTCGTGCATTTTCTTAAAGATGGATACAACGTGTCGGATACCGTTTGAGAATGGGTCCGGCTGTTGGATGTTCGTTTGGCTTCATTGGTGTTTCTGGCCGGAGGTCGTGTTCTGCGGGCTAAAATCTGTCAGCTCTTTCGGGCGAAGTGCCGTTCTGAGCGCGTTGAAGACTGCCAGAACATCGATGATCTCTTGCGACAATGCGCCGGCGACAGGGGACAGCAGACCGACGCTGGCAAAGCCCATACCCACAATACTCAGCGCCATGCCTCCCAGAGCGCTCTGCAGCGCGATCCGTCGCATCCGCGCGCTAATGTGCATGAACTCATCAACTTTCTCCAGCGAACTGTCGAGGATGACAACACCTGCCGACTCGGTCGTGATATCGCTATTCTGCCCGATGGCCACGCCAACCGTCGCTGACATCAACGCGGGGGCATCATTGATCCCATCGCCCACATACAGAGTTCGTGCTTTGGCTGTCTCGGCGCGAACAATTGTCACTTTCTCTTCCGGTGTCTTCTGGGCGTAGATCTCACTGATCCCAATCTGTTCGGCCAAATAGCGCACTTCAGACTCGCGATCTCCCGAGACGATCATGATACGGTCAATATGGTGTCGAGGTCGAAGGTGTTTGATGAACGAGACGCCTTCGATGCGGGGTTCGTCACGGAACCGGTACAACGCGACGTAACGCTCATTAATGAGTACAACGCACTCGAGGCCCCCAGCATGCGGAGGAAGTTGATCCGTTCCCGCCGTCGGGGCTTTGGCGAGTGCACCACGGCTGGTGATTCGGACCGTATGGCCGTCGACCGTACCGCGCATCCCCTGCCCTGGCGGTTCACTGATCTCGGCCACGTCTTGAAGTGAAATGTTCTTGGCTTCGGCGGCGGCGACAATCGCCAGTGCGAGCGGGTGCTTCGAGTAGCGTTCCAGGCTGGCGACGAGTCCCAGAATCTCGGTCTGATCGAAGTCTGAAGTCACGATCTGATCGGTCAGGCGAGGTCGACCGTACGTCAGTGTTCCGGTCTTGTCGAAGATGGCCGTGCGACAAGTTGCGATGGTTTCGAGCACGACCGGATTCTTGATAATGATCCCGCGGCGGGCACAAAGTGAGATTGCGCCAATGATCGCAACCGGAATGCCGATGAGCAGCGGGCACGGCGTGGCAACGACAAGTACCGCCAAGAATCGTTGCGATTGACCGCTGATCGCCCAGGCGAAAAGCGCGATCAATACGGCGAACGGCGTGTAGAACGCACCGAGCGTGTCACCCAATCGACGCATTCGCGGCCGGTTTTGCTCTGCCGATCGCATCACTTGCATGATCTTCGCGTAGCGGGAATCCGTAGCGGGACGCGTCGCTCGAATGGTGAGTGCCGCTTCGCCGTTGATGGCCCCTGAAATGACTTCCGAACCCGGGGTCTTCGAGATCTGAAAGGGCTCACCGGTCAGAAACGCCTCATCCATGATCCCACGCCCTTCAGTGACGACACCGTCCACCGGACAGATGTCGTGGGGGAAGAGCACCAAAATATCGCCGACCACGACCTCGCTGAGTGCGACATCCTGCAACTGCCCGTCTTGCCGTCGGTGGCAGACGGACGGCATTCGTTTTGCCAGTGCCTGCAGCACGGATGACGCGCTGCGAATGGCGTAACTTTCGAGGGCTTCTCCACCGGAAAGCATCAGCACGACAATGGCCCCGGCCAGGTATTCTCCGAGCAGCACAGCGGTGGCGATCGAGAGTCCGGCCAGCAGATCAGATCCAAATTCCAGCTTGATAACTTTTTTCAGCAAGCCATAGATGAGCGGAATTCCTCCCAGGATGAGGACTGTCCACAGTGGAAGGTCATAGATGAACGTTTCGAGTCCCATTCCGTATCGAAACAGTAGATGAAGCAGAATTCCACTCAAGGCCATGATGGCGATGACCAGCATGCTGCGGGCCTTCCAGAACTGTTTCCACTCGGAAATCGAATCTTGCTTCAGTACGGAATCCATCAATCGCCCCAATAGTGTTTGCCAGCGGCGTCTTGTGCCCATGGCCTGCCGACCGAAGTCGACGGAGTTCGTTAAGTGTGTGAATGTCGCGAGTGAGCGGTTCGGCAGATGCGATTGGCAATCGGCTTGCAAACGACGTGATTCAATCAGGGATGTGCGGAACGAGCTACGAATCGCTGGATCGTTTTGACGAGTTCGACGACAGCGACCGGTAACAGCGAGCAGACGGCGATCAGTCCCAAATCCGCGAGGGACAAGTTGACAGTATGCAGCACTCGCTGAAGCGGCGGCAGGTAAATAGCAGAGAATTGCAGAATCAGGCAAATTGCCACGGCCAGCCAGAGCCAACCATTTGTGAACAGGCGGCCGGTGAATGCCGATCGATGTTGTGACCGCGCATTGAATACGTGAAAGACCTGTGACAGAGCAAGTGTCATGAAGGCAATCGTGGTCGCGGCACCCGATCCATCTTTGTCGATCCCATGCCACGACATTCCGATGCCGAAGGCCAGTAGAGTGACCCCTGTTAACAGCATTCCTTGCCAGACGAGAAGGCCAATAAACGGCACGGAAAGAAGTGACTCTTCCGGATCTCGCGGCCGACGTTTCATCACGTCTGGGGCTGACGGCTCCAATGCCAAGGCAAATGCCGGAAAGACGTCCGTGATCAAGTTCAGCCACAAGATCTGAAGGGCGGCGAGCGGAAGCGGCCAGCCAATCATCAGTGCGAAGAAGACCGTCATGATTTCTGAAAAGTTGCAGGAAAGCAGGTAGTGCAGGAATCGCTGGATGTTTCCATAAATGACTCGCCCCTGTTCAACCGCGCTGACGATGGAGGCGAAGTTATCATCGGTGATGACAAGATCGGCATTTTCTTTGGCGACGTCGGTTCCAGACTGTCCCATCGCAATTCCAATGTCGGCCTTCTTTAAAGCGGGCGCATCGTTCACGCCATCACCCGTCATCGCGACGACTTGCTTTTGTTGTTGAAGTGCCTCAACAATCAGCAGCTTGTGCTCGGGAGACACACGGGCAAATACCGCAGCTTCCGTCACCATCTTTTGCCAACCCGCGGCGTCAAGGCCCGTCAGTTCGCGTCCGTGCACGACGCGTAGCGGTCGTCCATCAAGATCATGGTCAATTCCGAGTTGTCGAGCGATCTCGGCGGCCGTGGCCTGTTGGTCACCCGTGATCATGACGGTCCGGATTCCTGCCTGACGACAGGTGGTGATGGCCGAAAGTGCCTGCTCGCGCAACGGGTCACTCATTCCGACCAGTCCCACGAAGGTGAGGTCACGCGTCAGTTCTGCTTCGTCGAATGTGTCCGGCAACTCTCGGAATGCCAGCCCGAGAACTCGCAATGCCTCGCCCGCCATTCTGACGTTGGTTTCTTCCCATCGCTGACGGGCGTTTGATGTTAGTGGCACCGATCCTGATATTCCCACTTGCGACGTGCTTGCGGCAATGAGCGTTCCCGGCGAGCCCTTCAAGAAGGCGATCTTGTGCCCATCGGCTGTCGTGTGGACGGTGACCATTTGCTTTGTGGTGCTGTCGAACGGGACCTCGCTGATTCGAGGGAATTCGCGAGCCAGATTCGCTTGATTCAATCCCGCCTTCTCGGCGACGACGATCAAGGCGGCTTCCGTGGGATCGCCCAGAACCGCGTCATCTCCATGAGCGCGATCCATCTTGGCATCATTGCAAAGCGAACCGATTCGAAGCGCCAGGCTCAAACGTTCATCGGAACGTGCCACGATCTCTTTGCCGGCCAGCTGAAACGTTCCGATTGGCGCGTACCCGGCTCCCGTGACTTTCACGTCGCAGTCGTCCAGTGCAAAAACGCAGACGGTCATCTCGTTTTGAGTCAGCGTGCCGGTTTTGTCAGTACAGATCACTGTGACCGATCCGAGTGTCTCGACGGCCGGCAGTCGACGAACGAGGGCACGCATTCGCGCCATTCGTTGCATTCCCAGGGCCAACGTCATGGTTGTGACGGCGGGAAGTCCTTCTGGGACCGCGGCGATTGCCAGCGAGATGCCGACTTCAAGCATATGCCAGAAGTCCTCAAGTCCGCGGAGCCAGCCTGCGACGACGATCACCGCGCACAGGACCGACACGAGTACGATTAACAGTCGTCCCAGACGGGCGAGTTTCTGCTCGAGTGGTGTCTCGGGCGAAATGGCTTCGTCGATCAACATGCCAATCTTGCCCATCTCGGTGCGTGCCCCAGTACTGGTGACCAACATTCGGCCGCGACCGTCTGTGATGGTCGTTCCCAGAAAGGCCATGTTGAGTCGATCACCCAGAGACGCATCCTTGTCGAGAATGGGATCGGGCGTTTTGGTGACGGCGAGTGACTCGCCCGTCAGTGCCGCTTCGACAACTTGCAATCGTGCGCATTCGATAATCCGTCCATCTGCGGGGACACGTTCTCCGGCAGCAATCGTGACCAGATCTCCAGGAACGAGTTCCGACGCCGGAATCTCGGTTTCGGTTCCGTCTCGAATGACATGGGCCACTCGAACCGACTGCTTTTGCAGGGCGGACAATGCCTGATGCGCCTTCCATTCGGTCAAGAAACCGATTCCTGCGTTCAGCAGAATCACAACCAGAATCGCGGCCGCCTCGATACCCTCGCCCATCGCCAGAGCGATGACAGCGGCGATAAACAGCAGGAGCATGATCAGGCTGCGGAACTGAGACAGGAAGATGGTCATCGCGGTCCGCTGCTGGGCGTGCGCGAGCGTATTTGAACCATATTGCTGATGTCGGTGTTTGGCATTCTCATGTGTCAAGCCAAGCTTATTGTCGACGTTGAGAGCTTGGCTGGTCTCGATCGCGGTGAGCGTGTGCCAGGAGATCGCGTGCTGATCGATGCGCGGTTGATCACCAGAAGGCGCGACTTCCGACAAATTCGATGACGTATCATTCATGGGCGTCGTGCCAAAATCTGCTGACGCATTTCGATTGATCCGCGTCATGAGAATTGAAGGTCGTGTTTGATCTTCGGAATCAGTGCGAATCCGGGGCCTGTTCTGACTTATTGGCTGCTACGGCAGTGGCTGTTCAAAATGATACCGCTCTCAAGAGAGCAGAGGAACAAGCCTCGCCATGACTCACCTTGCTTTTGTTGGGTTTGCGATCCGCAATGAAATCTCGTATCCCGAACGAGATTTCAACAGGCGTTGAGCGCATCTCAAACCAACTGGAAAAAAATTGCCCAGTTAATATGAGGCTTTGCGACACGTTTGTGTCGAAGTCCTGCTGGTGCCGCTGGAAAAAAACAATTGTGACCGGGTGGCACAATTCGTGCGTTAGGAGATGGTTTGAACTCGGGATGATGGCCAACGGCCCTTGAAAACCATTGACGTGATCTGATTGTGGAGAAACCTATGCGTGTCTCAGTACGTCGCATTCTGTTTACGACTGACTTCAGCGTGTCAGCGCATGATGCGCAGGACTATGCAGTGGCTCTTGCCCGACAATTCGATTCGGAACTGCATGCCTTGCATATTGTGACCGAGCCGTTGCCACTTCCGGGCCCACATGGAACGTGGATTCTTCCAGAGCAAGCATTACCTGGAATGATCAAAGACGCACAGACGCAGTTGGATCGCACGATGAGCGGCGTCCTCGTGAATGCCGCCAAGCTCGTCTGTGCAGTGCGAGTCGGCAATGCGGTTCGAGAAATCGTCAAGTATGCCGAAGAGCAACAGATCGACTTGATTGTGATCGGTACCCATGGACGGACCGGACTGTCGCATTTACTGATCGGCAGTGTTGCCGAAAAACTCATTCGTCTCGCAAAATGCCCTGTCCTCTCGGTGCATCCTCAAAAACGTGCCGACTCCAAAACGTCGCCAACTTCGAAATGATGTTCGCCGAAATCGCCCGTTGTCATCGTGGGACGAGGCACCTTGGGATTCACGACGTCCTGGCACGTTCGAGTCTCCCCATCGTGGCGCGGTGCTCAGGTAGCGAGACTGTATTTACTGATTTGAGAAACCTGTGGGTGTGCCACAATTCTCCGGCATCGCGTTCCCGCTCATCGGTCACCGTGGACGTCATTTTGCCAATCGCATCATGATCGCCATGGCCCCGCAGAGCGAGCTGCCCCAGACCATGTCGATCACGGTCATGCGTAGGCTCCAATTTTGTAGAATGGCACGGTTTGTCAGGTCATAGACGCCGTAGACGACCAGTCCAAACAGTGCTCCGATGCCGAATGCATGAAGCAGTGAACCTTTCATGTCCAAGGCGGGGCGAACGAAGACCACGATGCCACCTGGGATGAGCAAGTAGACCAGTAACGCGGCGCCCCACCGCGGTGCCAACGCTCCTTCGGATCGACGAGCGAGTTCGCCGATTTCGTGGTTGTAGAATGAGTTCATCAAGACCCCGATCCAAAGGCAGTCGAGTGCTAGAAAGCACGGCAGGATGATCAAAAACGATCTCAGCATGTGGGTTTCTCACTGCATCAAATTTGGGGAAGTCGAAAAGTAGATCGCCTGAGGAAGTTGTCAGACGAACTGGATTTGCGTTTGACGCTCACGATGTGCGTGGACGACGCTTGTCGGCATTGCGATCACCGCCTCGTCGCATGGCATTCGGGGTCCGGACAGGACGTTTGCGGCCAGCCGCGTTGGGCCCAGTTTTTAAACGTTGCACGCTTGCGGCGAACGTGGCGAGTTGTTGCATCGTGTCGCAATATGCTGAGTACACCAATCGTGGCCGGATTGCGTCTGACAGAGCGCGGCCACCAACAACCAGAGCTGTCTCATTCTCTGAGCAGGCTGAGCTGAGCTTTTCAAACCCTTTTATGAAGTCTGCTTCGTCTGCGATATGCGATGCGCTCAGCCAAAATAGCTGCGGCTGAAGATCCTTTACCGCTTTTGCGAGTGAGTGAAATGGGATGGCCGTCCCCAGATTCTGTGTCTGGTACCGCTGGGTGCGCAAGACGAGTTCCGCCATGGCCGAGGGGATTTCATAGTGATCATCGGTGGTGGTTGCACCAATCGCGAATTGGCGAGGCAGGCCAGGACGCAAATACTCTTTCAGTTCTTGAAAGACGTCTAAAACTATGCTGCATCCACGGCGCTCCTGGTAAACATCGGCGGACGAACAGGACCATCGCGCGCCGATGATCCGAAACGCAACCGTAATCAAGTTGTCGAATAACAGGCTCAACGGCTCCTTACGAAGAAATCGACCTATCAAGATCTGGCGAACGGCAAGAGCGTCGCCCGCCAGTAGATGTTCCGCGAACTGCGTCGCTGTATCGGCAATGGACGTTTCTGCGCTGACGGCAGGCAGCGACAATACCATTCGCTCGGGGGCGGCCAGCAAGCTTCCGTGTTTCTGGGCAAAGTGAATGATCTCACCAGTTGCGATCTTTCGATGCCCCCCTGCGGTGCGGATCGTTTCGATGAGGCCGCGATCGCACCACCGTTTCACAGAAGATTCACTGACCCCCAGCGCGAGGGCTGCCGACTTCGGTGAGAGAAGGCTATGGGTCGATTCCATGGCGACTCGCCTTAAATCAGATGTGGACGTTATGAACGATATTGTATCCAGAAGAATTGGTTGGCTCCAGCGATTTCTGAGCAAGTCATTGCTTTTTGCGCTTTTGAATCTTTGAGTAGGTTTCGGGTAAGTGCCTGAAGAAAATCGGAAAAATCTGCTGTCGTGCAGTTGCAGTCTTTAAAAGAGGCGAAGAAAGACTTGTAGGCAGTTGCCACCCTGTCTATGATCAAATGTGGACGTTGTGAACGTTTTGTTTGGGTGGTGACATGCGCGTCGCAATTGTTGGAGCAGGGATCTCAGGGCTCGTCGCCGCGGACCAGTTGCAGCACGTCCATGATGTGACCCTATTCGAGGCCAACGACTACATTGGCGGGCATACCAACACGGTCGATGTCGAAATTGATGGCGAGCATCATGCGATCGATACCGGGTTTATCGTGTTTAATCATCGGACTTATCCCAACTTCGTTCGGCTGATTGAAGAGTTGGGTGTCCGTTACCGATCAACCAACATGGGTTTCAGCGTGAGGGATGATCGCGCGAACGTGGAGTTCAGCGGCGAATCCTTCCGAGGACTGATTGCGCAGCCTCGAAACTTGCTTCGCCCCGGCTTTTACCGGATGGTCTTGGACATTCTTCGATTTTTTCGAGATGCCGTGACTTCAATTGAGGAACTTGACGAACAACTCACTGTTGGTCAGTTTCTTAAGCGTCATCGATTTTCCAGAGAGTTCACTGAGCAGTTTTTGTTGCCGATGGGTTCGGCGATCTGGTCGTGTCCTTGCGGGGTCTTTTCAGAATTCCCTGTACGGTTTGTGATTGAGTTCTATGACAATCACGGATTGCTAACTCTTACCAATCGACCAACTTGGCAAGTCATTGATCATGGCTCGAAGACCTACGTGCGAGCCCTCTTAAATCGATTCCGCGGTCAAGTGCGCCTCAATTCTCCGATTGTGCAGGTTCGTCGCCACGCGCAGATTGTCGAGTTGACTCCAATTCAGGGTGAACGTGAGCAGTTCGATCATGTGGTCTTCGCGTGTCATAGCGATCAGGCCCTGAGAATTCTTGGTGCGGAAGCCACATCGGTCGAAACCGATATCCTCTCTCGAATACCCTATCAGACGAATTTGGCCGTGTTGCACACCGACAGGTCAGTCCTTCCGAAACGTCGTCGAGCCTGGGCCAGTTGGAACTACCTTATTTCCCGCAATTCTCCCGATGCCGCGACCGTGACGTATCTCATGAATATGTTGCAGGGCATTCGGTCGAATCACACCTTCTGTGTGACGTTGAATGATGACGAATTGATTGACCCAAAGTTGGTGCTACGGCGTTTTCAATATCACCATCCGGTATTCACCGCGGAAAGGTCCGCTGCCCAGGCTCGACACGTCGAGCTTTTGACCGCCAATCGGACTTCGTTTTGTGGAGCCTATTGGGGCAATGGATTTCATGAAGCGGGAGTGACCAGCGGATTGGCAGTCGCGGCGGCCCTGCAGCCGAGTGCGAAGCCCGTTGTGGCCTCGCTGGCGAAGGGGGCCGTGTCATGACCATGAGCAGTTGTCTTTATGAGGGCGGCGTGCGGCATCGCCGATACGCGCCGGTTCCTCATGCGTTTGAGTATCGATTGTTTCTGCTGTTGCTTGATCTTGATGAACTCACGTCGGTGTTTCGTGGTCGCTGGTTGTGGTCGACAAATCGATTCAGTCTCGCATGGTATCGTCGTGAAGACCATTTGGGGCCGCCGGTGCAACCGTTGGCGGATTCCGTTCGTGATCTGATTCAAACACGACTTGGTTTTCGCCCAGGTGGTCCAATTCGCTTGCTAACCCACCTGCGCTACTTTGGCGTTCAGATGAATCCCGTCAGTTTCTTCTATTGCTACGACTTGGAGGAAAAGGAGATTCAGGCCGTTGTCGCTGAGGTCTCGAACACACCATGGAATGAACGCTATTGCTATGTGCTCGACACGCGACATGAACTGCCCCTTGGTGCCGGTCGAAAACGTCTTTCACGGCGCGTCGCGAAAGACTTTCATGTCTCTCCGTTTTTCACAATGAATATGGACTACTTCTGGACGTTGTCTCCTCCAGAGCAGGATCTTTGTGTCGGGATCGAGAACTGGTCGGACGATCAAAAACTCTTCGATGCGGTCTTAGACCTTCGGCGCGTACCACTCAATTCGTGGCAGCTTGCACGCGTTCTCTGTCGATACCCCCTGATGACGATCCAAGTTGTTGTGGGAATCTACTGGCAGGCGTGGCGCCTATGGCGAAAACGGGTCCCGTACGTTCCACATCCGTTGACATCGGATGATCGATCGAAGGCCCGTTCCAGTCCCGATAGCACTTCGCAACCGATTCCGACTGAGGAGTTAGCACAATGACCGAATCCCTCGAAATCTCACCGAAGCCGGTTGATCCGGTTCACGGTTTGGACAAAATTGCACGGCGAGCCCTCTTGTCAGGGCTCAAGCGGCTTCGGAACGGCCAGATCTCGATCAGTGGTGCCGGTGAAGAAGTCAAACTGGGTGAGGCTGCCGATCTGCAGGCTTCGATCGTTGTGCGCAATCCACGTTTTTTTCGAGACGTACTCATGGGTGGCACGCTCTCTGTTGCGGAATCCTATTTGGGTGGTGACTGGGACTGTGCGGATTTGACGACCCTGTTTCGGATCTTCATTCGGAATATGGAAACGACGACCCGGATGAGCGAGGGATTCAATTTACTCACAGGGGTGACACGGCGGATTTACCATTGGTGGCACGCGAACAGCCCCCAAGGAAGTCGGCGAAATATCGGGGCGCATTACGACCTTGGAAATGATTTCTTTCGACTATGGCTTGACGAGACAATGACGTATTCGAGCGGCATTTTTTCGACGCCAAAAGCATCAATGCAAGATGCCTCGATTGAGAAAATCGATCGTGTCTGCCGCAAGCTTGAACTTGGTCCAGACGATAATCTTCTCGAGATCGGTACTGGCTGGGGCGCATTCGCGATTCATGCCGCGCGACACTATGGCTGTCACGTGACGACGACGACGATTTCACCTGAGCAATTCCAGTTCGCTCGTCAACGGATTGACGAGGCAGGTCTGTCAGATCGAATCAATTTAATTTCAGAAGACTATCGCAACCTGACCGGGCAATACCAGAAACTGGTCTCGATCGAAATGATCGAGGCGGTCGGCTACCGATACCTCGACACCTTTTTTCGCAAATGCGGCGAACTGCTTCGACCTGATGGAAGCATGGTGCTTCAAGCCATCGTTCTGCCCGAACGTGGATACCATCAGTATTTGCGAAATGTCGATTTCATCCAACGCTACATTTTTCCAGGTGGCTGCTTGCCCAGCTTGGGCACGATGCTGGAATCTGCTGGTAGAACGACGAACCTGCGGTTCGTGCATGGCGAGGATTTCGGGCCGCACTATGCGCAGACTCTTCGTTGCTGGCGGCAGAAGTTCCATCAGTGCGAGTACGAAATTCGGAAGATGGGCTATTCACGTCAGTTCATCAGAATGTGGACATACTACCTCTGTTATTGCGAGGCGGTCTTTGAGGAGCGGTATGGAGGTGTACTGCAGGTGCAGTTCGACAAACCGCAATGTCGTCGTGACCCGATTCGCCTGAGCGCGCAAGCTGCAGAATGGGCGTCCGTTGACTGGCAACCACCATCGAGAAAAAGAGCGCCTTCCGGTCGTTTGCAACAGGTTGATCCATGAGTGCATTGAAGACAGGTATTGAAGCAATTGAACGTGGCTGGGTTCCCGATGCGGTGACGCGGCTTGCAATTCGAAGGCTTTGCACTTCGTTTCTTGGTGCATCCGATGACGCTGATCCCAATGCGAATGAGGCGTTTCTTGCTTCTCTTCAGGCGGGACCGATCGCTCTGAGTACCGATGCGGCAAACGAACAGCACTATGAACTGCCGCCGGAATTTTTTACGAAAGTACTCGGTCCGCACCGGAAGTACAGTTGCTGTTACTTCTCGTCGCCGCACACATCCCTCGATGAGGCCGAGCGTGCTGCGCTCGAAATCACTTGTGACCATGCCGAACTGCGAGACGGACAGGCGATACTGGAACTTGGCTGCGGCTGGGGATCACTGTCGCTATGGATGAGCGAACACTATCCAAACAGCCGTATCGTGTCTGTTTCGAATTCGCATAAACAGAGGCAGTTCATCGAATCCGAAGCCGCCGCCCGCGGACTGCGGAATCTGCGCGTCGTCACGGCGGATATCAATGATTTTACGCTCGTCGACAACAATCTTGAGATTCGAGCATTCGATCGCGTTGTGTCGGTGGAAATGTTTGAACACATGCACAACTTTGACGAACTTCTCTTTCGAATCTCCCGTTGGCTGGCTCCCACTGGGAAGCTGTTTGTGCATCACTTTTGTCACCATGTGCGGCGATATCCATTTGAGACGAACGGCGATGTCAACTGGATGGGCCGTTACTTCTTCACCGGTGGGATCATGCCCGACGAACGATTGCTCGAGAATTTTTCTCGAGACTTGATCGTGACACGCCGGTGGACGTGGGATGGTCAGCACTACGAACGAACATCGAATGCCTGGCTAAACAACCTCGACCGAAATCGCGCAGAGATCCTTCCAATTCTGGAACAGACTTATGGAGCGGTCGCTGGCAGACGCTGGCTCCATCGATGGAGGATGTTCTTTATTGCGGTCGCTGAGTTATTCGGCCTGGCGCATGGATGTCAGTGGTATGTCACACACGCACTCTTAGAGCATCGCAAGTAATCCGTGAAAGCACCTTCGGAGATGTCGCGACTTCAAGAACTGATCGTCACGCAATCGACAACGATGATCTTGATCATCGGTTGCCTGTTCCTACTGTGGATGATCAGTGCCTTAAAACGGGATGTCAGTATTGTTGATGCTTTCTGGGGCGCGGGATTCGCGATCGTGGCCTGGGCTTCCTTGCTTTTGAACCCGCCCATCACATTCCGTCCCCTCCTTCTTGCCGTGCTGACAACCGTTTGGGGCTTGCGTTTATCGATCTACCTGCTTTGGCGCAATTGGGGCCATGACGAAGACCGGCGTTATGCCGCGATGCGAACCTACTATGGTCCGCGCTTCTGGTGGTTCAGTCTGATCATTGTCTTTATTCTGCAAGGGATTTTGCTGTGGTTCATTTCATGGCCACAGCAGGTGACGGCGGTACAGAAGTCGTTGAATCCGATCGGCTTGCTGGACCTGTTCGGGATCGCCGTGTGGGCGACTGGTATCCTGTTCGAATCCGTTGGAGATTTTCAGTTGGCCAGGTTCAAGTCCAACCCTGCGAATGCAGGTAAAGTGATGGACCGCGGACTCTGGCGATACACTCGTCACCCGAATTACTTTGGCGACTTCTGCGTGTGGTGGGGAATGTATCTGGTTGCGGCAAACAGTGGTGCCGGCTGGACAATTCTCAGTCCGTTGCTGATGTCGTTCTTACTGCTAAAGGTATCAGGTGTTTCACTCTTGGAACGCGACATCAACGAACGCCGGCCCGATTATGCATCGTATCGTGAGCGAACTAACGCGTTCTTTCCGAGGCAGCCGAAAGCCCGTCACTGAGTGCTCTGCGACCTGAAAAGACTCTCCATCAAACTGAGCAAGCATCATGGGGCCTGTCCACACGCATTTCGGCGTTTATGCGGTCGTGATCCAAGAGTTCCAGGTATTGACGGTCCGAAAGGCTCGTGGTCCCTACACGGGTTTGTTGGACCTGCCTGGAGGCGCGCCGAATCCCGGCGAAACGCGGGACGAAGCTCTGATTCGAGAATTGCGGGAAGAGGCTGGTGGCGTTCCAATCCAGTTCGGGCCCTGGAATCGTTTTGATATTCTGGTCGATCGTGACTCGGTTGGGCGGCCGATTGAGTTTCGTCATTCTGGCGAATGGCGATCTGTGATTCTGACAGAGATTCAGTTTGGTCGCCCTGCGTTGGAGGACGTTGTCGAGTTGGAGTGGATTGAGTTGTCGACTTGGGAGCGTCGCGATGATCTGAGCGCGGCACTCAGGGCTGTCTTGATCGAACTGCCCGACCATCGTCCTGGCGTTCCATCGATTGAGGATGCCTGAGAATGGCAGGCCTGTCGGAAACCGCTCGAGGAATGGACTTCGCGTAAGGACTCATCCGCCAGCGCATGAACTGAGCGGGCCTGACGGAATTCGATGTCAGTCGTGAATTACGTCTGGTGCTCCATCAGTTGTGTGTAAGCCACTTCGAACATCTTGTCGAGCGTTTCGGCGATAATGATGGCGTCCTCGTGGCCTTTGCAGGCAATCGAAAATCCGTCGGGCAGACCAGGGCTGGGAAACACTTCGACACTGCGACCGTCGTGCGAGACGCGGGCCAATGGCCGCTCCATCTGCAGGCATCCAATTCGTGCGACCTCACAATCGCCGACCAGGATCGCAATCGCTTTGGTTTTTTCGTCGTTAACAACTTTCGTCGTTAACTCATCGTACTCGATGGCCGTGAGCAATTGATTGGGGGACGTGGTCATCGCCTTTTCCTTTTTTCCAAGCCGATTATCCATCATCAGGACACTTGGGGTTTCTCGTGTCCTCACTCCGTCTGACGCGATTTGGCCGCAACTTGCCCGTCGCTCGAGGGAGTCTATCGCGTTGAATTCGAACGACGCCTACGTGGTCAGGATGTTTCAGGTTCATGGGATGACTGGGACGATTGTGATATTCTACGATTCAGACTTGAAGTGCCTAGTGCCACAGCCAATCTGTACTGACAGGTTCGTGTGTATCGCCCGCTGACGCGTTGGCCTGCTCGCGGCGAGTTCATCGGCTTGTCGCTTTGGGTTTGAAGCTCGACTCGCATCCGCGCTGGCGCGGCATTTCGCCTGAAGGAAACCACCATGTCACGGACGACAGCCGAGACGTCACCCAGTCTTGATGATCTCTTGTCCACACTCAATCCCGAGCAGCGCTCGGCAGCACTGCACGGAGACAGTCCCCTGCTGATTGTTGCTGGTGCGGGGACGGGAAAGACGACGACGCTGGCACATCGCGTCGCGGCCCAGATTGCCCGAGGTATCGATCCGAAACGAGTTTTGCTGCTCACGTTCACCCGACGTTCGGCCGCCGAGATGCTGCGGCGTGTCGATTCCATTCTGGTTCGCCAGCAAAAGGTCTCGCAGCGGACGGGCAATCCAACGGCGTCTGCGTCGCGAGACGTGTGTGGAGGTACGTTTCATGCCGTGGCCACTCGGCTGCTGCGACAGCACGGAAAACTGATTGGACTGGAGCCCGAATTCACGGTCATCGATCGGAGCGATGCCGAAGATCTGTTGAACGTGCTGCGAGCGGAACTCGAACTTGCGAAAGCCGACAAACGCTTCCCACTCAAAGGAACGTGCCTGGACGTCTACAGCCGCGTTGTCAGCACGCAGTTGCCCCTGGAACAGGTTCTCAAAGAATCGTTTCCCTGGGTGGCCGACCAGGCCGACGGGCTCAAGAAATTGTTCAACGCCTACAGCGAGCGTAAAGAACAGCAGCAGACGCTCGACTACGATGACCTGTTACTGTTCTGGCACTTCATGATGACGGAACCGGCGTGTGGTGAACTCGTTCGACGGAAGTTCGACCGTGTGATGGTCGACGAGTATCAGGATACGAACACGCTGCAGGCCGAGATTGTGAAGGGGCTCGCTCCCGAAGGACGCGGGCTGACCGTCGTGGGCGATGACGCGCAATCGATCTACTCGTT
Source organism: Schlesneria paludicola DSM 18645 (assembly GCF_000255655.1). Lineage (NCBI taxonomy): Bacteria > Pseudomonadati > Planctomycetota > Planctomycetia > Planctomycetales > Planctomycetaceae > Schlesneria > Schlesneria paludicola. The sequence continues at coordinate 1,702,427 of NZ_JH636435.1, read as the reverse complement.
TCGCGCAGCAACGGTGCGGAACATCCTGGACTTTCCCACACTCTTCCCGGGGACCACCGTTCTGCCGTTGGAACAGAACTATCGGTCGACGCAACCCATTCTGGACGCGACCAATCGCGTGATTGCGTTGGCGGCCGAGGGGCATCGCAAAACTCTCTGGTCCAAACGAACTGGCGGTGGTAAGCCCTATCTGGTGCGCTGTCTCGACGAGAATGAGCAGACAAACTACGTCATCGAGCAAGTGTTGGCGCTGCGCGAGACCGGTGTCGAACTGAAGCAACAGGCGGTACTCTTTCGGGCGGCACATCACAGCCTGTCGCTAGAACTGGAACTGTCTCGGCGGAATATCCCATTCCACAAGTATGGAGGTTTGAAGTTCGTCGAGGCGGCACATGTGAAAGACCTGCTGGCGTTTCTGCGTTTTGCCGAGAATCCTCGCGATTCCGTTTCGGCCCTCCGGATGCTTCTGTTGTTGCCTGGGATCGGTCCCAAAAAGGCCACGCAACTTGTCCAAGCGATCACGGCTGCCGAAGGTGATCTCGCGTCCTGGAGCGATTTCAAGCCGCCCGCTGCTGCGGCAGTTCATTGGCCGCTGTTTATTGCCTTGTTGAGACTGATGTCGCGGCGGGCTGCGAAGCCGTTGGGGCTGATGGTCGAGATCCATCACGTTCGGACATTTTATGCCCCACTACTGGAGCAAAAGTATGATGATGCATTTGTCCGAGTGCGCGACCTGGAACAGATCGAACAGATGGCGTCTCGTTTCGACTCTCGCTCGCAATTCTTAAGTGATATGACGCTGGACCCACCCACATCGACTCAGGATTTTGCTGGCGACCCATTGTTGGATGAAGACTATCTGACGCTCAGTACGATTCATTCCGCCAAAGGTTTGGAATGGGAATCGGTCTATGTCTTGCATGCCGCCGACGGAAACATTCCGTCCGACATGGCGACGGAATCGGTGGAAGAAATTGAAGAGGAACGCCGATTGTTTTATGTGGCGCTCACGCGAGCCAAGTCGCACTTGCATGTTCTGCACCCACAGCGGTACTACTTTCATTCACCTTTCAAAAGTGACCGCCACTCGTATTCTCAGCGGACACGTTTCATCCCGGATGAGCTTTTGACGTGGTTTGAGTCGAAAACGATCAAGACCTCTGGGCCTGCCGTCGAGGATCATGGTAAGACGGCGGTGGCTTCGACCGCCGATGTGAGAAAGCGGATCGGAAAAATGTGGAGCTGATCGCTGAGCGTGGGCAGCGTCGAGTGGTCCTCGAACAAGATCTGGAAGAAACAGACTTGTGAAGCAAGAATACGAATGAGCCGCTCCATCTCAACGGAGGCGTGAGGCTGCGATGACGTGGACACCGGGCATGAAGCGACTCCGAATTCTCTGTGTGCTTTGCGTCGCATTGCCGATCTTGATCCTCGTCACGCTTGGTGTCCTGGAATTCACGCCGCCGCCACAGTACGAGAGCACTGCCGAGATGATTGTGCTTCGCGCGGTTGATCCAATTCAGCTTGAGGAGATGTACGACCTGGTCCGCTTTTTGGATATCGACGGACATCGAGTGGAGTTGTACGTGACGAAATTCGAAGTGGACCGTGCGCGCCTCCTTGAGTTCTGTCGCCTGAAGGAAGTGTCCATCCCCAAGTCGTTAATTTATCGGGCCTACTTCTTTGATGATAATGAGGCTGCAAAAACCCAGGCCGGAGCAGTCCGCGGTCTTCAACTTGACGAGAAGGCGCGTGTGTATTTGAAGGCCACATATATCGAGGGCGAACTCTCGATCACGAACTTGCGTGACGATCACCCCATTGATCAACGCTGATTCGGGACAGTTCCCATTGGTGTCGAGTGATCCGCTTCTCGACCGGCCTTCTGGTCGCCGGTCGTGCAGCGGGACCGCTCGGCACGCAGTTTGTTCTCTTTCTGGCGGCCGGGTTGATCATCTGACACCTTGTTTTGCTGAAATTACGATTTCGTCATGATCGTGGTGTGCAAGCTCGGGATTGGCATCGGAAATGCCTATCGATCTCCAGGGGTCGTTTCCAAGTGGAGGTCAAATGCGATATCACGTGCTAGCAACAGATTACGACGGGACACTTGCGACAGATGGCCACGTGGATGAACCGACACTGAAAGCGATGAACCAATTCCTCGCGTCGGGTCGGCATCTGGTGCTTGTAACAGGTCGCGAATTGCCCGAACTGCTGTCGATCTTTCCAAAGATCGACTTGTTCGAATGGGTCGTCGCCGAGAACGGTGGTCTCCTGTACCGACCCTCAACCAAAGAAGAGCGGTTGCTGACCGAACCGCCATCGGAAAAGCTGGTCGCTCTTCTCAAGAGTCGTGGCGTCGCACCGATGTCCGTCGGCAAGTCCATCATCGCCACGTGGCAGCCCCACGAATCGGTCGTACTGGAATCGATTCGTGATTTGGGTCTTGAGCTGCAAATCATCTTCAATAAGGGGGCCGTCATGATTCTGCCTGCCGGTGTCAATAAGGCACTCGGGCTTGCAGCAGCGCTGAAAGAGATGGGCATTTCGGAACATAATGTCATTGGAATCGGAGATGCCGAGAACGATCAATCGTTTCTGCGGATGTGCGAGTTTTCGGTGGCGGTGTCCAATGCATTGCCATCCGTGAAGGATGCCGTCGATCTTGTGACCGTTGCGGATCATGGAGCAGGTGTCGAGGAACTGATTAGCAACGTCATGAGAGATGACCTGGCCTCGTATGCTGATCAGGTCAAAGATCACGGTCTGGCACTGGGGAAAAGCGGCGAAAGGGAAATTCGGCTGCCGCCGTATGGTCCGAACGTGCTGATTTGCGGTCCTTCAGGCAGCGGAAAATCGACGGTTGTGCGGCGCATCATTGAAGCGTTGATGGAGCAGGCTTATCAGTTTTGCCTGATCGATCCCGAAGGTGACTACGAAGCCGTGAGTGGCGTCAATGTCTTGGGGGGACCCAAGGGGTTACCTCGCGACGAAGAAGTGCTGCACTTGCTCGAGGATGCATCTGCCAATGCGATCGTCTGCCTGACGGGGATGCCGATTTCAGACCGTCCACCCTATTTCCTGGGGCTGATCCCTCAGTTGATGTCGCTGCGGAATCGGATTGGGCATCCGCATTGGCTCATTCTCGATGAAGCCCATCATCTGATGCCTGCGGAGTGGAAGCCGCCGGCGGGGCTGTTGCCCGAACAGACACACAACATGCTGTTTATCACTGTCGAGCCGAATTTGCTGGCTCAATCGTTGCTCGAACGTATCGACACGGTGATTGTCGTCGGTCAGGGCGCGAATCAAACGATCGAAAGCTTCGCCATTGCGGCGAATCTCGCGCCGCCGAAGTTGAAGCCAATCCACCTTGAACCGGGCGAGTTGCTGGTATGGCGACGTGACGCGCCATCGCGTCCTACGAAGCTGAAGGGATATCCCAGCAAGCTCGAATCGCATCGACACCACCGCAAGTATGCCGAGGGAGAACTGCCTCTCGAAAAGAGTTTTTATTTTCAAGGGGCGGACGGAAGTCTGAATCTGCGGGCGCAGAACCTGATGATTTTTCTGCAACTGGCGGATGGCGTTGATGATGCCACTTGGGAATTTCATCTTCACCGGGGTGACTATGAACAATGGTTTCGCGAGTGCATCAAAGACGAGGTGCTGGCTGCGAGTGCAAAACGAGTTGCTGAACTGCCAGGGGTGTCCCCGCGCGAGAGTCGACAGATGATTCGCGACGCCGTGGAATTGGATTACACGCTGCCAGCCACTCGTCCCTTGCCGGTTCCCGGAGCGGGCTGAATCCGGTTGCCGATATGTTCGAAGTGACGGTGGCAAGCTCAAATGAATTCCTCAGCGCCAATCGGGGCTCCAGCCCGAAGTCAGAAAACGCTCGCCCGTGCCGTCGAATCGAATCATCCAGATGCCTAGCTCGCTTTCGGGATTCGTCGCTGACGTTCCATTCAACTTTTCTCGACTGTCGTCGACCGCCAGGGGTCGGGAAAAGAGAATCCATTGGCTGTCAGGTGACCAGCAAATGGGGCCACGCAGCCCTGTCGGATATCGGGCCACTTTCTGGTAGCTGTAGTTCGTGCGATCGATGACCCCGAGCTCGAAATCGAGGGCCCGCCATTCCGTGACCTTTTCTTCCTTGGGAAAGCTGATCGTCGCGATCCAACGACCGTCGGGTGAATAACGCCCGCCATGCAAGGCGACGGGAACCGCTTCTCCAAGCAGCGGCTTCATTCGATGGACGAGCGATCGTTGCCACTGCTGCATGGGCGCTGCCGTCTCTTGGCTGCGTTTGACGGAGTTGAGGTCCAGTTCCACCAGATTCGATCGGTAGATGTTTGCACTGGTCCGCTGGTAGTCCAGCAGCAGCAGTTTCTGGCCATCGGGAGACCAGTCCTCGGGCTGCCAGTATCCTGTTTGCTCAAAAATCATATCATCTGTCGTTCCGTCGATGGCGACAATGTAGATGCGTGTCGTTTTTGGGCGGCCTGCATCGCTTGTCCCCAATTCGACATCTGCCGAACTACAAGCGAAGGCAATTCTTTTGGAATCAGGCGACCAGGCTGCCGCTTCCGCACAAAGGGGGGCCAGGATGCGTGACGGACCCGAGCCATCGGTCCGAGCCAAAAACAGGCTGAAGAGTGATCGGCTTCGCGACGCGCCGCGCGGACGAAATGTGTCGGCTGCCCAACTGACCAGGAACTGCCGATCCGGGCTTTGCCAGGTCCAATGCGGTTCGCGATAGAGCGTCAGACCATTGGCGATGCCGGGAGCATCCTTAATCGGCCCACCGAAAATCGGCCGGCATTCCTTTCCATCGGGCCGCATGCGATAGAGCAGGCTGTCCCCGCTTCTGTGGCTCAAAAACGTGATCCATGACGTTTCATTGAATGCGGAATGATCGTTTCCTGAAGCCGTCTGGAACGATGTCACGACGCAGACGAAAGACCACGCGACACACGCAATGCAGGATCTCATGCGAGAGCTCCGGGCGATCGTTGATGAGCAGAATTTGATTTCAAGGGCCACGTGCAGCGAATGGCAGTGGCTGGTCTCAGGATTTCGCTCGAAGAACTCCAGGTCGAGATCCTGATTGTTGTCGCTGCGACCATGCGAATCGCACATCGACTCTACGGTGTTCATTTGGCGTGGTCAATCTGCGGCGTGAATCGAATGACGTTCTCGCAAGAGGACCGAATCGCCTTGTTCACTTGCGGTGGAGTAACTGTTCACAGGCAAGGGACTGACTCATGTTCCCGCGGAAAAAGGAAGGGTTGCTCTGGTCAATGCACTGCGGATTCTACCGAACCGGGAAATTGTGCCTGTCCCTCTCTCTTCGGGATGTGAACGGTGACTACGGTGGGAGATCGGACTGGTCTTGCGTTCAGAAATGATCTGGCGACCACTGCATAACTATTACTAAATGGCTAAATTGTGATAATCTATTGATCTCGAAGCATCAGACGGTCAATATAGATTGGCGATTTCGAAATTCTCTCGAGAGAATGATCACTATTGAATCACAGGACGATATGTTTTGATCTGCCGTCCTCTGATCTGGATCGTGCGTTACTCGTCATGTTGTAACCGTTCACAGGCCGGGGACTGGCTTGGTTTTTCCGTGGCAATGGAAAGATTTGCTTTGGTCGATGGACTGAGGATTCCAATGTATCGAGGAAACCTGGCCGTTGCCCCTCGCTACGGACGATGAACGGTGACCATTCTGTTTTGTGCGGGCCACTGTTTTTCCGGGGCAAGGTGCTTCCGGAAGACGAATCGGCGCAGGATGCACTGCGGCGACTTGATCGGCTTCTCGCGTCGAGGTCATAGTATGCTGAATGTTGTGTCGGCGATCGCCTATAACAAATCTCATAAATATAATCAGCAGGCGATAGGGGTTATACAGCTCACCGTGGGTGCTAGCCTGACGGGCAACTGGGATTCGCAAGCGGTTCAGGCGGTCTACAACTGGCAGAAGTCCAAGAATGGAAAGATCGCCAAGGATGGCATGGTTGGCCCGGAAACTCTGGGGTATATGATCGGCGATCTGGAGTTTGCCGGACGCCCCCAAGACGCGAGTGTCTTACGTCAATTTCCTCACAAGCTGATCTCGCTGGGGGGCGGCGACGCACAAGTGAACCCGGTGGTTCAGTTCACTCAGTTCACCAGCCCCGCGTTCAAGATCATCAAGTACAAGAATCTGGGCCAGGATTGGTGGCGGCTGGAAGGAGGACTGAAGGTCACGATTCGCCTGAATCCTCTCTTGTCGGAAGGCGAACGTGTCAAGTTCGAGTATCGACAGTACATTCGCGGTCAGGCGTGGCTTCAAAACGGTGAATGGGACCCGCAAACCAACCGATGGACCGCAACCAGCCAGAACCAGATTTTGATCAGCCAGAAATTTGCCATTCCGCCCAGTGCCACACATCCGAAAGGTTTGACCACGGATTTCAAAGAAGATGGGATGATTCCCGATGTGGGGTCGACACCGATCCGTTTTGGTTATCGTGATACCGAGCAGATTGTGCAGGACAAGTTCAAAAGTGCGTGGATTCCCGATGGAAATGGCGACACGTTCATTCTGCACGACACGATTGGTTATGCCGAGCAGCAGTTCACCGACCCGAATACGGGGCGTAAGATCGATCCGAAAATCCACCTCGAACTCTTTTTCCGCGGGGCTATCTGGGAAACCATGCGCGACAGCAACGATGAAGTCGTTCTGGTTCGAGAGGTGCAGGCCAAAACCTGGCACTATCTCATCGATGACAACGTAAAATAATCTCGGTGCGATCCATTGTCTGGTTTCTTCCAACCTGACGTCGACATCCCTGAATCGTCTAGGTCCGTTGATGGCTGGCGCAAGATGTCGAATTTGTCGAATCAAGCGGCGTCTGCCGTCGCCGACATGATCGCGTCATACTCGTCGGCAGCAGCTGAGCCGACGAATTGACGAGTGCTCTTCCAGGCGGAGAGGTTGATCTGCATAAACAGATCGGCCCCGAAGACCGTCATGAACATCGATCGCCCCGTAATTTCCAGAAAGAACTCCACCAGGTCAAGGGGTTGCAGCAGCGACGTTTTCGGGTCCAGTCCCAAAAGATAAATCCCCAGGATGTCGTGCGTTTGAAGGTATGCGAAAAACAATCCCCCAGCGACCAGCGTCATCATACCGGCCGTGCGCTGAACGGTATACATCTGTCGATAGTCGGCATCGGTCACCAAAGGGCGCGTAAACACGCTGGCTCGGAACCCATAAATCAATGATGCGGACAGAATCAGCAGCATCCCCGCCAGGACCATCGGATGACTAAATACCTGGTTCACCGCCACGAAAATCACCAGGAGGAACAGGCCATAAAACGGCGCCGCGGCGACAAGAAACCAACCGGGCAGTGTGGCTTGAGGTAAAAGTGTTTTCACCCGCACACAGGCTTTCTGCACACCGGGCAAAAGTGACAGAACTGTCGGCAAGAGCATCGACAGATAGGTGAGTGCCTCGATCAGTCCGTCTTTGAATCGTTCCGATTTGGCAAGTGGTGAAAGGAGATCTGCGCTGTCACTGGGGCCATCCCACCAGCTCCAGGGGCAAAACGACAACAGAATCGGGGTGAGGAACGAGAATGCGAAGGCACAGACGAGAATTCGATAGGTAAACCGGAACTGAGTCCAGGTCGCGATCACAATCAATGCGGCGATCGGCAGCACATACAGCGCGGCAAGGTGGATCATCTCGTCAAACTGACTAAATGCCGATTTCGGCTTCTTCGCGAGATCTTTGACGGCATCTTCGTTTTCTGATTCGTCAGGAGACGCGTCATTTGAAATGGCGTCGGATTCCGGTCGCTGATCAATGCCGTCAATGAGTTTTGTTGCGGCAGGCAGCGTGGAACTTGCCTGCTTTGAAAACTGAGCAACCAGCGTTTCGAAAACATCTGGCTGGTCATCTTCTTCAAAGACTTCGCGATATGTCGACAGGCCCGCGCTGAGAATTGTCGAGATCACGACGACGATCATCAGGCTTGAACGCCAAGCCATGTACGCTTGCAGCACTGGGTTTCGGATTCCTGCTGCTTCCAGTGATGTTTGCTCGCTAGCAGTCGGAGCGACCGTCTGGAGGTTTGACGTGAAAGCTCGCTTGAAGACCCTGAACATCGAATTCCTTTTCGCTGGGGATCCCATAGGGGGCACCGGAATGCATCGACCATCCGTGGTTGGATGTGAGTATACGTAACGTTCGTAAGCGATTCCAGATCGAAGTCGTCTGTTGATTCGATGCCAAGCATTGACTCTTTGCCGAAGCGACGACAGCATCTCGGGCGGCCTATAAAGAGCTCGACCGCTTAACGGAATTACGAATCTGACTTATGCCCGAACTGATTGCTTATCACGAAGCCGGCCATGCGTTGATCGCCCATTTGCTTGGGGGAAAGGTGAAGCAGGTCACGATCGATCCAGACAATGATGATGGGCCCGCGCGGCAGGGTGACACGCAGATTCGCTGGCGGCGACCGGCGAGTGAAAAAGAGTTCGCGCAGAATGTCGTCCAGGTGTGTCTGGCCGGGCCGGTCGCCGAAATGATTTACTCGGGCGATCCCTATCACCCCGGAGTCGTCCCCGAATGGGCGGCCGACTGGCGCGAGGCCTGGTCAGCGTCGGCGATCTTGTTTCCGAATGAACGGCAGCGATTGAAATACCTGGAACAGGTCTCGGTTGAGCTCTACCGGCGGATGCAAAAAGACGCGCTCTGGGCGGCCTTGGCCGCTCTGGCAGATCACCTGCTGGCGCACGAGACGCTGGAAGGCGAGGATGTCGAAGAGATCGTCGCGGAGTGGATCGACTAGTCCGGTGTCACGACTCATTGTGCGGCTCGGCTGCGGGTGGCCGGGACGAGGCGAGCGAAACGCTGAAAGTGCCCCGGGCTTTCGGCAAAGCCTTCGGGCCTCGACCCTCGAACTTTTTGAGCGTGACCATGCACGGGCGTTGCTGTGCTGCCATGCCCTGCCGTGGCTTTCTTGTGTCGGTGATTCAAGGCACAGGGGTGAATCCGTCGCGTCAGCGCCTCGATTCGTTCCGGATTCCGAGATGACAATTGTCTTGACGATATCTGTTTGGACAAATATAGTCGAAACGTTAAATGAAAGCAGGCAGGTCGAAGTGCTCGCGACGGCCAGGCGAACCGACCTGCGGGCGATGCCCGAAATCGCCCCGATGGCACAAATGAGGGATTTCCAAATCGCAACAACCATTTCCCCACCACGAGTCAGCCGCCGCGCGGCCTTTACACTGATCGAGCTTCTGGTGGTGATCGCAATCATCGCCGTTTTGATCGCCCTGCTCTTGCCCGCCGTACAACAGGCGCGCGAGGCGGCGCGACGCACTCAGTGCAAGAACAATCTCAAGCTGTTCGGTCTGGCGCTTCATAATTATTTGGACGCCTACAGCGTGTTTCCCCCGGCTTGTGTCCTGCCTTTGAATCAAGTCTCCGACAGTTATTCGGCCCACGCTCGCATATTGCCGTATGTCGATCTTGCGACGCTGCAATCGTTGATTGACTTTTCGACGACCTACAAGAATCAGCCGTTGGTGACACAAGCTCGGATTTCGATGTTTCTGTGTCCCAGCGACATCAATGATCGGGCGAATGTCTCCGGAAGCCTGACCTACTATCCAAGCAACTACGCCGTCAGTTTCGGAACCTGGTTTGCCTGGAATCCGAATACGGGTGACACGGGGGATGGAGCCTTCGGTGTCAATTCTCGACTCAATCCCGCGCACTTCACCGACGGACTGTCCAATACGATCGGAGTCGCGGAGGTCAAGACATACCAAGCCCTGCTGCACGACGGTGGAAATCCCAATGTGCCTAACGCCCCGGTGCCAGCGACACCTACAGACGCGACTTCGTTGGGCGGTACCTATGATGCGAATCTGGCGCATGCCCAGTGGATCAATGGGATGTTGGTTCAAACTGGGATGACCACCACCTTCCCGCCGAATACGAAAGCGGCGTATGTCAACAGCGGGACGACGGTGGACGTCGACTACATGAGTACGCGGTTGGGAAACAGCGCGACGAATCTGAGCTACGGGGCCGTCACGGCACGAAGCTTTCATACCGGCATGGCTCACCTGTTACTGATGGACGGTTCAGTGCGAGCGGGAAGCAGCAGCACAGACCTTCAGGTGTGGCGATCCCTGGGAACAAGATCCAAGGGGGAAGTGACCGGCGAGTTCTGACAGTGCAGATCGATTAACCGTCCCTCTCTCGCGTCGCTGCGACGGGAGGATTTGTCGCTTGTTCATTTCGCCGATAGGACGATCGTGAGCATTCCTGCAAGGCAGAGTGCCGCTCCGATCCAATCACCGGATGTGGGCCTGATACCATCAACGGCCCACAGCCAAACAATGGCGGTTGTCACATAGACGCCGCCATAAGCCGCATAGATTCGCCCGGATGCCGCAGGGTGTAATGTGAGAAGCCAGGAAAAGAGTGACAGACTCAACGCGGCGGGAACGAGCAGCCATGGCGATTTCCCTTTCTGGAGCCACAAATAGGGAAGGTAGCATCCCAGGATCTCGGCAATCGCAGTCACCACAAAAAGGCCGCCCGTCTTCACGATTTCGCTGATGATTTGATCTCTCGGCAACGATGAAGGCTGTGCGTTGGCGGGGCTCCGATGCCACCGCAGATCGATTGACGCGTCGCGTCGGCTTTCTTGCCGCTGGGGTCTAAATGCGACGCGGATGAACATGCATGCTGACTCGACGAAGAGTAGAATGCAACTATCTGTTCGTGCTGGCGATGCGAGCACGCGCGACGGACTGCGAATTGCCGCCAGTGAGCTTTTGATGACGAGAATTTGCTATGCGAACGCTGCGTCCATTGCCCTGTGATCGAATCCGTGCCGCTTTAGCCGAATGCCGAAGAGTTCGAACGGCGTCGCGTCACGGCTTGACGTGGTTCGATGTGATTGTCTGTCTTGGAATTATTGCGGTCCTGGGCTCAATTCTCTTGCCGGCGACTCGCAATGCAAAGGGGACTGTAAAGAAGCTTGAGTGTCTGAACAACATTCGGCAAGTTGGGATCGCGACGATGAACTATTCGTCGAACTGGGAAGGAGCACTTCCGCCCCTGGCGAGTAAGATTTCATTTCTCAAAGAGAACCTCGAACAAGGTTCCCTTGCGGTCGGCTGGCCCGCCTTGTTGCTGCCGGCGTTAGACCAGACCTCGAAGTTAAAATCAATCAAGAAGAACGCCGCTCATTCGGCCGCAGACGCGAACGGACGTGTGACAATCAGTTCCGAAGATCAGACGGATATCACGGTATTTCGATGTCCCGCAGACGCCCGTTTCGCCCAACAGCGAGGGACACTGAGCTTTGTGATCAATTTTGGCTTTATTCCGCAGCAACTCTTCTCGGGTGATCCGAATGGATTGCATCGGCTAGGAGCGATGAGCTGGAACGAGAATGATGTTTTCAATGAGGACGAAGATCTGAAAATTTCCGCTGCGACAGGAGTGACTTGGCGACCTGCATCCGCGTTCACGCCTTCGTTGGATGCGATTGCGGGCGGAGATGGATTGGCACAGACAATCATGCTCACGGAGAATCTGCAAGCGGACACGTGGCACGGAACCGACACGACAGGCCTTGGTTTCGGAGTACCGGTCGCAACGTCCCGCGGACGCGTAGTTTTCGGTCAGGGACAGTTGCTGGAATCGGCCGCCAATCCCTTGAATGCAGAATTCGCCGGGAGCGAATTGAATGAAAAACGGCCGCGGGAGTGGCTGATCAACGCCGAACTGAAAGTCGCGCAGGGTACCAGGCCGCGACCGAGTTCGGCTCACGCGGGTGGCGTGAACGCCATCCTGTGTGATGGTTCTGGCAGATTTTTGTCGGAACAGATCGATTCTTTGGTTTACATCAAACTGGTCACGCCAAACGGAATGTCCTACGGCGAAGCGAAGCTCGACGAGCGATCATTTTAGGGATTTTGATGATTGCTAATAAACATGATGCCAATTGCCACCGTGTTGCCAGTGTTGATGCCAAACATCATCAAGGCTGGGCCTCTCACGTTTGTGTCGAATTTGCGCAAATCCCTTGATTACAGGCTCCTGTAGCAAAATGCGAAAACTTGGGGCGATGGCACGCTGATAGCTTATGCAACAGATCACCACGCTTCTCTGCTGTTGAGAAGACGGTTTTCAAGCCCTGGTGAAAGGTTCAGCGAATATGACGACCGCAACCGCTTCCAAGTTCACGTTCGAACGACTCGAAGATCGAATTGCCCCCAGTGCTCTGTTGATCGGTGCCGGTCTGGGACTTAGTGCCAGCGTTGGTGGCGGCGATTGCCACACGGCAGCACCTCCTAAAGATGATTTTTCGGCCTGTGCACCACCCAAAGACGACTTCTCATCAAGCTGTCGTCCCAGCACCCCGGCCTTGGGACTGAAGGTCGGCTTGAATGCTCTTCTCGGAGTCGTTCTTGGCGGTCGCCATTGATTCTTGAGGCGTTGCCGAGAATTCGCTCAATCGAGCCTGACTCACGTGTTATAGTTTGTTCGAGAGTGCGGGATGACCATCCCGCTGATGCCTTATCCCGCTCGCTTCTCATCCATCAGGCGTTCCGCCTCGCAGTTTCTCTTCGCTTCAAGCGACCTCTTCTGACAATCGTCACCCATCGCGCTCCTTTCAATTTCGCCTCTCGACATCCGTCGTCCGCGTTTTGACGTTTCGCCTTCGGTCGTATCGATTCCCTTTTCCAATTTGATCGATGTTCCCTGGATCGCGAATCGCGTCCTCGAGATCTTGCGTTTCGTCTGCCGTTCCCATTCAAACAACTCGTGTTCCGCTGACTTCAATCCATCATGATTGCCAGTGAATGTTCGTATCCACAGTGTCGCGATGACCTCGTCATTCGAGGGACGGACGCTGGCGAATATGTCGTTAAGTTGCCTCGTTCTGGTTCCTACTTTCGGATCGGGGAAGTTGAACGTTTCTTACTTGGCGAACTCAATGGTCAGCAGTCCGCGGACACAATATGTCACAACTTTCAACAACAGTTTGGAGACCCACTTAGCACCACCGATCTTGATGTGTTCATCAGCACCATCCGACCACTGGGACTGATGCATGTTGAGCCAGCGCCCGATGTCGCTTCCATTAACCCACCACCTAATGGAGTTGCAAAGGGCGCTGGCGAGACATCGACTACAGAGACCGAGCAGGGAAACATCCTGTTCTTCCGTCGAACGCTGTTTGATCCAGAGAGGATGTTTCAGTGGCTGGAACCGCGGATACGGTTTTTATGGACGCAAACGTTTGTTGCGCTTTCGACGATGGCGATCGTCGGAGCAATCTGGGTTACGTGGCAAAGCAAAGCAGATTTGGTTTCGACGCTACCGAAAGCGTTGCAATGGCAGACAATCGCCCTCTTCTGGGTGACGATGGTCGTCGTCACAATTCTACACGAGTTCGCTCACGGACTGACCTGCAAGCACTTTGGTAGTGAAGTTCGCGAGATCGGTGTCCTGGTCGCGTTCTTGACCCCGTGCTTTTTTTGCAACGTCACTGATGCCTGGCTGATTCCCAAAAAATGGCATCGGCTGTGGGTGACGTTGGCAGGCGCGTATTGCGATTTGTGTATCTGGGCACTCGCCGTCTTCCTTTGGCGGGTGACTGTTCAAGACACACTGGTGAATCGTCTTGCCTATGTCGTCCTCTCGATTTGTGGCGGGCGAATCCTGTTCAATCTCAATCCGCTATTGCGACTTGACGGGTATTACCTGCTGAGCGACTGGCTCGAGATTCCCAACCTTCGACAGCGATCCGAAATCGTCTGGATGCAGTACGTCCGTTGGCTTCTCTGGGGGGCGGAACGACCGCGTCCGCAGGCGGACGGCAGATCGCTTGTGATTTATGGATTTTGCAACTGGCTGTTCACGATGGCCTTCCTGCAGGTCATGTTGATTGGAATTCTTCGTTTCATGGGGGCGCGCGTTGGACTCATCGGGCTCGTGATCACGCTCTTGCTGGTCGTCCTGACGTTGAAGCGTCTTTTCAGTGGCTTCTTTACAAGTGAGTTTCGCACCATGATTGTCAGTCGACCGACACGAACGGCCTTATGGGGAACCGGCCTTGCCGCCGTTTGCAGCGCGATCTGTCTAGTCCCCGCTCGACACATCGTCAAAGGTGACTTTGAAGTTCGACCGGGAACTCGTACCGAAGTCCACGCGCCGATCGCGGGCTTTGTGAAAACCATTCATCATCGCGAGGGAGATCGAGTCGAGCCCGAAATGCTGCTGCTGGAACTCGACGTACCAGACCTTGTCAGCCAGATCACGCGAAAACGGGCTGAAGTCCAGGAAGTGCAAGCATCGCTCAACCGGCTCCGAAGCGGACACCGGACTGAAGAACTGGACGAGCAACGCCGCCGCATCTCTCGCGCAGAATCCTGGCGCGATCTCGCGATCGAAGATCTGTCGAATGCGAGAACGGCGTATGAACAGGAGCTGGTGCGGCTGGATCATCAGGTGAAACAGTCGGAAACCGAGGTGACTTACGCGCTCCATTCTGTTGGTCGTGCTGCCAAGCTGTATCGGCTCGGGGCGCTCGCCGACGAACAGTATCGGTCCGAGCACAAGCGGTACGAGCTTTCCAATTCGCGGCTGGCTCAAGCCAAGGCGGCAAAAATCGCGCGCGAAGCAGATGGCGTGCGCGCCGCTCAGGCAGAGCTCGCGCGACGTGAAAAAGAATTGGAAGACTGTCGGTCGACTCTGGTGATCATGGAAGCGGGAAGCCGATCAGAGGACATCGAGGCCGAAACGGCCCGGTCCGATCGCTTGAAGGAAGAGCTGGCGTACTTGCTGGAACAGCAGGGCCAATTGAAGGTCAGTTGTCCGGCGGCGGGAATCGTGTCGACACCTCATCTGGAAGAACGCGTGAACCGATTGGCCGAGCGCGGTTCATTAATCTGCACAATTGACGACATCTCAAAACTGAATGTCGAGATTCAGGTGGCGGAAGAAGATGTTGCGGGGATTACTCCTGGACAGTCGATCGAACTTAAAGCACGCGCCCTGCCCTTTGACACGTTTGTGGCCGAGGTTGACCGGATCGCACCCGTTGCCGTCGGAATTCCCGACAAACGCCAGAACCAGAACATGGTCACAGTCTATTGCCACGTGGCGAACGCAGACGCCAAGTTGAAGGCTGGGATGACCGGGATTGCCCGTGTCCATCGAGGGCGTCGTACACTGGCGCTGAATTTGATCAACCAAGCGTTACGTTATATTCGTACGGAATTCTGGTGGTGAACGCGAACGTTCGTCATCAATTGGATGCTTGCGGACAAGCAATTCAGCCATTCATTCGGGCGAGTCTCGAGTTCACGATCATCTTAGATTGGCGTCGATTGTTTGTGCCGCTCTGAGAGACGACGCGTTTGTTGGTCGAGTCGATTTCCGTTGTTCGCGATCTTCGCGAAATGCCGTGTGCCCCGAAAGCGTGATGGCCGACTCTGCTTGCGACGCCGATGTCGGGTATCGAGATGTCGGATAGGGGACCAGATTCGATGTCCCCGGCTGCGCGGGAGTCATCGGAACAGCGCGCGATTCGTTGACAGGTCCCATTGAACGCGATGCGCTCTCGCTCGATTGCGTGGGGGCGACCCGTGATGAGGATGCGGGCAATGGGCGAGCGGCCAGGGATTCTGTGCTGGTTCCAATTCCGAACAAGGTGTGCGCTTGCAGCCGAACCATTTGGCAGGGATCGTGATCGAGTTCGATTCCGCGGTTCTGAAGCAGCGTCCCCTGGGCTTCGTCAATTCGCGCCAGTTGCACGTTGTAGCGCGCGAGAAGCTGGCTGGCATCGGTCGTCGCGTCAACATGCATTCGCAAGGCGTTTTGATAGTCATACATCGCCAGTAGCAGCCAATTCGGGTTGGCATCTTCCGCAGGCGGCGGATTCGAATAGCGGACTCGCGCCGTACGAATCCATTCTTCGCTGTTTCTCACCCGGCGGGCAGAAAGGTCATACTGTGCGAGAATGGTTTCTGTATCGCGGAGCAGATCGGCCAGGGCAAATCCCACATTCTGGATCGCCTGCTGCATGACGATTCGATCCCGCATCAATTGAAGTTCCGCGGCATTCAGGGCCGACTTGGCGGCTCGGTTGCCGATAGGGATTGAGAACGTGACGCCCAAAGTCACATCGCTGTACTGGAATCCCACCATCTGCTGCAGCGCGGTATCCAGCCCCTGTCCGACTCCATTGCTGCGATACAGCGCCTGCAGGTCGAGCTGAGGGCGAATTCCGTTTCGAGCAACGGAATATTCCAGTTCGCGAATGCGAACGCCAAGGCGTTGCCGGACCAAGTCCGGACGGTTGTCAATGGCGGTGGCAACCGCCGACGCGTGGTCGGTGACCGCGAGTTCACGTTGTGGGGCGTCGGTTGGAACAAGGCGAGTTCCGTCGGAAAGCCCCAAACGGATCAAGTTACGAAGTCTCAGTTCCTTGCCCACCACATCGTTGCGAGCCTGAAATCGCTGCTGTTGCAGCAGATCAAATTGCATGCTGGCTCGTGCGACATCCGCTCCGATCGAAAGTCCATGTTCGGCGCGATGCCCCTCCACTCGCACGATTTCGCTCATCAACGGCAAGACGAACTCCATGGCTTCGAGTGCGACGAGCGACGCCTGCAGGTCCCAGTAGGCCGTCTCGATGCTACGGACATGCGCGAGCATCGCCTGTTTAAAATCCCAGCAAGATTGTTCCGCTCGCAATTGTGCGATGCGAATCGGGGCGAGGTTCACCGCAAAGCCAGCACCGCGTAGCAACGGCTGCTGTGCCTGAACGACAAGGTCCGAGGTGTAGATCGGGTTGTATTGATTGACCGCTCCATTCGGTAGGAACAGGTAGCCCAGTGGAGGTAGATACCCCACCGTCGTCGACGCACCGGTGGCCCAGGTCTTTGTCAGAGATCCCGTGAAGTTGCCCTCATCACGACGGACATATTGGGGGATACCTGGACCGAAAAACGTTCCGGATGGTTCGTTGATGCGACTGCCCAGGTATCCGGTGGTGATCCGTGGATCAAAAACTGTCGCCGCGAAGTTGGAATTCGCCTGCATAATGGCGGGGTCATAAACTGTTGCGCCAGAAATCTGGACTCCCCCGGCATCAAGCGTCAATGCGACATCGGACTTCATCATCGAGATCTCGATCGCATTTCTGAGCGTTAAGTCGCGCGGTGCGTCGCGGAACATCAGCGACGGAGTCAGCGGCCGAATTCCGGCTTCGGCTTCAATCGCTCGCATCACTGGCGAATCCAGATCCTCTACAGGCGCGGCGGGATCAAACGACTCGGCAGATACGGCGTTATTAATGCCATTCACAACACCAGATTGCTCACCTGACGTCGTTCGTTGTCCCGTCGGCAGATTTCTGATGGGAATCGAACGGTCCTGGCCGAAGGCCTCGGTGACATGCAACCACGAAACGAAGAGGACGGTCACGCAGGCCGAAATGGCGAACAGTGCGCGTGTCTGATCGACGACTGACGATTTGAATTGAGGGCGATCCAGCTTGTTCCGAGCCAAGTGCTGCGACCGTCGAGTGGATCGATTGCAGAGCATAGCGAGCACGTCTCTTGAATCGGGGGGTCGCACGGCGCGCAACGATCCACGAAGAGCCACACTCGAGATGAAGCGGCTCAGGTGAAGCGATGTCTGGTTGGGACGTTGGAAGAGGGGTGCGGGATGCTATCGGCCGGATTGAAATCGTGCAATGTTGTTTATTTCCGCGGCGGTTTTCCTGAGGCTCGTATCAGGAAAGCCCTGTTGACGATAATTCGATCTGACCGCGGCTCAGGCCAGGATTCCCTGAACGACCTCACCATGTACGTCCGTCAAACGGTATTGTCGCCCCTGATACCGGAACGTAAGTCGAGTGTGATCAATGCCACACAGGTGCAGAATGGTCGCTTGCATGTCATGGACGTGCACCGGGTCAGATGTGATATTCCAGCCGAAATCGTCGGTCGAGCCATAGACGAGCCCCGGTTTCACGCCACCGCCCGCCATCCACCAACTGAAGGCGCGACCGAAGTGATCACGCCCTTTGGGGTTCGTCGGGTTTCCCTGACCGAACGGCGTGCGTCCGAATTCACCGCCCCAGATGACCAGTGTATCGTCGAGCATCCCTCGCTCTTTCAGGTCTTGCACCAGGGCCGCCGAGGGGCCTTCTGTATCCAGACACTGCTGCTCCAGTTGTGTAAAGAGATTGCTGTGCTGATCCCAGCCCGCATGCATCAATTGAACAAACTGAACACCGCGTTCCAGCAAGCGGCGCGCAATCAGGCAATTATTGGCGAAGGTTCCTTTCGACAAGGCGTCGACGCCGTAGCGATCGAGCGTACGCTTCGTTTCTCCCGAGAAATCGACCAGGTCCGGAACGCTGGTCTGCATCCGAAACGCCATCTCGTACTGGGCGATTCGAGTTTCAATTTCTGGATCACCGCATTCATGCAAGTGGGCGGCATTCATCGCGGCCAGATCATCCAGCAATGCCCGGTTTGCGCCCACGCTGACACCCGGCGGATTGGCCAGGTACGGAACAAGATCACCCGTGTTCCGGAATCGCACTCCTTGAAAGCGGCTTGGCAGAAACCCACTTCCCCAATAGTAATCGAAGAACAACTGACCACACGTTTTCGCCCGATCACTTGAAGTCATGACGACGAATGCGGGAAGGTTTTCACTCTCGTTGCCCAGACCGTACGACATCCAGGCGCCCAGGCTGGGGCGTCCCGGCACCTGCGCACCCGTCAGAAAAAATGTCACGCCGGGGGCATGATTCACGGCTTCGGTATGCATGCTTCGAACCACGCAAATGTCATCGACAATACTGCCCACGTTGGGAAGCATTTCGCTGAGCATGACACCGGATTTACCATACTGCTTATGTGGCTTGATCGCCGGTTGACAGGGCCAGTTTGCATAGCCGCTGGACATTGTCGAAAGGCGAGTCGTACCGCGAATGGAATCGGGGATGTCTTGTCCGGCCCATTCGCGAAGCATCGGTTTGTCGTCGAACAGATCGACGTGCGAGGGGCCACCACCCTGCCACAACATGACGACACGTTTGGCCTTGGGGGCAAAGTGCGGAAGTCCGGGCAGCCCCTGCTCACGGCCCAAGGCGGTCGAATGAGATTGTCCCAGCAGCGACGCGAGTGCCGCGACGCCCACGCCGGTCGCCGACGTGCCAAAGAACTGGCGTCGATTGAGTCGCTGCATTTGTTCTGCAAGCAATTCGTGCATGAGTTCTCTTTCGTAATCGCTATTCCCGTGTCAGGGCTTCATCCAGATTCAAGATCATTCGACAGACCGCCGTCAGTGCCGCATGGTCGGTCAGATCGAGCGACTCGTCACGTTTCGCCGTTCCCACTGACAGCAGTTCTTTGGCCAACTCGGGCTCCTGGCGATAAATGGCCGCCTGGCGGTTAAAGGCTTTTGTCAAATAGGCCAGGTCGGATTGTGTTACAGGGCGACCAATGACTCGGCGAAAGATCGCGGTCAGTCGCGCCTCGAGGTCGGATGCCGACTTCATGCCATGTTCTGCGAGAACCCGCGCCGCTTCGACCCAGGTCGGATCATTCAACGTCGTCAACGCGTGCAGCGGTGTGCTGGTGGCTGCCAGACGGACTCGACACGTCTGCCGATTGGAGGCATCGAACATATTGGCCGGTCCCACCGTGCGTCGCCAAAAGGTATAGATGCTTCTGCGATAGAGGTCACTACCCGATGATGCAGGGTAGGTAAAGTCGCGTTCTTTCGTGATCGCCAAGGGTTCCCAGATGCCGGCGGGCTGATAAGGATACACCGGTGCCCCGCCCAATCGCTCATTCAGTAAACTGGATGCGCTGAGCGCCCAGTCTCGCAGCAGCATGGCCGGCATTCGAAATCGGCTGGCACGCGCGAACAGGCGGTTTTCGGGGTCGGCAGCACGTAAGGCGGGGGACAATCGGCTTGATTGACGGTAGGTGGTGCTCGTGACAATCAGGCGGTGTATGTGCTTCATGCTCCAACCGCGTTCACGGAACTCAACGGCCAGCCAGTCGAGTAGCGATCGATGCAGCGGATACTCGCTTTGCACACCAAAGTCTTCTGCCGTTTTTACCAGCCCCGTTTCGAAGAAGTGCTGCCACATTCGATTGACTTGAACTCGTGCCATCAGCGGGTTCTCGGGGGCAATCAGCCATTGTGCGAATCCCAGTCTGTTGCGTGGTAATCCGTCGGCCAGTGGTGGCAGAAATGCGGGAGTATTGAAGGCAACCTTGTCTTTGGGTTTCAGGTATTCGCCACGATCGAGGATGGCCGTTTCTCGCGGTTGTCCGTCGCTCATGATCATCGGCCGCGGAATCTGGTCACCCTTATAGTCGGCGAACTGCTTTCGGGTGGCGTCGAGTTGTCCAAGAATCGGAATCTTACTGTTCAGTCCTGGGCGGACCTGCTTGTCGAACAGGCTGCGAAGCTCCGCTTCCACTTGTTTTTTTTCATCCTCCGTTCGTTCGCCTTCAGGCTTTTGCAGTAGGGTGACAACACTGGCAGGCAGCCCCGTCACATCGGCCGGATTGGTGTCGGCCGCGATTCCCTGACGCCATCCTTCGTACGCGGCATTCGCGAGCGGCGCGGCCTGTTCGTCGAGTTGCTTGATGCGAGATTCGTACTCGGCAATCTGTCTTCGATTCTCATCCGTCAGCAGTTCCAGAAAAGGAGCGGCAACACGGATTCGGCTGGACATCCGTTGTGGTGTCCCGGTTTCGGGGACGCGGTTGAAGGCGTCCAGTAATCCGTAATAGTCTTGCATGGTCAACGGGTCGTATTTGTGATCATGGCACTGTGAACAGGCCATCGTCAGCCCCAGCCAGGTCGTGGCGGTGGTGTCGACGCGATCAAACAGATTGACAAACCGTTGCTCTTCGGCGATCGCGCCACCCTCGCCGTTCAACAGATGATTGCGATTGAAGCCGCTAGCGAGCTTTTGTTCGGTTGTGGCATTGGGCAGCAAGTCGCCCGCCAATTGCCAGATTGTGAACTGATCAAACGGCTGGTCTTGATTGAGTGCTCGAACAAGCTCGTCGCGCCACATCCATTGCCAAGTATCACCATCTTGCTGAAATCCATTGCTATCGGCATAGCGTGCCGCGTCCAACCAGGGCAGCGCCATACGCTCGCCATAGTGCTCGTTTTGCAGCATCCGATCGACAAGGGTCTCATAGGCAAGAGGATCTGGATCGGCGAGAAACGCATCGACCTCGGCCGGCGTCGGTGGAAGACCGAGTAAATCGATCGAGAGACGACGGATCAACTTCGCACGATCCGCCTCGGGAGACGGTTCAAGTTCCGTCGCTTCGAGCTTGCCAAGGACGAAACGATCGATCGGATTGCGAGACCACTTCTCGTTCTTGACGGACGGTTCTGCAGGTCGCACCGGTGTCACGAAGGCCCAGTGCGTCTGGTACTTGGCGCCTTCGGCAATCCACCGCTGCAGCAACTCTTTCTGTTCCGGCGACAATCGGCGATTCGATTTCGGCGGTGGCATCTGTTCGTCGGGATCACCCGAGAGAATTCGCCGTACGATCGAGCTGTTTGCCGTATCGTGGGGAATAATCGCCTTGGCTTGGATGGCGGCATCGCGTTGATCGAGCCGCAAATCGGCTTGCCGTTTGTTGCCATCCTGACCATGACAATAGAAGCAGTTTTCGGAAAGAATGGGACGAATATCGCGGTTGTATTCGATCGAATCCGCGGCCTGGACGGGTAACGTGCTCACAATCAAGGCGACAGTCAGCAGGATCGAGTCACGAAGGAATGCCTCGCCCCCTCGTTGCGGATCACGCGTTTCGAACCGTCGATGACCACTCACAGCCGTCGCCGCGACTCGGTGACGCTCGTCGCGACAACGACGTATCATTTGTGAATGTGTAAATGCCAGCGCGAGCGGATTGAACATCGGCATTCGTTTCGAAGTATGTGGCCAGGTGAGCGAAGCAGAACAGCAGGCAGGTTTGGGACTCGAGATCGCTTCAAAGGCGAAGCGTGTCGACGGCCCGGTCGGCGGTGGTCGCAAGGCGCAGGTGTGGAATTCAAACTAATCGAACATAATCGCTTGACGTGTCCGTCGCCAGCCGCTTTTTCGACAAGACCTGTTCTGAGGAAACGCAGGAAATACAAGATTGTCGAGTTCGTTGACGCGCAGGCGACGAATTCGATCGATTTCGATGAGAGGGGTTCCGATCGAATCGTAGTTTGCGATCGTTTCGGGAGCTCCGTGTCCTTGCCGCCGATCCCACGAACAGATTAGTGTGTCAGACATAGTGTCTGCTCGCCCGCTTGGAAGTCCGGTTCGTGAACTCGCGACGCGACCAGGGCGAGCATGTCATTTCAGGTCGAGATGGAAAACAATGGATCGCGTTGCCAGGTCACCCGGTAACGACGTCGGCGGATTCCTCCGTCGGGAGTTTGTATTGTCAGGCGGAGGTGACGACCGGTCGAATGGTGTGAGCATTTCGTTTTGAAGGAGTCGGCATGCTGGCCGTCGATGTACAGAATCTGACGATTCAATACGGCAAGTTGGAAGCAGTCAAAGGGATTTCGTTGCAGATTCCCCCCGGCGAGGTGTTCGGGTTCATTGGCCCCAACGGTGCCGGAAAGTCGTCGACCATCCGCGTTTTGGCAACGCTCCAGCCGAACTATCGCGGTGTCGCCCGGGTGATGGAACTCAATATTCGATCCAAGCCGCAGCTCGTGCGTGAACAAATTGGGTACGTTCCGGATTTTTTTGGCGTCTACGAAGACTTAACGGTTCGCGAGTACCTGCATTTTTTTGCTGCCGCCTATCGTCTGTCACCCCAGAAACGCAAGGCGGTTGTCGAAGATGTCCTGCAGTTGACGGACCTGACTGGCAAAATTGATTCGCAGGTCGATTCGTTGTCGCGAGGAATGAAGCAACGATTGTCGCTGGCACGCGTGTTGTTGCACGATCCGGCCGTCCTGTTGCTCGACGAACCGGCATCGGGCCTTGATCCTCGTGCCCGCATTGAAATGCGCGAGCTGCTGAAGGCGCTGAAAGAGATGGGCAAGACCATCATCATCTCCAGTCACATCTTGCATGAACTTGCGCAGCTTTGTACCCGGATTGGAATCATTGAAGCCGGACGGATGGTCGCGCAGGGGTCCGTCGCCGAGATCTACCAGCGGCTGGGAGTGCTGAAGATTGTCCACGTGCAAGTCGCGTTTCAAACTCCGGATTTAATTGAGCAATTGCGGCAGCTTGAGGGCGTGACCCAGGTTGACGACCAGGTGGACCGAATTTCGATCCGCTTTCAAGAAGGCAGCCTAGAAGTCGAGGATCTGCACGACTTCATTCACAAACAAGGGGCACGAATCCGGATGTTCCAGCCGGAGGTCATGGATATGGAAACGGCATTCATGAAACTGACGGAAGGCCAGACGGCCTGAATTGGAAACCGGTTCGAGACGTGTCGATGAGGAACAGGTTCGTGAAGCTGCTGCAACTTTTCAGTCTGCCCCTGCTGACCAAGGAATTGATCGAACAAGCCCAGAATAAGCGCACATACATCTTTCGCGTCATTTACGCGATTGTGCTGTATGGCGTGGCGCTGGTGCAGTACGACATGATTGGGGGATCGGGGTTTGCTGGCGTCCTGAACATGGGCAGTGGACGACGGTTGTTCGACGCGCTGGTCATGTTGCAGGCCTCTCTGATTTTTCTCTTGATCCCGCCGATTACTTGCGGTGCACTGACGATCGAAAAAGAGAAAGATACCCTCGCACTGCTTCTGTTGACCAAGCTGAGTCCCCTGACGATTGTCTTTGAAAAGTTGCTCAGCCGTGTCTTCACGATGGCCACCTATCAACTGCTGTCACTGCCACTGTTCGCCATTATCTACGGAATTGGCGGTGTAGATCTTGCAGACATGCTGATCGGTGTTTCGGGGCTCGTTTCGCTGACATTTCTCGTCGCGTCGATTTCAATCTTGTGTTCCACCTGGTTTCGAACGACGTCCTCGGCATTCGTGTCGACGTATCTGCTGATCTTCTGCCTGCTGTTCTGCCTGACACCGTTCGCGATGTTCCTGGCTCGATTGATCCTCATGCGCCTGTACTCCGCTCCCAATCCCTTTGGGGCGCGTCCAAGTAGCGGGTTGACCGGCGATCTCATCCGCTTTTTCTTCAATGAAACATTTATTGTCGTCACTGTGTTTCCGATGCTTGCGTCGCTGCTGATTCTGTTTGCCGCGTCGCGAGTGCTCGTCCGTCGCGCGTTTTTGCCCATTCGCAATCTGGTGCTCGAAGCGTTTCAAGTCGCCGATCGTTTCTTTACGGAGCTCAACCGAGTCACCACAGGCGGAATTGTGCTCGTAACGGACCAAGATCCGTTGCCGCAGGACGATGCGATCACCTGGCGCGAGACGCGAAAGAAGTCGCTGGGAACATTCCGCTATCAGTTTCGTATTCTGATGATGTTGATGGCCCCGCTCATCATTGCGATTTCGATGACACTGTCCGATGGCCGGATGAATGTCGTGGGGCCCGTCCCCGGTTTTCAGGCGTTCTTTTGGATCGTGTCGATCATCTGTGTCACCATTCATGCCACGGGCGTGATTCCATCGGAACGAATTCGCCAGTCACTGGATGTGCTGCTGGTCATGCCGGTGTCGTCGAGCGAGATTGTGCTGCAAAAGCTGTCGGGCGTCAGGCGGTTGATCCTGATTCTGCTGGTGCCCTTCACAACACTTCTCGTGTTTCAGGCCGTCTGGAGCAGCTATGTCGTCGTCAGCCCCTCGCCAGTCGATTGGCACAAAGCGGCTTTGAAGCTGGCGACGATGGCTCTGACTTCGATCGTCTACTTGCAGCTGATCATGTGGCTCGGTTTTCAGCTTGGCCTGAGGATGCGAACCCAGATGCAGGCCGTGCTGGCCACGTTTGCACTGGTTGGTGCGGCCTGTGCCGTACCGGCGATCATCGTCGGCCCCGTCGATTTCGAGTCGCTAGACGTTTTTTTCGAGTCGTTTAGCCCGCGTCAGATGATCTTCGAATCAGATGCCCTGATCGGTCTGGGGCAAAATCCTCAGGCGCTGAATCACAATTTGACTCTGAACCTCATCGTTGCCTGGTGTATTTTCTGCTTGCACTTCACGATCTACATTGGGTTGACCTGGTGGCTGCGCCGCAATGCTCTTCACCAGTTCTCACGAATCGTCGGACGAACCGAACCACAACCGGAAGAACCGACTGTCGCGAATGAACTTCAACCGGTTGGACGAGTCGTCATGGAATGAGGCCGGCCGAATAATCGCTATTTTCGTTGCGGCTTTCGTATTCGGAACATTCTCGGCAGGGTAGCCCCTTGTCAGCGGGGAAAATGCAGCGATAGACTTAAGCGTGCGGTACACCGTCCGTAACGATCCTGCCTGCCGATTTCGAATTTCGGGTCAGGTGTCCGGATGTCGCGGGTGGGTTCGCGAAAAGTCATTTGCCGAAACGCCGATCTAAGTGGTGTCGGTGCTTCGAATAGCCGATTCCAAGTTTCATCGACGAATCCTAGATGGTCTGCCTTGGAGGTCCATCCGGGCTGCGTCGAGTTTTCCGATTACCTGAAGTTTATGTTTGTGCAGGTCCGCGGAACCGTCTCCCGGGCAGCACAGTTGAATCCTCGTCCTGAATCGCGACACGTTTTGAGCGGAGTTTGATTGATGGCCCCGAACAAGAAGTATCTCAGTCTCGAGGAAGCCGCGATCCAACTGCGCATCAAGACCGAAGAACTGATCCGCCTGCGCGAGAAAGGCGAGATCCGGGGGTTCGCCGATCGTGGCACCTGGAAGTTCAAGGCGGACGATATCGCCGAGTTCCGTCGTCGGTCACAGCCCGACTCGGACCCAGACCTGCCGATGATCGACGATGCGGACGAAAATGATGAGATCGGCAATCAGCCAACGGTCGTCCGCCGTGCACTCGGGATCGATTCCGATAGTGACGTGCGGCTGGTAAGTGCAGAAGATCCGTCGAAGAAACGACTCTCCGGCAGTAGCGCCGATATCGCATCAATCGACCTGCAAAAATCCGATAGTGATATTCGCCTGGTTGAGCCGGCGCGGGCTCCCAAAAAGGGCAGCGATAGCGATGTCACCATCGTCAAGCCGAAGCCACTGGGGAAGGCCGATTCCGACAGCGATGTCAGAATGATCGACGCGGGATTGCCCGATTCTGATAGCGACGTCAAGCTGGTCGATTCAGGAGTCTCGCTCGTTGATTCGGATAGCGATGTGCGCCTGGCTCGTTCCGATAGTGACGTGCGAATGGCCCAGTCCGACAGCGATGTCCGCCTCGCCCCGCTGATGGAGAGCGACAGTGATGTCAAACTGATCGGCGGGAAGTCGCTGGAATCCGATAGTGACAGCGATGTGATGCTGCTGCCGCGCAGCAGTCGCGGCGGAAAATCATCGGGCCGCAAACCGCTGGATTCCGATTCTGGCAAGATCGATTTTGATCTCGGTGATACCGACAACAGCGCTTCAGTGTTGTCCGACGCAAACGATTCGGCCGTGACGCTGTCGGGGGATAGCGGAATCAGGCTCGCAGGCGACAGCGGCGTCGCACTGGCCGGGGACAGTGGCATCCGATTGTCCGAAGACAGCGGCGTGCAATTGATGCAGCCTGCCGATAGCGGAATTTCGCTGGAAGGCCTGGATAGCGGGATTCGGTTCGCCGACAGCGGAGTGAAATTTGGTGACGACAGCGGGATCAAGCTCGCTTCGGCCAGTAGCGGCAGCAATCTTGGCAAGAAGCCGAAGAAAAGTGGCAGCAGCAAAAATCTGAAGGGCAAAGCTCGAGACGACATCGAGGCAACATCGCCGCTGCTGTTCTCGGAAGGGGATGAGGACGATCTCGATTCGACCGCGCCACTGCTCAGCCCCATCGACAGTGGCGAAGTCAGCGCAAGTGACCTTAGTGAGTTCGATGCCAGCGATACGTCTGAAATGCAGATGCTGGGTGATTCGGGCCAAAGCGTCGTCATTTTCGAAGATGATGAAGAAGACGCCCCGCCGGTAGGTCGAAAAAAGAATAAAAAGACCGTCGAAGACAGTATCTTCGAGGTGGACGACGCGGACGAGGAACCGCTCGAAGAACTGGAAGTCTCGGATGAAGACCTGAGCGGCAACGATTTCGACGATCTGGCGTTCGATGATGGTGACGACGCGGGAGACGAAAGTTTTTCGGAAGGCTCCAGCCAGTTCGAAATCACGTCGCTGCGAAAAGCGCCCGTTAAACAGGAAGTGGAATGGAGCACCGGCTTCTGTGGCTTACTGTTCGCCTCGCTCTGCGTGCTAATCGTCGGTTCGCTGGTCTCAGCCGACTTGTTGCGCGTCGTGTGGGCGCAAACGGAATCCTCGGAAATTGATCCCGGAATTTCCTGGCTGCTGGCCGGTTTCTGGGGTTAACACCACCCAGCTTCGGCTGTGGTTTCGCTTCCAGTCTATTTTGATCCGTCGATGGACTCGCCGCGAGCTGGCCAACGAGCCTGCGGACAATGCTCGTGAACCAGTTAGGACAAAAAACGGGGCACTAGCGGTTCATGCCGACGTAGAAGCTGACGACCTGTCGGATATCGTTTGGATCTTGCATGACGGGGATTGCGAAGTCGATGGCGATTGGGACGGGACCCATCATCGGGATCGAGACACGGAAACCGGCACCGATCGAGACGCGGAAGTCGCTCAGCGAGGCACGATCGGTCACCGTACCGACGTCGGTGAAGCCGACGAGCTTGATCATTTCATTCGCGGTGACAGGCAGTTGGTATTCCGCACCGCCGAGCAACATGAAGTTACCCCCGGTGTAAACGTTCATGTCGATGGGGCTGACGCCGCGGAACGCAAAGCCGCGGAATGTCTGGAAGCCCCCAGCGAAGAATCGTTCGAAGATGGGCGTGTCGTTTCCGGACCAGCCCACTTGTCCGCGAACCAGAATCGTATGCTTTCCTTGTCCGTCCACGCGCTGATATGTCGTGAAGTACTGTCGACCTTCGGCCTCAAAGCGTGGATAGCTGTATTCGCCGAATGCCTGTTCGTACGACAGTTCCAAGTAGTGACCTTCGCTTGTATTGAATGCGGCGTCACGCGTGTCGTGAATCAACGAACCACGAATTGTCGAAAGCAGGTGCGTTCCCAATGCGTCGGTCAAAATCTGCGGACTTGGCAGAGTCGGGTTGTAAACGTCGACGCCTTCGAGTCGCAGTGCCGCGGATGCGGACCAATTCTTCGTCAACTGACGTCCCAGGCGGACACGGCCACCGATGCGGTTTTCGTACCAGTTTCGATAGTATCGGGTGAAGTAAAAGCCGCTGACGCCAAGGTTGAAGTTCGTGTCCAGGAAGTATGGATCCTGCCAGTCGACCATATAGCGGCTGACCTGCGTACCAGGCATCGCTTCGACTTTGAATTTCTGTCCACCACCACGGAATGCGCGGCCGCTTGAGATATCTTCCCAGCTTCGTGGCCAGCGCGTGATATCGAAGTTCTGTTCGCTGAGCACGATGTTACCGACAAGACCAGCATCGCTGTTCACGCCGACACCGAACATCAGGCGACCGGTACGCGCTTCGGTCAAATAGGCATCGAGATCGATGAAGGCGGGCGGAACTCGTTCCAGATCGTCGGGATCGGGGTTGCGAATTGCATTGCCGAACGGATCACCTTGTGGGCTGTTGTCGAAACCAAAATTCGCCGGTGGCTGGAGTGGATCTTTGCTTTGTGCCCGGAAGATCGGCGTCAGCGGCGACAACTTTTCATCGTACGCCAGTTTGATCGGTTCGATCGGCACCGTGATGGCAGGAACGGACTCTTCAAAATGTGAGGCAACCGAGACCGTCGGGTCTCGACTCTCTTCACGTGATTCTTTCGTTCCGACCCATCCCGTAAGACCAAAGTGATTCTGCCGCATCGCGATGACACGACTTGGATCGGTCGTCAGAGGAGCGGAAGGAGTCATGGCCGAACTGAGCGGTTTGCCCGCCGCCGGTTTCGACTTTTGATTCGACTGACCTCGGGCGGAGGCATAGTCAGACGTGTCGATCCAGTCGTTTCCAACAATCTTCGTTTCGACGCGTACGCCGCCATCCTGGCTCGTTTCGAAGTTCTGTGACCCTTCGAGTCGACGCTTCATCAAATGGATTTGGCGCGGGTCGGCCAGATCGCCGGGTTGCACAGGTGAGATGTTTCTGACGAGATTCGTCCGCGTGTGCGGGTGGTCACCCTGGATATGGACATTGATGTTGCGAACGCGATAGACGCGATCTTCTTCGATCTTGTACACGAGATCCACAATCCCCTGGTCTTCAGTCCATTTGGGGACGGCATCGACGCGACAGAACAAACGGCCCTGCTCACCGTACTTGGTTTTGATCTGTTCAACATCCTTGTTGATGTCACGGGCGTTGTAGTAAATCCCGCCATCGACCTTCATCATGTCTCGAAGTTGATCTTCGGACAGTTCCTTGTTTCCGATGACCTCGATATTGCGGATCTTATAGCGCGTGCCTTCGTCGATTTCGTAATGGATTTCGAGGTTGGCCTTGTCATCCGAAAACTTCAGGCGTTCGTCAATTGCGACATCGAAATACCCCAGGCTGTGGTAGTACTGCCGGATGCCTTCCTTGTCGTCCTTGATCGTCGAAGGATCGTATTTCCCACCGAAAAACCACAGAATCCGTGGCTTGGTGCGCGTCTTGGTTTTCAAAATCCCATCGATGAACTGTTGATTCCCGTCGAACTTGACGGCCGTGACGTGAACCTTCGGACCTTCGTTGATCAAGAACACCACTTCACGATCATCGCGGTCGTTGCCCTTTTCCAGTTCGACCGTCGCAAAGGCAAACCCCTTTTCGTGGTAGTACTCTTCAATCCGTCGTGCGCATTCGCGGTTTGAGCTGATATCGAAGGGGCTGCCCGGCTTCAACTGCGTCATCGAGTCGAAGACTTTTTGCTTGATTTTTTTCAAGCCCTTGTATTCCACGCGACGGACGATTGGACGTTCGATCACGCGGAAGACAAGGATTGGTCCTTCTTCTGAAGGACGCAACTTCGGTTCGACGCTGACAAACCAACGTGTCCGCATCAGGGCGTCGACGTCGTCTTTGATCTGCTTTTGATTCGCCGGCCGACTGGGGCGAGTCTTGATATGTTTGGCGATTTCCGGGTCGGGAATTGTGGAGTTCCCTTCGATGGTGACTTTGGAAATCGGTTCATCAATCTCGAATGGCGTCTTGGGCTGAGCGGATTCCGGTTCGTTTTCATAAGAGATGGGCCGAATGCCGCCTTTGGGCAGCGGTTTGGCCGATGTGGACGCGTTGTCGCGACGACTCGACGTGCGAGCACTGCGCGAAGGGGACGTGTCGTCAACGCTGGGCGTACCATGTCCACCGAATTGGGGCGGCTGGGCTTCGGCCCGATTGATTGAGGCGGATACGGACATCACCGCGAGGATCAGCATGACCAGTCGCCCGCGTCCGATGGGCGATACCATCGAAAAACGACGGAAAAACGCCCGGATCGAGCGATCGCCGTTGAGATTCTTCAACGGTCGCACGGCGTCGGAGATTTGACCGGCGGTGTAATAGGTCATGCAAGCTGTTCTCGCGGGCACAAGCCCGAGGATTTGCGATGAATGCAGGAAATGCACGGGTGAACGTAGACAAAATGTCAGAACTCATTGTTCGGATGAGCGCCCGAACGACGAGTCCTTCGCAAGCGGGGGGACAATTATCTGAAAATTAAAAACTCGACAAGATGAACCCAACAGTTAGCAGTCATGGCAGATGAAGCACAAACTTTCACCTTCCGGCGCAGCAGCCAGGACGGATCCGGGATTCTCTCGGGACCCTCTGTGGTTCCCCGCTGCTGCCAACTTTATGAAGAATTCAGGCAGAAACGCTGTCACGGCCGTAAGGTGTTTCGATTCCATTGTGCGACAGCACATCAAGCGGGGGATGTGTCGCACATGAACACCTGAGCGGTGTCTAGGGTCGAGACGATCGTCGGAATCCGTGTCGCTTGTCCGGAATGAATTCCTGCCGACAGACGGCCTGCAGCGAGATTTGCCGGACTGAAGGTGTGAAAGAGTGATCGCGCGAAAGAGTGGGCGACCGCTGCAGTTCAGGTGGCGACGGCGGCGAGTTGAACAAGCGAACTTGGTCGCAGTGCGTCGAGATGTGACCGTTCATACGCCGGGGACTGGCTTGTTTTCCGGCCAAAAAGAGACGGATTGCTCTGGTCGGCGCACTGTGGATTCCAATGAGCCGGGAAAATGCGCCTGTCCCCCCTCGCTTCGCAGCGTGGACGGTGACCGTCGAGACCGAGATCGGACGTGACTCGTTTGGCACGCTCGTGTGAATGAAAAAATCCCGACGAGTCTCGGTGAAAATCACCGACCGGTCGGGAGAACAGCCTCTACGCGGCTCGTGTGAACTGCCTGGCATTGATGTCGATGAGCAAGATGCTTAGTTGTTTATGATGTTTGAGGTCGCTGGAAGCATCTGAAGGCATCGCACCATTTTCACTTGCAGGTCGAGTAACATCTCGTGTGCCGTACCGCGTGCTGACGTCCGACACAAATCTTCGATATCGTCTGCAAGTCGGCGAATGAGGTCGGCGCCAATTGTCGTCATGCCGGTCGCGAACGCCCGTGGCATCCAGGATGGGTCGATCGCATCCGAGCGTGAACCTGTGGTCAGGGCTCGGCCGCGCTCCGGGCGCTGGATGCTCTCCAACTCACAAAGCAGCGAGTCGACAAAAATCAGATCGCCGCGACACCGGTCGAGCAACTGAGTCAGATCGGGCGTCTGGTGTTCGTCGAATGCGGCCTGGTTTGCCGACGTATGAAACCCCTGAACAGTTGACTGATCCAGCACGTTGGCGAAACTTTCTGACTGCATGATGTGCTTTCAAATTGACGACTTCACCGCCAATGCCTACGAAGCACCGCCTCGCGTGGTGTGGGCTAGTGCAGAATGTCAGGGCCGAAGGAGTACGTCAGAGGTGTGAGCAGACTTGAAAGGCAGACATCTGGTTGCGAGCAGTAATGGCTTGGGTGTTCGTTAAATCACCGTCCAGTAACGAACTCATGTCTAGGTATAACGTAGATCGGAATCTGCGCAATGCCACACGATAAGGAAATACCCTAGGACGGTATTGCGGCATCTCGTAGGGCATGATGATTCATCTGAAAACAAAGGGAAATGTCTTACAATAAGTCAGTGTGCCTCTTCCTCCTTAGCATTCCACGATTCGTTGCGGAGCGGGGGGCCAAGAGCTGTTCAGTGTCATGCGGTGAACGATCAAAATCAGGCGAAGGTGGACAAAATATGAGTGACTCGATGCCGTGGTACCATGATGGGCTGCGGTTCGGCTGCACGCAGTGTGGCAACTGTTGTGGAGGAGCGCCGGGTGTTGTCTGGGTCACCGAAGAGGAAGCCCAGGCGATCGCGGACTACCGCGGAATATCCATTGGCGAGATGAAGATTTCATTCACACGTCTGTACGGCGGGCGCGTCAGTCTGCGCGAGTACGCGAACGGAGATTGCATCTTCCTGGATGGGGCAACCCGACGGTGCACCGTCTATCCTGTTCGCCCCGCTCAATGCCGAACGTGGCCGTTTTGGAACTCGAACCTGGCGAGTCCCGAGGCCTGGAAGTCGGCGCAGGGCGGGTGCCCAGGAATGGGGCGCGGCGATCTGGTGCAACTCGAAACGATTCAAGAGAAAGCCGCCGTCATTGACATCTGATGGCGGGCCGCCGCGTGTGCGTGGTGACTGTCGTCCCAGACACTTGCTGAGTCTTCTGTGGTGGCGCGATCGATGAGGAATAGGACGCAGCGCTCAGTCATCGATTCCAGTGAATCGAGAAGCGGTCAAAATCACGGAACTGGCTCTGCAAGCTGCCTGCCCTCGTGATTTCTGTCCCCGTAATTTCCACGGGCTGCACTTAGCGGCTGACGACCTGAAGGTCGTTCGTGATCCGCTGAATCCCGTTGATTTGACGCAACGATTCTTGCGCCATCTGTTTCTGATAATAGGTTGTGACGGCTCCGGTGAGCACGACGTCCCGATTTTTGACCTCGAATCGGACAGCGCGGCGACGAAGGTACGGATTGCGCGACAACACAATGTGAATCCGATAACTCAGGTCGTGTGCTTCGTGGAACTGGTATTGAGGTGACATGGTGCGGGGCTGCTTTGCCTAAACGGATGCTTCCGTTTGCCGAGTGCGCTGGCAACTGGAGACGGGGTCTGTGAATCACATCGTCCGTGTGGCGAATTCGGGCTGAACAATTCGGCGTTCTTTTCGGCAGAATCTGCCGAGCAGCAAACCGAATTGTCCGAAGATTCCAGCAATTCGCTTTTCCCGCTCATGTACCGCTTTACAAGCGGCACGACGGGACGTCACTCGGGGATTCGGCGCAAATTCCCATTCCATCGATCGACCTGGCGCATCGCCTACTGAACGTTCATCTCGTCGATGTTCGGCAAGTCGTAGGAGATTTCGGAATCTCCCACTTCCTCCGTGCTGTCGGTTGTCGCCTCGGGTGGAGTTGCAATCTCCGATTCTGTCGACTCCTGGCCGGCGGACCCTGCCAGAGTCGGC
Source organism: Schlesneria paludicola DSM 18645 (assembly GCF_000255655.1). NCBI lineage: Bacteria > Pseudomonadati > Planctomycetota > Planctomycetia > Planctomycetales > Planctomycetaceae > Schlesneria > Schlesneria paludicola. Next base: position 1,668,677 of record NZ_JH636435.1, on the reverse strand, counting down.
GGCGATGTCAGTTGCGGCAGCAATTCGGACGGTGTGGCGAGTCGGGCCAGCCAGTCCGCCGTCGGGGGGGAATACGGGCGAAATTTTTCGAGCGTTCCCAAGTCACCGCGGTAAAGCAGAGCGCGGTTTTCCCCCAGCCTTCCGGCGAGTGGGCTGTCAACCAGGCTGGATGAATCGTTGGCATTCATCGCGAAGAGAACTCGCAGCTCAAATCGGTTCATCTGTTCCCGCGACAGCCACCGCTGGCTGGTTTGGAAACTGTCGACCCACGCAATCGTGAAAATTCCCGCGCTTGGCCCGTCTCGCAGGATCTCGGTGAAGTTTTGTGCGGGGCTGGCTGCTTTGGGCTCTCCTGAACCGAACCCTCCCCCGTAACTGTATTCGTCGTCGGACTTTCTCAGGTCTCGGAAACGTGCGAGATCGTAGATCACCAGCACGATGGGGGCTCCCGGTTCGTCGGCCCGGCGGTGCAACTCGGCGATGAGCGCCTCAAGCGTCGCTGCAGTTTCTCGAAGCGGAATCACCTTCAAGGGACGATCCACGGAGTTCGAGCCATTCTCGTGGCCGCTAGCAGCCGCGGGAGACACCGATTCGACCTGCTTCCAGACATTGGCCGACTGGCTGTTGGGGATGCTTCCATCCAGGACATAAACGGTTGGCGTAACGATGCCGCTCGTTTTGGCCTGCGCGGCGATTGCCAGAGACGCCGTGGAAATCACACCCAACGCAGCGTGTTCGTTACGTCCAACGACAAGCAGATTCCCCCCCTCACGCAGCCCGAATTTCAATTCGATCGGTCCGCTCATCGAAACCGAGTCGCCCAGCCAGCATGTCCATGGCAACTCGATCGGTGCGATCGAATCGCGTGCGGGTTCCGGCCAGGCCTTCGTCAGTGTGCGGCGCAAGCGGTTATTTTCAGCGGGGTCTGCGGCGATGTTGCCTTCGAACACCAACGGGGGCGTCAGCGAGATCTCGCGAATCGCCGGTGTTCCACGTTCGTGTTGCCCTGTTCCCTCGGCCTCTTCGCGGGCCAATTGCAAGTAACCTTGGCGATCGTCTTCGCCGAGCCAGACGATTTGAAATGGATGATTTCCTTCAATCAAGCCGTTGGCATCATTGTAGATCGCTTCGCCGGGACGGGTTAAAAGTCGCGCCGCGGTATTTTCTTCGCTTAGAATCAAATGTGCGTCGGTATCGCTGCATTGCAAGGCGATGCGGACTGCGACCTGACCGAGAGTACTTCGAGCCAGCGAATAGGCGCCGGCCAGCGTCTGTGAACCCAGCAGAATATGCACCCCGAACGCACGGCCCTGTCGAATCAGGCGGTCAAGCAGCAATGACGCCTGTTGGGACAACGCGTCGTCTTCGATGAAGAACTCTTGAAATTCATCGACCAGCAGCAATGTGCGGGGCATGATGGCATCGGGGCGCGCGTTGCGGTATCCCGCGATGTCCTGCACCCCGGCTTCGCGGAACAGTTCCCCACGATCCTTCAGCAGTGTGTCCAGACGTTCCAGCACACTGACGCCAAATTCGCGATCACTTTCAATGGCGATAACACGTGCGTGAGGCAAACGTTGCTCGGCATAGACTTTGAACTCGACCCCCTTCTTGAAGTCGATCAAATAGAACTGCACTTCGGTCGGGCTGTAATAAAGCGACAGATTCGTGATCAATGCGTGGAGCAACGTCGATTTACCGGAACCGGTTTTTCCGGCGACCAGGACATGCTGCGATGTGCCTTTGCCGAGACGCAAGTTTTGCAGCTTGGTTGCCCCCGCCCGACCGATCGGAACGTCAATCCCCGATCGGCTGTCACTCGTCCAGAATTGATCCTCATTCGGAGCCACACGCTCGAACGGCACTTCCACGCGACGGACATCGCGCGAGTGTTGTCCGGCCAGTCGCACAATCTGGCCAAACTGCTCGGGGGCGGGCGGTGCGTCGAGAAGCAGCGGCCAGTTCGTCAGCGGCTTGTCAGCCAGACGAAAGCCTCGGTCCGTCCAATTCAGGACCGTCGCGTATTTTTCTAGATCCGCCGCCACAAAATTCCGAGGCAGTTCTTGCGACTGATCAAAACTGAGCAGCAGGTACACGCCGCAGCGCTGCCCGCCGTCGGCGATGCTGAGCAACCGACGGAGCGCGACATCGGTGAAATTCGCCGGAAAGTTGGCGACAACAAGGACGCGGTAGGGTTCTGCCACCTCGCCAGCGTACTCGTTATACTCGTCGATCGTCGCGAACTCGTTCCGCAGATAGGTCTGCAGGACCGTTTCCATATGTTCCGTGAGGTCGGCGAGCCGCTTTTCGATGTGTGAAGGCTCGGTCCAGATTCGGCTGGTCACGAGCAGTTCGTCGAAGTCGGCCAGATGCATGAAGGCCGAGAAATTGGCACCCAGCCCCACCGGGTCGAAGATTGTGAAACGAACCTTGCCCGCGGGAAGCGAGGTCAAGAAACGCAACATCGTCGACTGCAGCGCACCGACGGCGACCTTTCGACCTTCACCCGATGCACGCAAGACAAGCGATGGCCGATCGTGCAAAGGCAACAGGATGGGCAAGGGAAACTGTTGGCGGTTCGTCTGCAAACGCGGATCGTGCGAAATTCCCTGATCAAGCTGTTCGAGATCCACCTCGATTCGACCAAGGCTCAGTGCTGCGGGAGATGTTTTCGGATCGGCGACGCGGTCGCTGGCAATCTCGGCCCACTCGGGGCAAATTGCATTTGCCATCTGGCACAGTGCATCGCTTTCACGAGCGAGATCGGCCAGTGTCGACTGCCATTCGCGAATCAATCCCGTCCATGCCTGCTGATATCGCTGACGACTCTGCTGCATCCGCGTATCAAATTCTGATTGCAGGACTCGAAAATCGTCTTCGCGGCGGAAAAGGAACGCATCGGATGCGGCCTGATATTGTTCTTCGATCTGTTCTCGTTCCTGGCCGCGACGAGTTTCGAGGAAATTGAGTCGTGTGGGATACGCGGATTGGGCTTGCTGAGTGGTTCGCTCGTAAATCTGCTGTGAAGCGTCTGTCCGACTTTGCCACTTTGATTCGGCTCCACTGATCGCGGATTCCCGCCGTTTGACTCGTAGTTCCTGCAAATGTGAGCATTCCGCTTCGAGCATGTTGAGCTCGGTCTTCGACATCCGCTCCCAACGCAAATAGGCATGCCGCGCGTCGGTGCGATGCTGAACCAGTTGCTCATAGTCGCCGGTCACTTGCTGATTGGCCATCAGGTGCAAAAACAGCATTGGCAGCAGTGCAAACGCGGCGGAAACCCCCGATGCCAGATAGAGCCACTCGGGGTCCGTCGTCTTGAGTTTCAGCGTCAGCAAGGAAGGATCGAGCAGTCCCCAGACCAATCCGAATAAGACACCACCGATTGCCAGAAAGACGAGAACGGGGATGAAGCCGATAAACAATTTCGGAAGCAGCCGCCCCAGGATTCGCTGTCGCAATGGTTCGGCCGCCGAGATTGCAGCCAGGCACGCCGCTTTCAGCGATTCGACAGACGTCATGTCGATGTTCGAACTGAGCTCGGCCGGTTCGCTCCAGGCATGGGAACGCTGCAGAAATCGGACAACCTGTACGTAACCGGCGTCCAGGCTGTCCAATCCCGCTGTCAGTTCGACTTCAGCGGCATCGTGCGACGCCTGGGTCTGCTGCAAACGCTGAAGCGGGCTTCCTGCGCTGTCATCGTCCAAGAGTGAGGACACGAGCCATACCGCGTCGTCGCGTTCTTTTGTCGCGGCGTCATTCTCGCTCTGAAAACGATCCTCTGCTTCGCTCAAGACGCGCTGATATTCGTGCTGGACCTCTGCCGATGCGACCTGACAGCGCCGATCGCATTCCGCCAAATCGTCGATTCGTTGCTGATCAAGCTGAGTTCGTTCGGTCTCGTAGTTGTCTGTTAGCAGTTGAAAGACGCTTTGATACTGCGCCTGCTCAGCCTGAGTTTCCGTCGCGTACTCGGATTCGATCGTGTGCTCTTTGGCTGCCCGCTCTTTGATTTGTTCAAGGAGTCTCTGCAGCAGTTCTTGTTCGTGAGCGACAGTCAATTCGTGAGACAAGGTAAGTCGATCCAAACTGGAAACAGCAGAACGGGCCGTGTGCAATATTGTGTAAGTGTTGCGACTGATGGATGCTGTTCCAACCCGGAATTCGATTTTCCGCTCAGAATTTCGCTGCATCCCCGCAAGCAGCACAGATCATGGCATATATACCACATCAACCGTCGCACAAGATGGACAATCGGAGTGATCGCCAGCAACGATTGCAGGTGCCAGCGTCCCAAAGATTGATCGCCATCCAGAGGGGCTGACACATTTTCTTCGAAGAATGGGTAAGACACCGCGCGAGGGATTCGCCATCAAGCAACTCGATGTCGATAATAATGGATCTCTCCCCCTCTCTGATCGTGGACGGGTTACCTCAAATTGGAAAGACACGAAGAGATTGATCGATTCAAATGGCAACGTGCTGACTCTTTCGGGAGCCAGCACGCATGCGGAATTCTGTAACGCATGAATGGCAACGATGCGTAGTCATTGCAGGTCGTTTTTTGTGCCCCTGGTTGCGATGCTGTTGACCGTTCCGTATTGATCGTCGAAAGGACAATGAAGGTTGTCGATAGACCATTCAACAAGGAATTGTTGTGAAAGACGATTGCCGTTCGAGTCCCACCCTACAGTGTTTCTTATTCTTGCATCGACTGGCACGGGCACAGCCAGGGGCGGACAAAAAACATCGCAAGACGCGTAAAATCCTCGCCCCCGAGCACCGTAGCGGCGGCGCCCGAAGTGGGGGCGAGGGAATCAAATGAAATCAGATCGGCATGTCGTCCTGCGAAAAGGTCTCGGAGTTCCCAATGGAACTCTGACAGTTATTCAGGTGGCCTGCGGGGTCGCACGTTTTCGCCGTCGCCACCGCCGCCTTCACGTCGGCCACCAGGTCCATCGGGTGGGCCGCCAAATCCGCCGGGACCGCCCGGGCCTCCGCGGCCACCTGGCCCACGGTCGCGCATTTGATGCAATTGCTGTTTCTGCTCGTCGTTCAAAATCTGCTCGAGGCGGGAATCGACGAGTTTTTGGAGTGCGTCGAGCTTCTTCTGTTGCCCGTTGCTCAATTTCAACATTTCGCGGACAGGTCTGGGCATGACTTCACCGATGATTGGCGGGCCACCCATTCCGGGACCACCGGGCCCGCCCCGTCCTGGTCCACCGCGCCCTGCGGGAGACTCTTTTCCGTGCAGGGTCGTGAGTTCTTCCCTTGTCACGATGCCGTCATGATTTTCGTCGGCGCGGTCGAACAATCCCATAAGCCGCGCGTCCGTGATTTCTGCTTTCGTTAGTTGCCCATCTTGATTGGCATCAAATGTCATCATCCGATCAATGACTGCCGCCGCGTCCGGCGGAGGGCCATCACCTCGGGGGCCTCCGTCGGGACGACCCGGTGGCTGGGCCACAACGACCGACACGGTTGCAAAAAGGCCTGCCGCAAGCAGGATGTGATTGGCGGTACGCATGATGGAAGCTCCTCCCGCTTTGACGCGTTTGATTTGTGCCTTGCGCTCAATTGGTCACGTAAATGTGATGAACTCGGTCGTGATTCGCTGGATCGGGATCACGATGGCGATCCTTATTCGTTGCGGAAAGCGTTCTCATCCGGCGTTCGACCGATGACGATGTCGAAGACGGCGGACAGTTCACCCGTTCGCGAATCTTTGATGGGCGTGAAATCGGTCTGCAGAAGCTCACGATCGATCAAATCGCGAGTCTGATAAAAGACACCATCCCGTTTGTTTCCTTCGTCGCCACGAACAAAAATCTGCGTCGTCAGCAACTCTTGATCGCCGCGCTTCAACTTGACGTGAATATGAGGCGCAGGGCGACCTGGATATGGCACGGGCTTGATGGTCCGAAAACGGTATTCCCCCGATGAGCCCGTGGTGAATCGTCCAAATCCTTGAAAATTCTGGTCCTGCTGCTTCTTTTTCGAACTGCTGTCCTTCGAATGCAGATAGACGGCATTCGCATCGCATTGCCATATTTCCATCGTGACGTCTTTGAGCGGCGATCCGTTGGGCGACAGTAATCGACCGGTCAGATGCGTGATTTCTCCCACGGCGGGTGTAATACTGTCGTTAATGAGGATCAGATCGTTATCGGCATCGAGGGGAATTTTGTCCGGATAGAACGGCCCTTCGGTCAGGGACGGTGTGCGCGCCAATTGCTCGGCAAATAGCCCGCGTGTGGTGAACAGCGCGGCACCAAAGGTCATGTTTCGCAGAAATCGTCGGCGTGACGGATCATTTGTGAAGTGATTCATCGTGAAAACCCTGAAGAACGGAATGTCGAATGGATCTCTTCAGATACCGGAAACGCAAACTGCCGATCCACATTCACAAAGAAAAATCTGAAATTCTCTTAAACACGGTGAATTCCATACCGAGAGGACGATTCGTTTGCCGTTTTCCTCTCGTTTCTGCTGTGTCCGTCACGCGCCAACTTCGTCACGCGCCAACAGATCTGCAAATCGCACTTACATGCTGCGGGTTGAAAGACGTTTCCAATGAATGATGAACTCGAACGACTGCAATGCGGCGGCGAAAAGGCGCTGGCGGAGTTGTTCTCGGAGTACCGCGATCGGCTTGAGCGACTGGTGGACTTTCGTCTCGACCACCGTTTGAGTAGTCGGGTTGATCCGTCAGACGTATTGCAGGAAGCCTATATCGAAATCGCGAGGCGTTATCGTGAGTATCTGAACGCCCCGAATGTTTCGTTCTATGTCTGGGTCAGGCAACTGACCCTGCAGGCCCTGATTGACATTCAGCGCCGGCATTTCGGCCTGAAACGAACACCGCAACAAGAAGTGAATCTGAAGCGAGGTCCTTCGGAAAGTACCAGTGATTCGATCGCTCAGATCCTGGGCGCACAGTTGACCTCTCCCAGCGGAGCGGCGATTCGCGCGGAAGAAATTCGGCAATTGCATTTGGCACTGGCCTCCATGGACGAAATCGACCGCGAAGTCCTCGCTCTCAGGCACTTCGAGCATTTGGGAAATGGCGAAGTTGCTGAAACGCTGGGACTCACCGCGACCGCGGCCAGCAATCGCTACATTCGGGCGATGACGCGATTGAGTGAAATCATGCAGCGATTCACCCCCGGGTCGACGTAACGGTCGGTGAGAAATCTGTTGAAAGCCGCGGGGAAAGCGCCATGGTCTCCATATGTTATGGCGTTTGGGAATGTGGGATCACGCCGTCTCTGTCATTCGAGCAGATGGGTAGAATTGCGGAGCGGGCTTTTCCAAATTTCCAAAACGCGAGGATTCGATCGGGTGTGGATTTCGTACCCTGATCCGACCAGACGGGTATGATCTCTGGTTCGCTGTGGATTGACTGGACCGATTTTCGGTGTTCGATGGACGTTTCTGCATGCGATGCGTGGCGGATGGAAGGAAATGGAAATGCCAGAAACTTCGCAACCGACGGAACGCCACGACGAACCCAAAGGCACGTCTAACGCTTTGTCCGACAAGATGATGGAACGGCAAGGTCGAATGAATTCCGACGGAACAACGGATGTTCTCGACGATCGCCATCCGGTTGAGCGACTCGCCGATGAATTCTCGGCGCGCTGGCGGGCGGGTGAGACCCCCACGATTGAAGAGTACGAGCGTCGCGCGCCGGAACATCGTGGGATGATTCGATCCCTGTTCACGACGATCGCGATGATCGAGCGGACGATTCGTCGCGAAACCACGCAGCGGCGAACTCCTCGCCCCACGATCTCAAAACACAAAGTGATCGGCGATTTCTCGATCGTTCGCGAAATGGGACGCGGCGGAATGGGGATCGTGTTTGAAGCGATTCAACAGTCGCTCAAACGACGCGTGGCACTGAAAATCCTGGGCTCGGGAATCTCGAACTCTCCTCAGCAGCTTCTCCGATTCCGCCGCGAAGCCGAATCGGCGGCACGCTTGCACCACACGAATATCGTCCCTGTCTACGGTATCGGCGAAGAAGGTGGCATTCATTTTTACGCGATGCAATACATTGATGGCGTGCCGCTTGACGATGCAATTGCCACAGTCCGGCATCGCTCGTCGGGCACGCATGACGCGAAATCTTCGAGTGCCCCGCAGCCGACGGGGGTGATGGCGAGTGGAAGTCACGACACCGACGAACCCAAGATGCCTCCGTCGTCCATCGACGATCCTACGATTCTGATGTTTGACGAGCCCCCGTCGCGTTCATCGGGTGTTGCCGACCGATTTCCGGATGGGCAACGCTTATCCTCGAGGCATTCGTCACGCTGGCCGTCGCCATCGGGCGCCGCGAATCCGTCGGCCTTTGAAGACCCTGACTGGGCGGCGCCGGTTTCGGAATTTCCGCCAAAGGTTCAAAATGAAGCAACGACGACGGAATCCGTCGATGCTTGTTTCGGATTCTTTGCGACGAATGGAACCCCGGACTACTTTTTGCGAATCGCCAATCTGGCGGCCCAGGTCGCGGACGCCTTGGGGTATGCGCACCAACACGGTGTTCTTCACCGGGATATCAAGCCTTCCAACCTGATGATCGATCGCAATGGCGATGTCTGGATCATGGATTTCGGGCTCGTCAAAATCTTGGAACGTCAGGATCTGACTCAGGCCGGCGAAATCGTGGGAACATTGCGGTACATGGCTCCCGAACAACTAGAGGGACGTGCTGATGTCACGACCGACATCTATGCCCTGGGCCTGACCCTATACGAACTCTTGACGCTCAGGCCCGCCTTCGACGGTGATGAAGCTGTGACACTGGCGCAGCGACTGCGTCAAAGCGATATTCCCAAACCTCGTTCGATTAACCCGTCGATTCCCAAGGATCTTGAAACGATCGTTCTGAAGGCGACCGCGCACGAACCGCAAGCTCGGTATGCCACGGCGGCGATGCTGGCGGATGACCTGCGGCGGTTTTGTGAGGATCGACCGATTCAGGCCCGTCGCGCCACGTATCGCGAGAGATTGTGGCGCTGGAGCCGTCGCAACCCGGCACTTGCCACAGCGACCGGTTCCACAATTCTGCTGCTGGGACTTGTCGCCGTGATTACCACGATGGGACGCCTGAAAGTGGAATCGGCTTTGAACGAGGCGAAGTTTGCTCAAAAACGCGCCGAAGCCAACCTCGATCTGGCCATCAACGCCTTCGACGAAATCATGAAGAATGTGACGTCGCGTGGATCTCCTAGCGCCATGTCGCCGAATCTCAGTGAAACCGACATTTCACTGCCGCAAGCCGCATTCTCAAAAGAAGACAGTCTGCTGCTGACGGAGCTGCTGAATTTCTATCGCAGCTTTACGAAGCAAAATGCCGCCAGTACGAACCTGCGACTCCGGACGGCCGAAGCCTATCGCAGTGCCGGCGATATCCTGGTGCGCCTCGGTCAACTCCAAAATGCAGAAGAGGATTTCAACACGGCCCTGATCGACTTTGGTCGCCTGCTGACCGCCGACCCCGGCAACGTCGACGTCATTTTGAAGACGGCGTCGCTTTACAATGATGTGGGCGAACTGCGTTTGCGGCGCGGCGAGTTCTTCGAAACTTTGAACGCCCATTTGGAGGCGCGAGCCATTCTGCTCAGGCAGCCAGACTCGATTCGGAATCGGCCGGACGTGCGCTATGAACTGGCCCGTGCCACGGATCTGTTTGCATCGATCGATATTCGAAGCGGAACTGATGAAGGACCGCAAATGCCGCCCGGCGGGCCGAGTGGCAGAACGCCAGCCGAGCGGCACCACCGCGCGGGGCGACACTCGCACACATCCCCCAATACGGATCTGGCGGATGAAAGCCAGAATGGAAATGCGGTTCATTTGGACGCCGAACACGCCGGGCCTCCCGGTGGGGCTGGCCGACACGACTCAGCAGATGAACCTCCACCCGGCGGCGGACCGGGTGGGCGTCCACCCGAACAAATCAATCCTCGCCTAGCCAAGGCGATGCCAGCGGCATTCGGAATCGCGGGTCATCCTCATGGGATTCCAGGCGATCCGCACGAGCGAATCGACAGCCTGGCCGCAACGCTGGTCGAGGCAAGTGATGAGTTTCGTTCGCTTGTGAAAGAGTTCCCCGCGAACGAAGACTATCAGTATCGGCTGGCGCAATGCCTCAGGCATCAAGTCGTCCATGCGGCCAGCAATGGCAAACGGGATGACGCACGAACCGCGTTTAACGAAGCGATCGAAATCCTGAATCGACTGACGACGACGGCACCGGACGATCAAAAGTACCAGTTCGAACTGGCTTATACGTTGACGCAGGCCACTCGTGTCGAATCGGAATCCGAAGCGCAAGAGGATCTCGATCGGGCGGTCAACATTGCAGAGGAACTGACGGAGAAATTCCCGACCGCATGCGACTCGCAACTCTTACTGGGAACCGCACTCGCACGACAGGCCGTGATTCAGGAAAAGACCGGTTGGATCGAAGATGCCGAGATGACCTTGTACCAGGCCATCGCCACGCTGGAACCTTTGACCGCTCGGTTTCCTGATCAAGGTGTGATCCAGATTCCGCTAGCGAAAACGCGTCAACAACTGGGAGATTTGATGCGTTCGACGGCGGACGCCGCCGATGATCCGCAGCAACGGCTGGAACAATCAAATACGGTCTTGCACATGGCGATCAATCAGTTCGAGGACTATCTCAAAAAGTCCAGAACGGATGGCGTGGCACCCAGTAAAGGTGGGTTCAATTCGCACACTCGATCGAATCTTTATTTGAGTCTCGCGGACACGCTGACCAAACTGCAGCGACCCGAAGAGGCGGCCGCCGCACGAAAACAGGCCCAGCGTCCATCACGGCCTCGTCGTGAACCCCGCGGTTCCCCTACTGAAGCGGGTCGCTGACGGATTCGGCAATGTTGGACGTTTGCATCGCTTGCGCGTTTGCGAGGTGAGGAGGTTTTGCGAACGGACGCTCCATCGATCCGCTTTGCAAGTACGATGCGGTGCTGTGACTCTGGCGCAAACGACATCTGCGTTGTTCGCGAAGTTGCGAGCGGAAGCCTATAATTCCAGCCCCGTCTCGTTGCGCTGCGGCCCTGTCCTGACAACGTTTGAGAGCATCGCCCACACGTTCATTGACCTGCTTAGCAGGCGTGGGACTGGCTCGTTTTTCCGCGGCAAAGGGAAGGATTACTCGAGTCGATGCACTGTGGATTCCAATTTAACCGTGAAAATGTGCCTGTTCCCCTCTCTTCGGGCTGTGAACGGTTACGCCTGTTTACGGTGCGTTCTTCTCGTATCAATTCAGGTTTGAAGCGGCATTCGCTATAAAAGAAATCAGTCATTCTTGCCGGATTCGGATGAGGAGTAGTTTGCGTGGCCGACGAACATCAGTTGATTGAGAAGCTCGAGCAGAACATTGCCACGGCGATCCTCGGAAAACCGGAACCGATTCAACTCTCGCTGGTCTCGCTTCTTGCGGGCGGCCATCTGCTAGTGGAAGACGCGCCGGGGGTCGGCAAAACATCTCTCGCGAAATCGATCGCGAAAAGCCTGTCCTGTGACTTCAAGCGACTGCAGTTCACGCCCGACATGTTGCCGAGCGATATCCTGGGTTCGAACGTCTTCTTACCAAACCGTGGTGAGTTTGAGTTTCGTCCTGGACCGATTTTTACGAACGTGTTGCTCGCCGACGAAATCAATCGAACGACACCGCGAACCCAAAGTGCGTTGCTGGAAGCGATGAGCGAAGGCCAGGTGTCGGTCGAAGGGCTGACGCATACGTTGCCCACGCCCTTCTTCGTGCTGGCGACACAAAATCCGTTCGAGTTTGAAGGGACTTACCCGCTGCCGGAAAACCAGCTTGATCGGTTCATGTGCTGCATCGAGATTGGATACCCCGCACGCGATGTCGAAAAGAACGTGCTGATCAACCATCGCGAGGGTGAGCCCGGTGATAAGCTTCAGTCGGTCATCACGGCCGAGCAACTTCGCCACCTTCAAGCGTCCGTCCGGGCCGTGAAGGTCGAAGACTCGTTGAATGATTACATTCTGGAAATCGTGCACGCCACTCGTTCCCACGAACAATTGCACCTGGGGGTCAGCACCCGCGGCGCGATTACGCTTTATCGAGCCGTACAAGGGCTGGCATTCATCGAAGGCCGAAGCTACGCCGTGCCTGACGATGTGAAACGTCTGGTCTTGCCAGTCCTGGCGCATCGAATCGTGGTGAAAGGCGTGCTGCACGAAGGCCGCCGCGATCGCGCCAAAGCGGTCCTCCGTCAAATTCTCAGCAAGACCCCTGTGCCCGCCTGATCGGTAACGCCGGGGACAATTTTAGTTGGGCCATAATCATCGAGCGCGTCGCGTACGTCTCACTTGGGATGCGCGACGCTCACGTTGCTGTCTGGCTATCGCCTCGACTGCAGTCCCATGACGCTCTGAAAGCAGAGCATAATCATGATCATTCCTGCCATCTGCTCGTCCCGGTAGTGCAGGAAATAGTAGGCGGCTGCGCCGGAGACAGCGACGCCGATAACCAGCGCGACCCCGAGAGGATTACGAAGCCTCAGGAGTTCGCAAAGTGAGTGGCACACATGTCCTCCGTCGAGCGGCAGGACCGGGATCAGATTGAATACGCTCCAGTACCAGTTCATCATTCTCAAGTATGCGAAGACATACGCGCGGTACTCGTACTCCAGAATGTGTTGGTGATTAAAAACGGCTTCGACGAGGCGAATAGTGGCCCAAAACAGGAAGCCCGCCCCGGGGCCCATCAGCGAAACGAGAATACTTCGGCCAGGAGTGTTGTTTCGATATCGATCCGAGACGGCAACACCACCAAAAAAGTGCAGCACGATCAATGTGGGCCAGCCGAACCATTCCGATGTCAGAGCGTGTCCCAGTTCGTGAACCAGCACCGAAAAAAAAGCACACGCCACGAAGATGAACGTCAGTTGCGGTCGTTCTGGATTCCAGCCCAGCAACGCCATGACGATCCAGAACGAGGGATGGACGCGGATAGGGACTCGGAATGCGACCAATCGGACGTCAAAAGGGGTAGGATTGATATTAAACATGCCGTCGAATTGCTTCCTGCTTGATGCGGCCGGTCTCTTAGCCGTGGATTGTGATCGTGACGAAAGTCTCTCTGGTCGCCTTTTAGGGGCTCGTTGTCAAGGTAGGGCCTTGGGAATCGCCCTGTCTCCAAGTCGAACGGGGGCTCTGTGATCGCTTGGATGAAGTGTATTTGGCAATGGTCAATTGTACCTGTGCGGTCAGTTCGTCTGGTGTCGAAAATGCTGGAATGGCGCTCTCGATCGAACGAAGTATCCACGTTCGTCAGATGGGTGTCTTATGAGGTTCCCCTGCGATTTCGCGAACGTATTGAGGCACGGCGTATCCCGGCAATCGAGTGCGCAGTTCGGCAATCAGCACCCTGCCCTGGGACTCGTCGACTTCGAAGTGGGCCGTTCTCTGCACGCGGTCGAGCTGATGCAGGTAATAGGGAATCACGCCGACATCGATCAGTCGCTCACTCAGTTCCGCCAATGCTTCCGCACTGTCATTGATCTTCCGCAAAAGGACCGATTGGTTGAGTGTCGTCACGCCCGCGCGAACCAGATCGCGCAGCGCCTGCTGACAGTCACCGACGATTTCGTTCGGGTGATTCGCATGCGCAACCATGATCGGCGTCAGTCGCGTGCCTGTCAGCAATCGGATCAGGGTGGGCGTCACGCGATCGGGTAAGACGATCGGAAGCCGCGAATGAATGCGCAGTCGGCGTAAGTGTGGGATTTTTGACAGTCGCTCGATGAAGATTTCAAGCCGCGTGTCGGTGAGCATCAGTGGGTCACCGCCGCTCAGCAGAACTTCGTGAATTGAATCATCGGCCTCAAGCGCCGCGAACGCCGGTTCCCATTCATCCAAACGTCTTGGCTCGTCGCCGTACGGGTAGTGGCGACGGAAGCAGTAGCGGCAATGGATGGCACACGCACCGGTTGAGATCATCAGTGCTCGGCCGCGGTATTTTTGCAACAGGCCCGGCGCACGACGGCTGGCATCGTCGCCGACGGCATCGTCGACGAATCCCGGGGTCGGACTCAGTTCATCCCTGAGAGGCAGCACCTGCATTAAGAGCGGATCATTGGGATCGCGTGGACGCATTCGCGCGATGTAGCTTCTCGGAACCAGCAGCGGAAACGTGTCAGCCGCCCGCCGCGCCGGGGCCTGAAGTTCGTCCGGTAACTGCAGAATCGAGATCAGTTCCAGCGGATCGCGAACGGCCTTGGCCAACGAATCGTGCCAGGTGGGGCGTGCCGACGTGAGCGAAAAGCCTTCCGAGATTTCAGCTTGCGGTGTCACGGGATGCCAATTCGCGTCCAAAAAAGTGGTCCTCAGTCCCGTTTCCCGCCCCGGCAGCGAACTTTTGGAGTTGCGGTGTCGTAAAGGCTTGTGTGGACAATTGTTCGAGCAATATCGTTCAAAAAAGACGGTTCACACTGGGGGGGGGATCTGATATCCTGTGGTGCTCGCGATCGACCCCGGTGTTGATCGGTTCCAAGTTACCGTCGAGACAAAGAAAAGACCAATGGCGCAGCTCAGTACGAGCGACTTTCGAAAGGGATCTAAAGTCCTATTGGACGGCGAGCCGTACGATATGATGGAAGTCAATTTCGTAAAGCCAGGTAAAGGGCAGGCTCTTTACAAATGTCGCCTGCGGAATCTGCTGAAGGGAACGATTCTTGATCGGACCTATAAAAGCGGCGATGGACTGGAAGCGGCAGAGATCCGGAATGGCGACGGCCAGTTTCTTTACAAAGATGCGGCGGGACTGGTCTTCATGGATCAGGTTTCGTTCGAGCAATACACCATTCCGTTGGATGTCGCCGGAGACCAGGCTCGATTCTTACAAGATGGGGCGATCTGCTCGATTTTGTATTGGGGCGAGCAACCGATCGGGTTTACCGCACCCGATAAGGCGATTTTGAAAGTGACATATACGGAAGATGTGGCTCGCGGGAATACGACTTCGAACTTGATGAAGCCTGCGACCCTCGAGAATGGTGAAATTGTGCAGGTGCCCGCGTTTGTGAACACGGGGGATCTGCTTCGGATTAACGCGCAAACAGGTGAATATGTCGAACGGGTCCGTGCCTAGCAACCTGTTGAGATCACGGGGACTGGCTCGGCACAGATTGGAAAATGCCAGAACAGCAGGAATGCAAGGTACCTGTTCCTCTGATATCAGCACTGCGTGAATTCAATAAAACAGACGTTCGAACAAACGATTCGAACCATTACTATCAAGGCGTGGCCAGACAACGATCCTGTGTCCGCGTCGCAGTTCGATCCTTTTAGACCGAAGTTCTAAGTATGACGGTTCCACATAACGGCAAACTCTTTATCGAGACAGTTGGCTGCCAGATGAACATGCTCGACAGCGAGCTGGTTGTCGGCGCGTTGCGGAAAGAGGGCTACAGCCTGACCGACGACGTGCAAGAGGCTGACACCGTCCTGTTCAACACCTGCAGCGTTCGCGAGCACGCGGAACACAAGATTTATTCCGCGCTGGGACGACTCAAGTACAGCAAGCTGTCACGCCCCAATCAGGTGATCGGCGTGCTGGGCTGCATGGCTCAAAAGGATCAGGAACTGATCTTTCAACGCGCGCCACATGTCGACATGGTCGTCGGGACGGGGCAACTGGCGGAAGTTCCCCGCCTGATTGGTGCCGCTCGTGAACATCGCGAGCGGTCGCTGGCAATCAGCCTTGATCGCAAAGAAGGCACCCGCGCCGAAGTCAGCGATAGCTTTCAAAGCTACGACCCGCTACGTGAACCCGAGATGCGTCCATCGCCCTATCAGGCCTTCGTGCGCATCATGATCGGTTGTGATAAGTTCTGCACGTACTGCGTGGTGCCGATGACCCGTGGTCCCGAGCAAAGTCGCCCACCCAAAGATATTCGCCGAGAAGTTCAGATTCTCGCCGATCAAGGCGTCAAGGAAGTCACGCTGCTGGGCCAGACCGTCAACAGCTACAAGGTCACCCAGGACGGCAAGCTTTATCGGTTGTCAGACCTGCTGGAATACATTCACGATGTCGACGGCATCCTACGGCTGAAGTTCGTCACCAACTTCCCCAAAGATATGACCGACGATCTGCTGCAAGCGGTTCGCGATTTGCCAAAGTGTGCCCAGTATCTGCACGTTCCCGCCCAATCCGGGTGTAACGACGTGCTGAAGCGGATGAAACGCGGCTATACGATCGAAGACTATCGTGAGATGTTTGGCCGCATTCGCAACACGCTTCCGAACGCGGCTGTGTCGAGCGACTTCATCGTTGGCTTCTGCGGTGAGACCGAAGAGGCTCATCAGAAGAGCCTTGATCTGATCCGTGAATGCCGGTTCAAGAATAGCTTCATTTTCAAATACAGTCCTCGACCGGGCACGAAGGCCAACGACCTGCTGGTCGACGACATTCCAGAAGATGTCAAGAAACGCCGAAATAACGAGATGCTGACCCTGCAAAATCAGATCAGTGCCGAAGACAATGCGGCGTTCATCGGCCGCCGCGTCGAAGTACTGGTCGAGGGACTAAGCAAGTCGGAAGTCAAACGCGGTGACGCCTCGACCGATGCGGGCCCTGTGCAACTGACCGGCCGCACGACCTGCGACCGAATCGTTGTCTTCAATGGAAACCCACGCCTGGCCGGTTCGCTGACCACGATTTCCGTCGAAGATTGCACTCCCACCACGTTGATCGGCTCGATCGTTACACATCAGGTTCAGCATGGTTCGTCACCACTCCTGCCGATCTTGGTCTGAGTTGTGCGCGCCCTGTAGAATGTGCCAGACTGCCGATTTGATCCATTCTTTCGTTTCGAACGTTTGGCAGGAACGGGGCTTTGCCGCCTGTATAGAATTGGTGAACCGGGGTCCGTGTTTGTGCGTCCAACTGCCGAAGACTGATCGGCGGGTCAACTGAGACAATCGCAAGCCAGGTGCCCGTTCCGTGACCACTGAATTCGCTTCGCAGAATTCGCTTCAGAGTATTCGCCACGATTTATTGAAGAATTGGCAGGAAATTCGATGGAACTCCCCGTCATCAACTCATCTGCTCCCGTCGAAGTCTATGAAGATCCCTTGGAAGTCATGGACGAGATCGATTACCTGAAGAAAGAACGCGACGCGTCGATTCTGGCCCACTTTTACGTCGACGGAGATTTGCAGGACATTGCCGATTTTACGGGCGATAGCCTGAAGCTGGCTCGCGACGCGACACGCGTCAAAAGCTCGACGATCGTCTTTTGCGGCGTCCACTTCATGGGTGAATCTGCCAAGATTCTCAGCCCCGAAAAACGCGTGTTGATGCCCGACCTGCTGGCGGGGTGTTCACTGGCAGAGAGTTGCCCGGCAGACAAGCTGGCGGCGTTCCAGGCCGATCTACGGGCCCAGGGTCACGATTTCCAGACAGTCGCTTACATTAATACGACCGCCGCCGTGAAATCGCTGTGTGACTGGATTGTGACGAGCGGCAATGCACGCGAGATCATCGATCGTGTTCCCGCCGACAAAGAAATCCTGTTCGTCCCCGATCAACATCTGGGACGCTATCTGAGCAACGTCACGGGCCGCCCGATGATTCTGTGGCCGGGTTCCTGCATGGTGCACGAAGTGTTCAGCGTGCAGGATCTGCTGCGCGCCAAACGGAATAACCCCGGCTCGATCGTGCTGGCGCATCCCGAATGTCCCGCCAATATTCTGGAAGTGGCTGACATGATCGGCGGCACTGAAAAAATGCGGAAGTACGTCTCGTCGCTCTCCGAGCCCAAGACGTTCCTGGTCGCTACCGAAGCCAACATGATCCACCCCCTGAAGAAGCTGGCACCGCAGCATGAGTACATTCCAGTCCCTGGGATCATGACCTCAACCGGCGAAACCTGTGCCTGCAATCGCTGTCCGCACATGGCCCGAAATACACTGCAGAAGGTGCGAGACTGTTTGAAGTTTCAGCGTCCGGAAATTGAGTGGCAGCCGTATTTCTCGCAGGCTCAGGAAGTGCTGCGACGCAGTCTGCTGGATTGAATCAAGCCGAAGATCTTACTTCACCGTGGAGAATCGTCGTTGGATGAGTCTTGCGGACTACCGCGGTGACTCTAGCAGCAGGAAGAGCACGTTGTCGGTGAACCCGGGATCGCTCGTCAGCCCCAGGTGGTCGGCGAACAGAAAGTTCACACTGGTCCATTTGATCGGTGTGACCAGTCGCGGTGTCCATTTTGTACCGGTGGAATAGCGTTCGTCCATCAGGGCACTCGGGCGACTCACTTTGCCGTCACCGGGTTGCATGGCCGTCATCGTCAACGTGCCACGATTGTCCACGCGGTACTGCGTGATCGTGGGATGCGCGTCGCCGGCGATCAGGTGAATGGTGGTCCCCTCTGGTGGCTTGGCAGGGGCGTCCATCGCTGCGTGAAAGGCACGGGCGCGAGCGAGGCATTTGCTCAAATGGTCGTACACGATCTGCTGACGCTCTTGAGGATCGGACACTTCCGGCAGCAGTTCTCGGACGATGTGTTGTTGCCGGGGATCAAGTAACCCCCAGCGAAACTGGCCCCAGACGCGCGGGTCCATGATATCGACTCCTCGCCGGTCCCCCTCGGCGACGACCGGGTTCTGCCGACTGCGGGGAAGCAACTGGTACAGAGCGGGCATCGTTCCCAGAATCGCCGCCTCGTAGCGGGGTAGGAATCGAGACAGCGTTTCGCCCTGGATCAGATTGGCGATGGTATCGACCGATCCTGCATTCGGGGTGCCGATCATGATCAGTCGGGCGACATGTTCCGCACCGGCCCAGGTCAAGGGGGCGGCGGATTGATCCGCTGACAGGTCGGCGTCGCCATATTGAAGGTAATAGCGAGCGATCAGGCCCCCCATGGAATGCGCGACGATATCAAACCGAACCGGTTCGAAGTCGTCACCATAGCGTTTGCGGCGTTCCGATTCGACGTAAGCCTTCTTGTCGAGAATGAACTGATGTAACCGACGTGCGTTTTCCACATTGTCACGACGCCAGTCGTAGGCGAACTGAAAGGAATTGTAACTTTGGTTGCCGTAGTCGATGTTGGCCAGATTGGTCTGGGCGTCGCGATAGCCGCCGATTCCCAGCGCATTCAGCAGATCGCGGTAGGCATTGATCTGAAACGGAATTCCCAACAGGCGAACGTCAAGCGCATCCAAGGTTCCCACCGCTTTGACGGCATCCGTCAGGGCGCTCAACGGCTGCCCCTGACTCATCGGGAGTGCGATCATGCGGGCACCCCAGGGAGTGTGCGGATCGATGCTGTCTCCTCCGAATTGACCCCAGACCACTTGTCCCGATCGCTGGTCAACCAGGCGTGAGCCCAAAACTCCTGGAATGACGATGACCGGGTTTCGATCGCGGTCGTCGGATTGCGCGGTCCGGCGGTAAATATGAGTCAGGTCCGGAACGTTCGACGAACTGCGGGCAGTGCTCGTGACGGCATTGGGATCGGAGACCGGGCTCGTGTTGATGATCGTCGTTGAACCGGTCAGCAGCGTCGAATTTCCGTCCAAATCAGGTCCGAACGCCGGCTGTGACGAAGCGACGGGAGTCGGGACAGCGTCGGACGGAAGTGAGGAATAGTCCGCTGGCAGAACAACCGGGTTTCCGTAGTTCTGCAGTTGGGGAGTGGACAGGCAGCCAAAGGTTGTCAGCGCGCACGCGAGCAGCGCAAAGACAAACCCTAACTGTCGTGCCCTCCCTGGCATGCTTGGCCTCATCTGAATCGTGCGTTAGCCGGAGTTTTCGCAGAATTACAAAAACCGGCAAATTCTGCCGCGCAGAGCATAGAAAATGCAGGCCGTGGCGCAAAGGTGAACTCCAGCGCGATCGACGCAACCTGAATTCCCGATCAGGCGAAAACAACTGGTTGACGGCAACGAATATTGTCGAGAAGATTTTGTCTGCAGAGTGAATCGTGCCGCATGTCGGCTGCGACACCTGTCAGGTTGAGCCGAGGGAAATCGTGTCATGCGACAAATTGCTCTCTATGCCGCTCTGATCTCGATCAGTGCCGGGTTCCCGGTTTCTGCGATCGCCCAGTTTGGCGGGGGGGGTACTGGCAACCAAAGCGGATTTGGCGGTTCCGGTGGCACAGGTGGTTTTGGGGGAACTGGTGGACTGGGTGGCATCGGTTCGGGCGGGCTTGGCGGCACGTCCGGTCGTGGAGGTGCCGGGGGCGGACTTGGTGGTGGACTTGGTGGCACCACCAACGGTCTCGGTGGGGCCGGCGGATTCGGTCAGACCGGTACCCAGGGTGCAATGAACGGTCAGCAACAGGGCCAGAATTTCCTCGGCCGAAATACCAATACAAATCAGTTTTTGGGTCGCAATATCCAGGGCCAGGGCCAAGGATTGCAGGGAAACCAGAACAACGGCAATCGTCGCGCTGGCGGCAATGGCAATCGAAATAACAACAATCCGAACAATCAGGGAAACCAGATGAACGGCGGCCAGAATGGCGGTGGCCAGGCGTCGCAGTTGCCTCCGGTTCGTCCTCGACAAATGGTTGGATTTACGTACTCTAAGCCACAGTTGGCTGCGGTTTCGACCAAGCTGGAAGTCCGACTTCGAAAGATGTCGTCGCTCACGGACGTTAATATGACGGTCGAACCCACGGGCGAATTGGTGCTGCGTGGACAAGCTGCCTCTCGGCATGACGCAAAGCTGGCGGAGGATATGGCTCGTATGGAGCCGGGTGTGAACGTCGTTCGCAATGAGATGACGTATCCCGACCCCAAACCAGAACCGGTCGACTGACATTGTCTGTTGCAGATTCGGTTCCGCGCCCGTCCTTCAGTTGGAAGGACAGAAAACCGGATGCGGTAACACGCGAAGCGGACAGCCAGCGCGGAAGACGTGCGTCGGCTCCAGGTGCTCAGTCCCAATTTCTGTGTTCCCTTCGGCGTCCATCAGCGGAAACGATCCGCTCATCCGGTCCAAAACCGTAATATCTGCCACGGCACCGACACGCAGGGTTCCCAGATCGTCTTCGCGACCCAGAAACCGGGCTGGCAACTGCGTTGTGCGGCGGATGACCTCGACCAGGTCCATTCCCAAGTGCAAAAACTTGTCCATCGTCGTGACAAGATCGAAGACCGGGCCGTCCAAATTGTAATGATGGATGTCGCTGGAGATGAAATCGGGGATCACGTTCTGCTGGAGCAGGTTGCGAGCCACCTGGAAGTTGAAGCTCGAGAACCCATGTCCGACGTCCAGCAGCACTTTGTCATCCAGATGTTTGCGAATGTCGGGAATCAATTTGCGTTCAGAGTCGACCAGTCCACAACGCTTTCCATGAAAGCAATGCGTCAAGACGTCGCCCGGTCTCAATTGATCCAGTACATGGTGAATGGACAGCGACGAGTCGGGGCTGTGCACCACCAGCGGTAGTCCGACCATGTCGGCCGCTCTGCGGGCGCGGGCCAGTCCCTCTGCTTCGTTACGTCCCCCCTCTGCCAGATTCGCCGTACAGCGAATCTTGATCCCCTTGATCACATCACCATGTTCTTCGACCACACGTTTCACGGTATCGAGATCGCAATATCGCAGGTCATGCAGTTCACCGAGAAGCGGTGGATCGCCGACGCTTCCGATCAGACCTTGACCGGCGATATGCAGGAGCGCAAGCACCCGCGTTTGGACCTCATCAATCACATACCGCCTGAAGCCCCCGAAAATCAGTCCGCCCGCGGTACCAAAGTCGAGCACCGTCGTCACGCCGCGAGAGAGGCATGTCGGATCAGTCTCGATTCCGAAATGGCTGACGCCGGGAAAAACATGCACGTGGAAGTCGATCAGGCCGGGGACGACCAGTTTCCCCGCGACATCGATCGTTTCTCGCGCGGGTGCAGCGGGCGTTGATGGATCGAGGACGGCCGCGACACGGCGACCATTGACTGCAATATTCCGTGGTTCATTCAGGTTCTGCGCGGGATCAATCAGGTGGCCACCGCGAATCAACAGGTCAAACATGAAGGCTTCCTACGGGCTTCAAATTTCCAAGCCTCCGATCTTAGGCAGACGTTTGTCGCCGATCGGATCATGGAAAACTGATATGAAATAGCAAATTTGAGTGCTGTTTGAGTTGTTGAAAGCTTCGTCTTCCAGGCAGCAACGCAAGCGTTTTTTGTAAGAGTGACATCGTTTTTTGTTGCGGACGCAACGCTTCCAGCATTTGTTCGGTCGGCAGATTCCAATCTGTCGAACTTTTGACCACAACTCATGACTGGATCGGTTGTAGTTGTTGAGTCCGTTGCGGATGTGCAATTACGACGATTGAATCATTGAAGATGGGGTTTGTGCACGAGTCATTTCGTCAATGTCGCCGACGAAAGTAGCATCTCGAGTGCCGAATCGTCCGGACGCTTCGGGAAAGTGAAGATTTGTCGTGAAATCTTCACTGACAACGGACGTTGTCGGGCCCCTTGGAAAACCCGAATTCGACCCGAGTTTGTGCTAAAATCTGTTTCGGTGACGCTTGGATTCCGATAAGCTATAGTTGATGGATTTTGATAAAAAAAACAAAAAGTCAGCCTGCGCGGCTCTCCCTGAGCCTGCTGGATCACCTGCAGAGTTTTACTCGATGAGCCATTGGCAAATGTCCTTCGCCCGAACGTCATACGTCATCCGAAGTCTCGTGATTGTCGGATGTTTGTCTGCCGTGCCCGCAATCGTTCGGGCTGCAGAGAAATCGACCGAAGCAGTGACGTTTGAATCCGACGTGCAGCCGCTGCTGACGCGACTGGGGTGCAATGCGGGGCCTTGTCACGGTAAATCCCGTGGCCAGAACGGGTTTGCGCTTTCGCTGCTAGGATTTGATTCGGATTTTGACTATGCGGCGCTCGTTCGAGAAGCCCGCGGACGTCGTGTGTTCGCCGCTGCACCGGAAGAGAGCTTGCTTCTGCGTAAGGCTGTCGGCCAGCTTCCCCACGGGGGTGGAAAGCGGTTTGAGATTGGCAGCCCGCCCTACGAACAGATTCGAGCGTGGATTCATGACGGAGCCCCGCGCACTCCGGCGGACGCTCCGAAATTGGTTCGAGTCATCGCCGAGCCCGCCAGTCAGAGTCTGGCGCCACAGCAGCAGTTCCCGCTGCGAGTGATCGCGGAATATTCCGATGGACATCGCCGCGATGTGACGGATGGAGCGGCCTTTCAATCGAATGACCGCACGATCGCCGCGATTGCCCCAGCGGGTGATGGGATCGTGCAAGCCGGTCCAGTTCCCGGTGAAGCTGCGATCATGGCCCGCTACATGAACCATATTGCCGTCTGCACGGTGACGATCCCTCTGCCTGGAAACGTTCCCGATGCCGACTACCAACAATTACCGCGTCTCAGTGCGATCGACGATCTGGTCTGGCAAAAGCTGAAACTTCTGGGAATGACCCCGTCGCCCCCAGCAAACGATGCGACGTTCCATCGTCGGGCTTTCGTGCGAGCCATCGGACGATTGCCGACGCCCGACGAAACGCGGGCCTATCTGGCGGACCAATCGCCCAATAAGCGTGAGGCACTCGTTGACGGACTGCTCGACCGACCCGAGTATGCCGATTTCTGGGCGAACAAATGGGCCGATCTGCTTCGTCCCAATCCTTACCGCGCAGGGATCAAATCGGTCTGGAATCTCGACGCGTGGCTGCGGGATGCATTCCGCAAGAACATGCCATACGATCAGTTCGTTCGCGAACTTTTGACCGCTCAGGGAAGTACCTGGAAGAACGGCGCGACGGTGATCTTCCGCGATCGGCCGGAACCTATCGAAATCGGCGCGTCCGTCAGCCAATTGTTCCTGGGAGTTCGACTGGAATGCGCCAAATGTCATCATCACCCGTTTGAAGTCTGGAGCCAGGACGACTTCTTCGGATTTGCCTCATTCTTTTCGCGCATCGGCCATAAGGGCGAAGGTCTGTCGCCACCCATCTCGGGCGGGGAAGAGATGATCTTCACCAAAAGCTCCGGACAGCTGCTTCACGGTCATACCGGTCAGCCGGTGGCTCCGAAAACATTGACAGGAGTTCCACTGACATTCGGCCCCGATGAAGACCCGCGCGAAGCACTCGTCGCCTGGATGACCGACTCGTCAAACCACTACTTCCCGCGTGTCATGGCGAATCGCGTCTGGGCGGAAATCATGGGACAGGGTCTGGTTGATCCCGTCGACGATATCCGCGCGACTAACCCCGCCACGAACGAAATTCTGCTCGATCATCTGGCGAACGAATTCCGTCAGAATGGTTACGACATCAAGAAGTTGATCCGTTCGATCATGACGACGCATGTGTTCCGACTCAGCTCGGTCCCGAACGATCGCAATATTTCCGACGTGAAAAACTTCTCGCGTTACTACCGTCGGCGAATGCGCGCCGAAATTCTGTTGGACGCGGTGAACGACGTGCTGGAATCGGAAGAAGAATTCGCCGCGACGCCGCCGGGTTCGCGTGCGATGCAGATGTGGACGTTCCGTTCAACATCGCTGTTCCTCGACACGTTCGGTCGGCCTGACTTGAACCAGGACCCACCCTGTGAGCGTTCCACTGAAACGACGACGCCGCAGGCCCTGCACTTGATGAACTCGCCACTGCTCAACAAGAAAATTGTGCTTGATACCTCGCGTCCGGCCAAGCTGGCGGCCAGCGATTGGACGAATGAGGCGATTGTGGACGAAGCCTACTTGTGGGCCTACAGCCGACTTCCTCGTGACGAGGAACGTCGAGCGGCCGTGGAATACTTGCCCGCGGCGGCGGCCGAACGACGCAAAGCGGTTGAAGATCTGTTCTGGGCGCTGCTCAATACGCCCGAGTTCTCATTCGTGGACTGACGCGAGTGAGTGCGGCCTGGAGCAGATCTTGTCAGCAGATTGAAGAATCAGACGGATTGAGGACGGAAGAGGGGAAACTGCTTCATGACCGTATATCAAAACTGTGATGGATTTGGACGGCGCGATTGCCTGAAGCTCGGCCTGGGGGCACTGCTTGGCGGCGGATTCGTTAATTCGTTGCGGGCACGGGGGCACGCTCAGGATGGTTCCGCGCGAAAGACCAGTTGCATCCTGGTCTGGCTCGACGGCGGACCCAGCCATTTTGAAACGTTCGATCCGAAACCTGACGCACCTGCGGAAATTCGGGGTGATTGCCAGCCGATCAGTACCAAAACGCCGGGTTTGTACTTCTCCGAAAATATGACGAAGTTGGCTGCGATCAGCGACAAGCTGACGATCGTGCGGTCGATTCGTCATGATCAAAACAACCATGGTGCCGGCAATCACTACATGATGACGGGCGCACCGACGCGAATCCCCGTCAGCTGCGGTGCCTATGTCAGTTTTCATCCCAGTATGGGTTCGGTGGTCTCGTTTGAACGCGGTGCGAAAGACGGTCTGCCACCCTACTTCTCGATTCCCGATATGGCACGTTCGGGAGGCCCCAACTTCCTCGGTGCACGCCATGCCCCGTTCGTTGTCAGCGATGATCCGAACAACAAGGCGTTCATCGTCCGTGACGTGACGGTTCCCAAAGAACTGGACGAAGGTCGAGAGCTCGGTCGCCGCAACATGCGGTTGAAGTTGGATCAATTCCAGCGATTCCACGACCGAGCGGCCGGCGATCCTGTTGCAGGGGCAGATGAAAACTATCAGCAAGCCGTGTCGTTGATGACCTCTCCGGCCGCGCAGCGTGCGTTTGAGATCCACCGCGAACCCGACGCCGTTCGCGATGCGTATGGCCGCAATACGTTTGGTCAACAAGCACTGCTGGCGCGACGCCTGGTCGAAGCCGGTGTGCCGTTTGTGACTTTGCATAGCGGTGGCTGGGATCACCATTCGGACATCTTCAATGCGTTCAAGAAAAAGGGAAAGAACACCGATGCGGTCGTCGCTCGTCTGATCGAAGACCTCGACGAACGTGGCCTGCTCGATACGACGCTGGTCATCGTCATGGGTGAGTTCGGACGCACGCCGAAGCTCTCGACGCTGCCCGGCCAAACAACCGTCGGCCGCGATCACTGGTCGAGCGCGATCTCGGTCCTGTTCGCTGGCTGCGGGACACCTCGCGGACAGGTCGTCGGTGCCACCGATCGACACGGCTATTCGGCCGTGGAAAAGGTCTATGCCCCCGAAAATCTGGTCTCGAGCGTCTACCTGAAGCTCGGCATCAACCCCGACAAGATTCTGTACACCGGCGCTGGTCGCCCCACCCACCTGGTGAGTGACTCGCGCCCCATCGCAGAAATCATGTAATCACAACCCGCATTTGCCTTCTCCGTGTCTCTGTGTCTCTGTGTCTCGCTCACCACCAATGTGCTTCCGATGTACGGTTCGCGTTCAAGTGGGTCCAGTGGGGGAAGCGAGACACAGAGGCACGGAGACACAGAGAAGGCAAAGAACTTGTTCGGTAAGTGATTGCGCTCCGGTTGTGCAGTGAATTGGTCTCTCTGTCGAGTTCTCTTGATGGTTTCTGCTGTGATGAACGCCGGTTGCTTCCTTGGCTCGATGACGTCTTCCCGTCGTTCCCGCATGCGATCGTTTGCCTTGCTGATCGCGGCTTTGGTTCTTGCGGGACAGGCTTTTGCGGCGGCGCCGACGCTCACGCATCTGTTCCCGGCGGGTGGACAGCGCGGCACGAAAGTCACCGTGACCTGTACCGGCACATTCACCTGGCCTCCCAAGATCTGGGCGCCGGGTGTCGATGCCACGGCGCTGGCCGATTCGGGAAAGATTGACGTGACCATTCCCGCTGACCTCGCGGCCGATCGAGTGTGGATTCGGCTGTACGATGCCGAAGGCGCTTCGGTGGCGGTGCCGTTTTTGATCGGCAGCCTGAAGGAAGTCGATGAGGTTGAACCGAACGAAAAACCGCGTGCGGCCCAAGTCATCGGTGAAACCAACGTCACGGTGAACGGGGCCTTCAAAGACGCCGATGTCGACTGCTATTCCGTGCAATTGTCCGCGTCACAGACACTCGTCGCGGCACTCGATGCCAATACGCGAATTGGATCGCCGATGGATTCAATTCTGCAAATCGTGGCTCCCGACGGAATCGTACTGGCCGAGAATCATGACGATCTCAACCTTGATCCGCGGTTGGCGTTTACTGCCCCGAAAGCGGGAACGTACATCGTTCGGATCTTCGCGTTTCCCGCGACTCCCAACACGACGATCCGCTTCAACGGAGGGGCGGGACATCTCTACCGGTTGACGTTGACCACCGGCCCCTACGCGACGCACGCCCTGCCCTTGTCCGCTCCGCTGTCCAATCCGGGGACGGTCTCGGTGGCGGGCTGGAATATCCCGACGGGCACACAACTCAGCATCGTTCCCTTTGGGGGAAATCGTCTGAGCCAGGATCAGGAACTGGAAGTTCTGGATGACTTCCGAAGGTCGTCGGAAATTCGCCTCGGCTTTGCGTCGACGCCCGATTTCTCCATCGCGACTCGCGTTCGTCTGGTGCCGAGTACGGTGACGATGCAACTCGACGCGGCCGATCCCAAACGACCTGTCATCGCTCCACTGTCCTCCTCGATCACTGGTTGTTTGAAAGTTGCGAAACAAACCGATCACTATCGAATCCCCGTGACCAAGGGGCAGCAATTGATTGTGTCTGCGGAATCACGAACGCTCGAGATTCCCCTAGATCTTGTCATGACATTGTCTGATCCAACGGGGAAGGCTGTGGCCGATGTCGACGACGTGGCCGGATCGCGCGACGTCTCGGTCGTGCATACCGCCGCACTCGATGGTGAATACCAACTGACGATCGGTGACCGCTTTCGCCAAGGTGGCGATCGTTGCTGGTACCTGTTGACCGTGCGCGGTGAACAACCTGACTTCGAACTGTCGGTCAGTACCGATCAAATCGTGGTCGCGCCGGATAAGCCGACCGAAATCCCTGTCAAGATTCTTCGCCGCGAGACCGCCCCCACCGCGACGGGCGCGATTGAAGTGAAAGTGACGGGGTTGCCGGAGGGTGTCACCGCTGCCGCTGTCGTCTCTGAACCAAGCTCGCCAACGGCCGCCGAAGTGAAATTGTCCTTCACAACGACGGGTATGCCATTTTCCGGGCCGATCCAAATTGTCGGCAAGACGGCACTGCCGCAAGAAATGGAACGGTTTGCGCGAACACCGGCTCGCCTGGGCTATGCTTTCGAATCATTCTGGATCACCGCCACGGCGGCCCCGGCGGAAAAACCGAAATAGGCCGTGCCACGGAATCTGCAATCGCCCAGTGCCTTGCTAATCAATCTTCGGCCCGTCCATCATCACTCATCTTGACGATCCGGGGATCGAATCGCGCCACGATCTCGACCAGGTCTTGTTGCGCGTTCATCACGTCGAGGATGTTTTTATACGCGTACGGGACCTCGTCGGCACCGGCCGAGATCACTCGTACACCTTTGACTTCCAGGTCGCGCTGTACCGATCGCCAGGTGTATTTCTCGCGTGCGGCCGTGCGACTCATCCTTCGTCCTGCCCCGTGTGAGGCGGACCGGAAGCTGGCTGCGTTTCCCTTGCCACGGACGACAAACGCAGGATCAGCCATCGACCCGGGGATCACACCGAGTTCGCCCGAGGCCGCGGGAGTCGCGCCTTTGCGATGCACGATCATCTCGCGGCCATCATGCACTTCTTTCCACGCGAAGTTGTGGTGGTTTTCAATCCCGGAAATGATCTTGCCCCCCACAATCTGCGAAACGAGTCGATGGATGACATCATGATTCGCCGCAGCGTACTCCCCCATCAGGCTCATCGCGGCCCAGTACTCTTGCCCGGCTTCACTCGCCAGATCCAGCCATGCCAATCGGCCGACATCTTCGTAGCGCTTGGGTAGTGAGGCCCTGGCAATGTTGCTGTACGTGTCGCAGACGGCGGCTCCGGTCCCGCGACTTCCGCTATGACTCATGAGCGCCACATATTCGCCCGCGTCCAAACCCAGCTCCTCATCGCGCTGTGATAATGTCATCACACCAAACTCGACGAAGTGATTTCCAGAACCTGACGTTCCCAATTGACGCCAGGCCTTATCCCGGTGCTCGCGCGTGATCCGCGTCACAGTCCAATCGGCATCCATCACTGCATGCTGTTGGGGCCGTTCATGCGCGCTCCCGATTCCGAAACGCGTCCCCTTATCCAAGGCCGATTTGAAGCGATGAAAGTTTTCGGACAGCTCCGTGGTCGGAATATCCAGAACCGACAGCTTCATGCGGCAAGCGATGTCCACACCGACCGCATAGGGAACCACGGCGTTTTCCAGCGCCAGCACACCACCGATCGGCAGTCCATAACCGACATGCGCATCGGGCATCAGAGCCGCACCGACCGCCATGGGCAACGCACATGCCTGACGCATCTGAGCCCGGCAGGCATCATCGATGTCTGTTCCCCAGACCTCGTAACCAATCGGTTCCGGACGAACGAACTCGGCGGCTTCGATCAGATCACGGGCCAGTTGTCCAAAGTGCGGATGGGTTTCGTATGCCTTCGGTTCGGCCATGACGCTGGCAATCAACTCCTTGATCGCCTTGCCTTTGGCCTTGCCGTCTTTTGCCGCCTGTTGAATTCCCGCAATCGCCGCCGTCAGGCATTCGTCGGGCACCCCCAATTTCCGCAATTGCGATGTATTCATTCTAAGGCAATCCTTGGGGCCATTGAGTGGCCTTTTTTCCCGGGAGCGACAACCGTCGTCCAATTCGGTTGTCCGGCGTTGACGGACACGAAGCAAGTTCGAAAGGTTACTGGCAAATTGAAAAAAAGTCGTTCCTGATTCGAGATTTCGGGATGATGAGATCGCAGGAAACACTCTTTCCACGCTCGAACCCGTCCAGAATTTCGGTGTTCGTTTCTGTCTTTCATCGATCACTGTTGCGGTACGATGAGCCGTCGCGTAATGATAAGGGCAAGAAATAACCGCTGATCCGTGATGATGCGGAGCGAAACTGAGATGTTGACCGTGCGACACTACCGATTCTGTTTGCTGTTTTGCTGTCTGACGTTGATCGTCGGGCTCGAACCCGCGTCGGCACAGCCCGCCGGAAACAATGTCGCGATGCCGGCCAATACGACTGTCGTGACGCGCAGTTTTTATGTCGAAGGGGCCATTGTGGCATTGTTGTTTGCGGGGGCTGTCTACGCTGTCGGCCGATCGAGCCGCCGGGTTTGAGCCGAACAATCAATGTCTACGCGTGAGCCTTGTCGAATCGTTGTCACCGGAATTGGACTGTGTACGCCGTTCGGACCCGATCGTGAGTCGTCCTGGCGTGAAATCGTCGCAGGGCACAGCCGTACTCGTTGGTTGAACGCCCCACACTGGACGGGTGATTCGTTCATGGCGGGGGCTCCCGTTTGGCTTCCTGATCATAATCATCGTCGGCATCGTGAACCGCTCGTGGATCTGGCGCTCACCACGGCGGCCGAATCGCTCGACCATGCTGGACTCGATTCCGCCACGCTGGCGGAAATGGATGTCGGCATCGTCTTTGGCACCAGCAAGGGCGGATTGCATACCTTTTCACGCCTGTTCGAGAATCAGCGTGCGGTGGGAAGTCATCCGTCGTTGTCCGGCCGCGACACCGACGGCACGGCGGATTGGTTGGATGTGTTTCCGAATCAACCCGCGGTGGCGATTTCCCGCCTGATCGGCGGATCAGGTCCTGTGCTGTGCCCGATTGCCGCATGTGCCACCGGCCTGGCGGCCTGCCTGCGCGGGGCGGAACTGATTCAAAGCGGTGGGTGCGACATCGTCTTGGCAGGCAGTTCCGATGCCTCGCTGCAGCCCGCCCTGCTCGGCTCCTTCCGGCGATTGGGAGTGGTCTCGCGCGAGTCCGAAGATCCTGCGACGGCGTGCCGTCCGTTTGATCGTCGTCGATCCGGGTTTGTCGTTGGCGAAGGGGCCGCATGCCTGGTGCTTGAACGGCTGGATTCGGCGCTCCAACGTGGAGCGAAAATCGAAGCCGAATGGCTCGGCGGAAGAATGCTGACGGATCCGTTTGGATTGACACAACTTGACCCCGAAGGTCAGTCGCTGAAACGGCTGTTGAGTGATCTGCGGACCCTCGACTCTGCCACTCCTGACTACATCAACCTGCACGGCACCGGCACTCTGGCCAATGACTCGGTCGAATGCCAGGCGATTCGGACGGTGTTCGGATCGGCGACAGACGACTTCACCTGTTCCAGCTTGAAAGGCGGGATGGGGCATCTGTTGGGGGCGGCGGGCAGCGTTGAACTGGCGGCGACCGTGCTTGCCATTCGCGATCAAGTTGCGCCGCCGACCGTGAATCTGACCGAAATCGATGCGGACTGTACATTGAATCATGTGGCAGGCATCGCTCGCCCTCAACAAATCGATCGTGCCTGGAAGCTGTCGCTGGGGTTTGGCGGGCACCTGGCGGGGGCCTGTCTGGGGCGATTTGATCGCTGACACAATCGTGTGGTCTGCGATAAGTCGTTTTTGGATATGTTGTTGCGCCTTCGTTTGAAGGTTCGTGTAGCCGCAGATTTCGCGTTCTGTTAGAACCCCCGCCCATGTGTCACCTCGTCGATACGGGAACCGCGTAAAGTTCTTTACGTCCCGTGTCGTTGATTGATCATATCGCACTCTCTCGTCACGGAAGACGCTCTATGTTCCGCGGTCACATGCCAGCGTTGACGCTGTTCGTGTTTGGCATTGGAATCGGTATTGGACTCTGCTGGAGTAGCGGGTTCATTCCGCTCTCGTACTCGCCTGCAAAAAGTGGCACGCTCAGTGTTGAGGTGGCCCGTCGCGAGCCGTTGCCAGCGCCCAACGATTCGATATCGGATGCCGCTCGCCGTCTTGCAATCGAGGCGGCCAACGAAGAACGCGATGTGGTTGCCCAGCAGACCGAACCCGAAGTGGATGCGTCACCGATTGTGACCGCCAGTTCGCGCCAGTCGGTCGATCGTTCCTCGACGGCATCGGAACGCCGCACGGCCGATTCGTCAGTCGATGAATTTGAGGGTTCCAACGCGGCAGAGAACCGGCCCGGGCCACCAATTCGGCTTCGGCGTGCCGCGGCGAAAATGGATCCCTCGCAAGGCGTGCGTGAAACCGCTCGTGAAAAAGCACGCATCAAGGCCGCGGCGTATCAGGATCCGAGTACCACGGAAAGCGACAACCGCGAATTGCGAACTGAAACGCGAACCGAAGAACAGTCGCTCAAGGAACGTCTGGCCGCGGCGGAAGACAAACTGGCGGCGGGCGAGACACTGGTCGCCCATCGTGAATTCTCGAAGCTCTATTGGGACCACAAAGAGTTCCGACCCCAGCTTCAGGAAATCATCGATAGCACCGCCCGCGCGATTTTCTTCGATGCCAAACCACACTACGTCGATCCCTACGAAGTGGAACCCGGAAACCAACTGCGGGTGATTGCGAAGAAGTATCAGTTGTCAGCGGAATACCTGGCAAAATTGAATCGCGTCGATCCCCGTCGAATTCAAATTGGTCAGAAGCTGAAGGTGATGAAGGGACCCTTCGGGGCCGTCGTCGATCTGAAAGAATTCGCGTTGACGGTGCATTTGCAGGGCTACTACGTCAAGCGTTACGAGGTCGGCATCGGGAAAGACAGTTCCTCGCCGCTTGGCAAATTTGCCGTTCTCGACAAGATGGAAAACCCACAGTACACCGATAGCCGAACCGGCAAGGTTATCGAAGGAAACGATCCACAGAATCCGCTGGGAAAACGCTGGATTTCGCTGGGCAATAGCTACGGCATCCACGGAACCATTGACCCCGACTCCATCGGCAAGGCCGAATCCCGCGGCTGCATCCGCATGCGCGACCGCGACATCATCGAAGTCTACGACTTCCTGGTCAAAGGCTCGGAAGTCATGCTGCGCGAGTGATCGAAAGCCCCCCGATTTTCCTCGTCCCTTCGTTACTAAAATCTGCGGTTTATCCTCGATCCCAAGCTCCGCTTTTCCTCGTTCCCAAGGTCCCCTTGGGAACGCCTCTTCATGAAGCGCCGCTGACGCAGAATCGAAGATCCGAGAACGAACCGGTGTGTTGCGACAAAGGGGACTGGCTCCGCAAGGTGCCTGTCCCCTTTGTCGCAACACGGTTGAGATCGCCTTCGCGCTCTGGCGTCACTCTCTTGCCTAAACGTCCTCCAACGCAGCGACTACAGAAACGCATCTTTACAAATCAATAATGGTGCGTTAAGTTGTGTGCAACAAAACTAATCGGAGATGAGTATGAAGAAGGCGTCGCAAGCACAGGCTCCCTGGGACATCACCGCTGATATGTTTCTTTCTGAACGCGAGGTCACTGAACTTCTCGCGTTCATTCGTGATCGTCAAACCGCCACTTCCGGTGATGCTCGCACGCGAGCGACCGTTGATCGGCTGATTATCGAGATCCTGCTATTCTCGGGACTCAGAAACTCAGAACTTTGCCATTTGCGAGTCCGCGATGCCCTTGAGGGAAAGGCACTCTCTGCCATCCGCGTGCTGGGGACACCGAAACAGGACCGGTGGGTCTACATCCCCGCCAATCTCTGGTGCGCGATCGAGCAGTACATCCGGGAAACGCGAGGGGGTGGTGCTGCGGATGACGCAAATCTGGATGAACAATCACAGACGTTGATCTTGAATGAACGCGGCCGGCCCTATGATCGGACCGCTCTTTATCGGCGCGTGGTCCGGATTCTGACCGAGGCGGGTTTAAAGGATCGCGCCAGTGTGCAATTGCTCCGGCACACCTACGGCTTTCTCGCCTACAAGCGAACCGGGGGAAACCTGTTGTTTGTCCAGCAACAACTTGGACACGCCCATCCGATGGTGACGGCCATCTATGCCCAATTCGTCGAATTCTCGTATTCCCATCTCGCCAATCACGTCGGTGGCGAGGTTCACGCTGAACCTCTCAGCGCGCCGAAACGACTGACGAAACCCACTCGTGATAAAGGAAAATCCGCATGACTCGTCGTTATGATCGCGATCAAATTCTGGCGGGACTGATTCTGGATGTCGCGGAGTGCCTGCAGATTGAACCGGACGAAGTGGTGGTCGATGGTTCGTTCTTCGGCGACCTCGGCGGCGAATCGATCGAGATCCTCGATCTGACATTTCGGATCAGAAAACGTTTTGGAATCTCCATCCGCCAAGAGGATCTGATGGAAGGCTGGGACCGCAACGAGGATGGTCAATTGACCGCCGAAGCGATTGTCAGACTGCACGAGCGGCTGCCTGGCATCGATTGGACGTCGCGACTTGGCGATCGGCCAATAATCGATCCACGTGACATGCTCACAATCGATGTCATTGCAGAGGTCGTCTACATGTCACAATCCGATCCTTCGTCCTGTGGACGATGACTGCACCGATCGATTCCGGTTACAGCCCGAGAAGCTGTTTCGCGCGGGTGAGGATCTTCTGGGCTGTGCTCGGTTCGGGGGCTTTCAACATTTGCAGCGTCACCGCGACCTTGGGAACGAGGACGACGTCGATCTTGGTGACTTCACAGGGCTTCAGATCCGCTTGGATGTTGCTGCGATACGGAGGCCGTTCGAAACCTTTGATGACCCATTTGTCGTTCTCAATGTCGAATCCTTCTGGACCATATCCGGGCAAATTCGTGATGCGGCAGTTCCCCTTGGCGTCCGTCACCGCCCCATAACTCGTTTCGACCAAATCCGGTCGGGTGGTTGTCCGATCCATAAATCGCTTGCGGAGTTCCCGCAGTTGCTCGGTTATTGAGGTCGCTCGTTCTGGCACATCCTTTTCGAAGGCCGTCGCGACTCCAAAAAGAGAGCTGCCGTTCACGCCAACCTGGATGTTGGGACTGAAATCGACTCGAATCCCTTCGAGCGGGGTTCCCAACGAATTGGTGATATGGATGTCGCATTGGGCACACGGTTCCATCGGAATCGTATGAATGGTGGACTCGTCTTTCAGCTCGATGAATTGCGGTACGACGCGCCGTTCGAGAACCCGCACATAGGCGGGAACAGTCGAGGTGGCAGGCAGTTGGCTGACGTAACCCTCACACCAGGCATGAAGTGAGATCAAGGACGTCGGTGGCAGCGCCCGAAATTCAAATTCCCCCGCCTCGTTCACTTTGGTCCAGGTCTTCCAGGTGTAAGATTCATCATGCCGTGTCGGCATCGGGACCGTGACATCGGTCACGTTAACGATGACGTATCCATTTTTCACCGGCTGAGGCACATCCAAACGTCCGCGAAAATGCATCCCGGGGCGAACCACGACCTCGCGATCTTCCGTCTTTCCTGCGACCGCATCAAACACAATGGCATCGCTGAACCGCAGATTCTCTGGGTCGGTTCGATCAATGACTCGCAGTGTGTGCAGTCCGGGAGTGCAAACGGGCGAGATCTTGTTTCCCGCGCCATCGTCTTCCCAAACCTGAATACGGAATGATTGCGAGATCGTTCCATACACTTCGCCGACGGGCTCGTCAGAGTTCTCACGCTTCACATGAACTCGCAGTCGCCCCCCCTGCTTCAATTGCAGACGATGGACCGGTTTGACTCGCCCCACGGTTTCCAGCCGACATTCGGCTCCTTGGTTGACGCAGTAATCCGGGTGTTCCACGACCAGACAAACGGTGGATGTGACGAGTGCGGTTTCCCGATTGACCCATTTTGGATAGGTCACTTCAGCCAACCCATTTTCGTTCGTCACCGAGGACGTATACGGCCCATGCTCCTCTTCACGCCACGAATACCAGGAGCCCTGATCCTGCACGGCCCGCAACCCATGCGGGGTGACCGTCGCACCGGCCACCCGATTCTCCTGCTCATCCAGGACCACCACTTCAAATGTTCCGCCAATCTCAAACGGCGGCGTGGCAAATGGGTCCGGTGATACAACGAGATAGCCGAGACCGCCGCATATCACGATGGCCAACAAAAGTGCCAGACTTCGTTTTCGGCGATACCAGGGACGTTTGGAGGAAGTCGCCAAGATCAGGCCCTATTCAATTGGGAATCGAAATCGCCGTCGCACGCACGCCGGGCACAACGCCTCAACGAGAGTAAGTCGAAATGTCTCTGTTTTCAATCAAGAGCCTCTCGCGCCTAAATTCCATTCCTGCAAATTCTGCATTTTTGACTTTCCTCTGTGTCTCCGTGCCTTAGTGTCTCCCTAGCCCCCGCTGGGCCCACTTGGACGTTTGGTGTACTTCGGGTGCACATCGGTAGGGTGGGTAAACACAGAGGCACGGAGACACGGAGGACGTAAAACGCGGTCAAGTTTCCAAACGTTTGGAAACAACGTCTGTTTCGGTCCAGACAGATGCGCCGAAATTCGTATCATTCCCCTGGTTGCAGAGTTCTTTTGACTTGCGAAGGGAAATCTTCGGCCAAGACCGAAGCCACTAATCCATTCGGATTCTGGAACATCGTCATGCGTTCACACCATCTTCAGGACTCGACCACGGTATCGATCGGTACATCAGTACCGTGCGAGAGGCGATTTTTGCAGTCATTCAAGGACGGATCAGCGAGCATATTGCTCAAGCCGCTCAAGATGGTTAAATCGAATGAGCACACCTAAGTCCTGAATAGATAGGATGATATAAAACATATCGCTCAATATGATCAAGTCGATCAAATTTTCAGTTCGTGAGACTGCGATCGGTATGCCGAGGTTGTTTGGGGTGAATAGGTTGCGGCCTTCCCACGAGGCCCTGTATCAAAAGCGGACGTTTCTTGTTCGACGCGTCAAAAGAATTTGATGTGTTCGCTTTGAATGTCCGGTAAAGTGAACTAAGCTATTTCTTAGCCTCATTTTGCAATCCCCGCCTCGACTGGAAATGAAATGCTCCCACCCGGAACGACAGCCCGGCCGCAATCAGTTTCAAGGCGGATTTCGTGTTTCAGCGTCGTGGTTGGCGGATTCTTGATGACGGCCGCTCTCACGTCGGCGGACGACCGCCCCGTCAGCTTCATGAATGAGATTGCCCCCATCCTGACGAAAGCCGGCTGCAATGCGGGCGTGTGCCATGCGAAAGCGGGCAACGGTCAGAACGGTTTTCAGCTCTCACTGCTCGGATTCGAACCGCAGGAAGACTACGAGCATCTCGCCAAAGAAGCCCGAGGCCGACGGTTGTTTGCGGGATCGCCCGACCAAAGCCTGCTGCTGCAGAAGGCGTCTGGTCGGCTGCCACATGGCGGCGGTGTGCGTTTGAATGCAACCTCGAACGAATACGCTTTGATTCGCGAATGGATCAAGCAAGGTGCCCCCTTCGACGCCGCAGACGCACCCACGTTGGTTTCGTTCGCCGTCGAACCTGACCACGCGACGCTCGCACGAAAATCGGAAACGCCACTGCATGCCGTCGCGCGCTACTCTGATGGCACCATTCGTGATGTCACCGCGATGGCGTTGTATGAGACCAATGATGTGGCGATGGCAGAAGTCACTCCGGGTGGCGTCGTCAAAGTCATGGATATTTCCGGAAACGTCGCCGTGATGGTGCGTTATCAGGGGCGAGTCGCCGTCTTCAGTGCGTCGGTTCCCCTGGGGGCTCCGGTTGATTCGCTCCCCCCCTCGAAAAACTTCATTGATGATCAGGCGTTCGCGAATCTTCGCGTGATTGGTGTCCCTCCCTCGCCCGTCTGCGACGATTCGACCTTCATCCGTCGGGTGACGCTGGATGTCGCCGGACGACTGCCAACCGAGGAAGAAGTGTCCTCGTTTCTGGCGAGTAATGAACCCGACAAACGCGACCAGTGGATCGACACACTGTTGCGAAGTACGGACTATGCCGACTTCTTCGCCGGAAAATGGACGGCGACATTAAAGAATCGGCGTGACGATGCCAGCGACACCATTGCGAACTTTGCCTTCCATGCCTGGGTGCGCGACAGTCTGCTGGCGAACAAACCGTACGATCAATTCGTGCGCGAGCTGTTGGCGGCAACAGGCACCGTGATTGGGAATCCTCCCGTTGCGTGGTACAAACGCGTCAAAGAACCGAAGCAGCAACTGGAAGACGTGGCGCAACTGTTCCTGGGTGTTCGCATGCAATGTGCCCAGTGCCATCATCATCCGTTTGAACGGTGGAGCCAGGACGATTACTACTCGTTGGGCGCGTTCTTTACGCAAGTCGGCCGCAAGCCTTCGGCGACGCGGGGCGAAGATCTGATTTTCCACAAACGCGGCGTCGCAACGGCGACCAATATCAAGACCGGAATCGCACTCAGGCCCGCGGCGCTGGGTGACAAGCTCCCTGAAATCGCACCCGATGAAGACCCTCGGCTAAAGTTGGCGGATTGGATGCGTTCACCCGAGAATCCCTTCTTCGCGAAAGCTTTGGTCAACCGCTACTGGAAGCACTTCTTTCATCGGGGCTTGATCGAACCGGAAGACGATATCCGTGACACCAACCCTCCCACGAATCCCGCGCTGCTGGACGCCCTCGCGAAAAGTTTTATCGCCAGTGGATTTGATATGAAGGAACTGGTCCGGGCCATCACCCGTTCGCAGACATATCAGTTAAGCGAACTGCCCAACGAGTACAATCTGGTCGACCGCCAGAACTACTCGCGCTACTACCCGCGTCGATTGCAGGCCGAGGTGCTGCTCGATGCGATTGACCAACTGGCAGGTAGTCAGACCGATTTTGCCAGTCTGCCCCCCGGCACGCGAGCCATCGCCCTTCCCGACAATAGTTACAACCGTTCATCACCTTTCCTGCGCGTTTTTGGACGGCCTGAAGGCGAAAGCGTCTGCGAATGCGAACGCGTGCAGTCGTCCAGCTTGGCGCAAAGTCTGCATCTCATCAATTCGGCCGATATCAAATCCAAATTGGCGACGGCAGGCGGTCGTGCAGAACGACTGGCGAAAGCCGACACACCCCCCGAATTGAAAGTCCGAGAACTGTATCTGGCGGCGTTCGCACGCGAGCCGCGAGCCAATGAATTGCAAACCGCCGTAGCCTATTTGAATGAACCGCGTGTTGACGCCAATGGCAGCACCGTCGAAACGCAGCAGGCGAATCGCGAGAACTTTCAGGACCTGATCTGGGCGTTGATCAATTCCAAAGAATTCCTCTTCAACCACTAATGAATCAGACCGTTCCGCCGACGTTCGGGACGGAATGCGGCGGACGTTGCCAGTACGATTGATGAACACCAGCAGGATGTTTGGTAGAGGGGACGGCGGAACTCGCCATCCTGGATTCCAACTGTGACTACGATGATGCGGAAGGTGATCGAGATGAGTCGTAACCTGATGAATTCGGCCAGGACGGAACGTCGCATGGGCAATCCCAGAACCTGGGTGCTGCTGTTGGGGTTGGGGCTGGGTCTGGTCGGTGGAACGTCTGTCGAGGCACAGTCCGTCGCCCTGCCTGCCCCGCGTCTGCTGACCACCATGCCGATGGGTGGAAAAGTTGGCACACGTGTCGAGATCACAATCACCGGCGAAAACCTGGAAGACGCCGATGAGATGACGTTTTCCGACAAACGAATCACGGCGACTCACAAAGTCGACGCCGCGGGAAAGCCCGAAGCAAACAAGTACCTTGTCGACATCGCCGCGGAGTGTCCCGTGGGATTGCACGAAGCCCGCGTCATGACGCGGCTGGGGGTCTCGACCTCGCGAATTTTTTCGGTGGGAACGCTGAGCGAAGTCGTCCAATCCCAGCCGAATCGCACGCTCGCGACGGCGATTGAACTGACGATGAACGCGGTCTGCAACGCCGTTATGACACCGCGGGCCGTCGACTACTATTCCTTTCATGCGACGAAGGGCCAGCGTGTCGTCGTCGATTGTTCCGCACGCGGGATTGATTCGAAACTTGACGCGGTCCTCGTGATCGCCGATGCCAAAGGCCGAGATCTGCTGGTCGAACGGCGGAGCGGTTGGTTGGACTATCTCGTTCCTGAAGACGGGACGTACGTCATCAAGGTGCATGAACTGACGTACGGTGGCGGTCCGGCATTTTTCTACCGACTGGCGCTACGAGAGTTTCCCGTTGGGGCCTCGGTCGAGCGGATGCCATCGTCCAAGACCGTCAGTTCCTTCTCGTGGCCGCCCGAAGGACTTGCGGTTCAGGCGGCGGCCGCCGAAGTCGAGCCGAACAATGATCGATTGCGCGCCCAAAAAATCACGTTGCCTTGCGATATCGCAGGATCATTCTATCCGGCCGCGGATGTGGATGTTTTTGAATTTGAAGCTAAAAAGGGTGAGGTCTGGTGGGTCGAAGTTGCCTCGGAACGATTCGGATTGCCAACCGATCCCGCGGTGCTGGTTCAGCACGTCACAAAGACGGGTGAAACCGAGAAATTGACCGACGTGGCCGAACTGAGCGACATTCCCAGCCCAGTCAAAGTCTCGAGCAATGGCTATGCCTATGATGGCCCGCCTTACAACGCAGGATCGTCCGATGTTCTGGGGAAAATTGTCATACAAGAAGATGGCCTGCATCGTCTGCAGTTGACCGACTTGTTCGGTGGTACGCGTCTTGATCCGCGCAACGTCTATCGGCTGGTGATTCGTCAGGCGGCTCCGGAATTTGCATTGGTGGCCTGGGCCCTGCACATGGAGTTGCGAAACGGTGATCGAAACGCCCTCTCGAAGCCCTTGGCCCTGCGTGGTGGTGCCACGATGGCGCTCGAGGTCGTCGCCGTTCGCCGTGATGGTTTTGATGGTGACATCGATCTGTTGATGGAAGGACTTCCGGAAGGGGTCACGGCCACCGGATTGAAAATACCCGCTGGCCAGTCGCGCGGAATTATGCTCGTCACCGCACAGCCGAATGCCCCGCGGGCCTTCGCGTCGGCCAAATTGATGGGTCGCGGTTTGGTGGGAGAAACGACGATCACGCGGCCCTGCCATCTGGCGTCGTTTGCATGGCCGATACCCGATTCGTGGGGCGAGATTCCCAATCCCCGTTTGATGGCCGATGTGCCGGTTTCGGTCAGTGGTTATGAACTGGCACCGCTCACGATTTCGCCTGCCAATCGTGGTGTGCTGACTGTGACGGCAGGTGAAAAGCTGACGATTCCGCTGGTTCAGGCCCGCCGCACGGAATTCTCGGGGGCGACCATGAATTTGCGGACGTTTGGTGCGGGCTTCGACAAGAATCGCTCGTTCGACGTTTCACTCACCGCCGATAGTGCGGAAGCGGTGATTGATTTGGGGGCGCTGAAAACCCCACCGGGTGACTATGTGATCGCGTTCTACGGGGGGGCCGTGGCGAAGTACCGGCATCATCCTGAAGAAGTGACCGCTGCGGAAGCCGCACATCGGCAGGCTCAAAGCGATCAGGCGGCCGCGGATGCGGAAGTCCAAAAACTGACAGACGCGGTAAATGCCGCCGCTGTGGAAAAGAAGGCGGAAGCGGATCAGTCACTGGAGCAGGCCGTCACGCGACAAAAGGCGGCTGTGACCGCGACGGCGCTGGCGGCAGAACGACTGAAAAAGGCTACGCAAGTGGCCACGCCAAATGATCTGGTCGATATTGTTGTTTCCGAACCGATTGCGATTCACGTCAATCCTGCGGAGAAAAAATGAGTAGCCACTTCAATGCATCGGTCAACAACTGCTCGGGTCCTATTGGGCCTTTGTCCGGACCACGGCGATCATTCTTGCAGGCAGGACTGGCTGGCTTTGCGACGCTCAGTTTGCCGGGCATTCTCCGGCTGCAAGCGCGGAATCGTCTACACGCGAGTGAGACCGGCAAGTCTCCCAGCGAAAAGACGGCGGTGATCATGGTCTGGCAACCCGGTGGGTTGTCGCACATCGATTCGTTCGATCCCAAGCCGACGGCGGCCAGCGAGTATCGTGGTCCCTTCGAAACGATCGCGACCAAAGTTCCAGGGCTTCGGTTTACGGAGCTATTCCCGCTGCACGCGCAGTTGGCCGATCGGTTCACCGTCTTGAGGTCGATGAATCAGACGGCAGGAGGGCATCCGGCCGGTTCGATGCAATTGCTGTCGGGCGATCCCGATACGCGAGACAAGGTGAAGCCCCGCTTTCCCGACTGGATGACCGTCGCAAACTATATGCGGTCCCAGGAAGGGCCACGCCGTAACCCGTTGCCCGCCTATGTGGGGATCAATCCTCCTCTCGAATACAACGGCCCGGCCTACTTGGGCGATGCCTACTCGCCGTTCACGGTGATGGGCGACCCGAATCAGCCAACGTTCTCGGTGCCGAACATCGGTCTGACAGATTCCGGCGAAGTCAAACGCCTGGATCGCCGGTCGAACCTTCGCCGGAATCTTGACACGCTGGAACGCACGTTCGACCAACAGCGAGAGCTGCTGGCATTGGATGAGTTCGAATCGCAGGCGATGACGCTCCTGACGAACCCCAAAACGAAAGACGCGTTCGATCTCAGCCGCGAAGATGATAAGACGCGCGATCGATACGGTCGTAACTCCTGGGGCCAACAGTTGCTGATGGCACGGCGGTTGGTCGAAGCGGGCGTTGAGGTGATGACAACCAGTCTGAGCGGACCGCTGTGTGGCCGCGTCCAGAACTGGGACGATCACGCCGTCAATCACAACGTTTTCGAGGCGATGAAATTCCGCGCTGCCGCGTATGACCGTGCCGTGACCGCGCTCATCGAAGACATTTACGAG
This sequence comes from Schlesneria paludicola DSM 18645, assembly GCF_000255655.1. Lineage (NCBI taxonomy): Bacteria > Pseudomonadati > Planctomycetota > Planctomycetia > Planctomycetales > Planctomycetaceae > Schlesneria > Schlesneria paludicola. The sequence goes on along the minus strand of NZ_JH636435.1, from coordinate 1,626,031 downwards.
CGGGGGCTGGATAAACGGGTGATGGTCGTGATCACCGGTGAATTCGGTCGGACGCCCAAAATTGAATACTCACCAAGTACCGGCGCCGGCGATGCCAGTGCCCCCGCGGGAACGATCCAACCTGGTCGCGACCACTGGCCACGTGCGTTCTGTAACGTGTGGGCGGGCGGGGGAATTCAAACGGGCCGCGTGATCGGAGCCACCGACAAACGCGGTGAGGATGTCGTCGAGCGACGATGTGGTCCAGGTGATTTCCTGGCCACGCTCTATCAGCACCTGGGAATCGATTCGGCGAATACGCTGATTCGTGACTTCAACGGACGGCCGACTCCCATTGTCGATCATGGAAAGCCGATTTCCGAATTGATGGGCTGAACCCAACTGATGGGGTGAAGGAGTGTCGTGCCATGTATATCCCTCCCGGGTTCAATACCGTCACGCCTTATTTTTTCGTGAAAGATGCCGGGGCGTTCGTCACGTTTCTGGTCGACGGCCTGGGCGGTGTCGAGAGCTTACGCAGCCTGAGAGAGGATGGCTGCATCGCGAATGTACAGGTGCAACTCGGCACGTCGACCGTCATGGTGAGTGAGGCGTCCGATAATTTCGGTCCGATGGCCAGTTCATTTTATCTGTACGTTGAAAACGCGGACGAATCGATGCGACGAGCGCTCGACCATGGTGCGATCCTGATCATGGATGTCGGCGATCAACCCTATGGAGATCGTCAGGGTGGTGTGAAGGACACACACGGGAATATCTGGTGGATCTCGGAACGAATCGTCCACGCTCCGTATTCGCTCTGAACTTGAAGCCACGACCTTGAGGCTTCACTTCCTAAGGAAGCCCTGAATGCAAAACGGGAAATCAGACGCGGCGTCGATCGCTCCCTGTATTTGTGTCGTTTGACGATCGAAACGCATCTGCGGCATCTGATTGCGACGTTGTGCCGTTGAAGGCCCCCGGTACAATTGCCGATGTCATCAGACGCGGTAGCCTCCCATAATGTCCCGTCCGGCTGACTCTTGAGATGATTCCGTCGTTCCTCGACCGCTTGTGATTGGCCGTCGCAATCGATCACGTTGAAATTAGAAAAACGTTTCCGATGCATCAGTCCTTCATTCGATTGATCGGCGTCATAGCGGTCGGGGTCGCGATTGCCTTCATCGGCGAATCGCGGGGCGCCGACGACGCGGAAACTCGAACTGCGGGGGACGGTTCCGCTTCGCAGTTTCCAGCCGAAGAGCTTGAGTTCTTCGAGCAGAAGATCCGTCCCGTTCTGGTCGAACATTGTCTTGATTGTCACTCCCAGGCGGCAGTAACGGCGAATCGACTGAAAGGGGGATTGCAACTTGATAGTCGCGCCGCGCTACTGCGCGGTGGCGACAGCGGACCTGCCGCCGCGCCCGGGAAAAGTGCCGAAAGCCTGCTTCTCAAGGCACTGCAATACGAAGAACTGCAAATGCCGCCCAAGGGAAAGCTCTCCAAGCAGGTCCTCGCGGATTTTGAGCGCTGGATCGATCACGGTCTCGCCGACCCCCGCGTTGAAACCGCATCAACCGCCGTGAAGGGACTCGACCTGACGAAAGGACGTGAGCACTGGGCGTATCGTCCATTGAGTCATCTGGTCATTCCGGAATTGACTGAAAGGTCGGTCCCGTCGTTCACGCCAACGGATGCCTTTATCCGAGCCTCATTGAATTCGGCTGGGATCGAGCCTTCGCCATTGGCGGATCGGCAAACACTGGTTCGGCGTGTCTTTCTGGATCTGATCGGACTGCCGCCCTCGCCCGAGGAACTACAAGATTTTCTGAAGGACGAGCACGCAGATGCCTACGAACGGCTGATTGATCGCCTCTTGGCATCGCCCCATTTTGGGGTGCGTTGGGGGCGACATTGGCTCAGTGTCGCACGCTTCGGCGAATCACTGACGCTGCGTGGATTCATCCTGCCGGAAGCCTGGCGATACCGGGACTATGTGATTGAGGCGTTCAATCAGGGAATGCCGTTTGATCAGTTCGTCATCGAACAGTTGGCCGGAGATCTGCTTCCCGCCGAGACATTGAATGATCAGCAGCGTCAACGAATCGCGACAACCTATCTGACCTTGGGAAATCTCAATCTTGAGGAACAGGATAAGCAGCAGTTGCGGATGGACGTGGTTGACGAGCAACTGGATGTGATTGGCAAGGGGTTGCTGGCGCAAACAATTACCTGTGCCCGCTGTCACGATCATAAGTTTGACCCGATCCCGACTCGCGACTATTACGCGATGGCCGGAATTCTGGCCAACGTCAAGACGCTGGAACATGCGAATGTTTCAAAATGGCTCGAACTTTCTTTGCCGCTCGAACCGGCAAAAGAATCGATGTACGCGGCGAACGACGCTCGCATCGCTGACGTGCAGTCAAAGATGAAAACACTGCAGGCCGCGAAACAGCAATCGACCCCGCCCACCGTTATCGTCGCCAAGGACCTGCCGGGAATCGTTGTCGATGACAGCCAGGCAACCATCGTCGGCGACTGGGAACTCTCGCAGTCAATTAAGCCTTATGTCGGTCGAGGATACCTGCACGACAAGAATGTGGGTAAGGGCGAAAAGACGGTGACGCTGCTGCCGGAATTACCGCATTCCGGCCTTTATGAAGTGCGATTTGCGTATACCCCGGGCGCCAATCGATCGGCCGCCGTTCCAGTGACGGTCATGAGTGCGGATGGTGAAAAGACGATCACCGTCAACGAGAAACAATCACCCGCCATCGACGGTCTGTTTGTATCCTTGGGGCAGTTTCGGTTTGAAAAGACCGGGCAGAGCTTCGTGATCGTGTCGACCAGCGACACCAAGGAGCACGTCGTCGTCGATGCAGTCCAGTTCCTTCCGATGGAGCTGACTTCCCCCGACGCCCCGGCGGACAAGAAAGCGGTCGCCAGTTCGAACAAGACAGATCCAAAGTCCGTAAGCCAGTTCGATGCGGAACTGAAGGCCTTGCAACAGGAACTGAAAGAGCTTCAAGCGGCGCTGCCACCGCGACCGCGTTACATGTCGGTTCAAGAAGAAACATCCATCAGCGATCTTCGCATCCATATTCGTGGAACGGTTCACAATCTGGGTGAGACTGTACCACGCGGATTTCTACAGGTTGTACAGACGGGAAATACGACTCATCTGACCTCCACTCAAAGCGGCCGTCGGGAACTCGGCGCGTGGATCGTCCGTCGCGACAACCCGTTGACGCCACGCGTATTGAGCAATCGCGTCTGGAACTGGCTGTTCGGGGCGGGGATCTCGCGCACTCCTGAGAATTTCGGGACGACGGGCGATGCACCCTCGCACCCGGAATTGCTCGACTACCTCTCGGAACGCCTGCTGGTGCGTGAGTGGTCCGTGAAACCGTTGATTCGCGAGGTTGTCGCGTCTTACACCTATCGACAGTCGTCATTGGCGAATTCCGCGCAAGGGGCGGTCGATCCCGAGAACCGTTGGTTGTCCCGACAGAACCGTCGACGCATCGATGCGGAAGCTCTTTTGGATGCCATCCTCACAGTCAGCGGTCGTCGAAATGATGAATTTGGCGGGCCGACGATCTTGGGGAAAAGCAGCGAGGACTATCGATATGTTCATCGCAGCAACCGCCGCGCGGTCTACTGGCCTGTTCTCAGGAATGCGTTGCCCGAGATCTTTGACGCGTTTGATTTCGCCGATCCCAGCCTGCCATCAGGGACCCGCAACGTTAGTACTGTGGCGCCGCAGGCGCTGTTCTTTCTGAACAACGAATGGGTTACCGAACACGTTCGAGATGCCGCACGGCAAATTGTCACGGTCCCCAGTCCTCACGACGCGGCTCGGATTGATCGTGTCTTCCTCGTCGCCTTGGGCCGTCTGCCGACAGACTCAGAGCGTCAGATTACAGAACATGTCCTGGCGAGCGAACCTGACCCGCAAACCAAGTGGATGCTGTTGATTCGGGCCATGATTGCCTCGATCGATTTTCGTTTTGTTGAGTAACACCCAAGAACCGTTTGCAAATCGATTCGCACGGGAAAATGGAGCCGCATGACGATGATCGATTCAATCACAACGCGACGACAAGTTCTGCAGTCGGCAGGTTGCGGATTTGCCGCGCTCGCGCTGGCCGGGTTGGCCGGGTTGGCGGGGCGTACCTCTGCTGCGGACAGCGCCAGCCGCCTGATGGAGAAGATGCCGTTGATCGCTCCGAAGGCGAAGCGCGTCATCTTTCTGTTCATGCAGGGTGGTCCCAGCCATGTTGATACGTTTGACTATAAGCCCGAGCTTGTGCGCCAGGATGGACAGCAGTTTGCATTCAACGATGCCCGCATCATTGCGAATACGGGGAAGCGCGGAAGCACGCAGCGGCTGATGAAACCGCTGTGGAGTTTCAGGCAGTACGGTCAATCGGGACGCTGGGTCTCGGACCTGTTTCCGCATGTGGCCGAACATGTCGACGACCTCTGCTTCATCCATTCGATGCATACCGAGGGCGTCGCGCATGGTCCCGCAACACTGTTTCTGCATTGCGGTGCTGCCAATTCGGTTCGTCCATCGATCGGTTCGTGGGTGACGTATGGCCTTGGTTCGGAATGCCATCACTTGCCGGGATTTGTCTCGTTGAGTCCGTCCGCTGGAAATGGGGGGCCGCGTAACTATGGCGGCGCGTTTCTTCCTCCCGTCTATCAGGGGACGGCAATCGGACGTGCGGGAACTCCAGCGAGCGAGGCGAAGATTCGCGACATCGTGCCGGGAAAGGCAAACTCACCGCGTGACCGCCGGCAATTCGATCTGATTCAGGCGTTCAATTCCGAGCAGGCAAAACGACACCCGCATGATGCCGAGCTGGAGGCGGTGCTCAATTCGTACGAACTTGCGTGGAACCTGCAAAAGAATGCTCCCGATGTGCTTGATCTTTCGCAAGAAACGCGCGAGATGCAGGCTCTGTATGGGATTGATGATCCTCAGACGGAAGACTTTGGACGGCAGTGCCTGATGGCGCGACGCTTGTCCGAAGCCGGTGTCCGTTTTGTGCAAATCACGCATGGAGACAATACGGCGAACCCGGTCTGGGATCAGCATTCGAATATGCCCAAGCATGCCGAACATGCCCGCCGCGTCGATCGACCGATTGCCGGCTTGCTCGCGGATTTGAAGCAGCGGGGATTGCTCGAAGACACGCTGGTGTGGTGGGGCGGCGAATTTGGTCGGACGCCTTATGCCGAGAAGAACGGAACAGGTCGCGATCACAATCCTGGTGGCTTCACCGTGTGGCTGGCGGGGGGAGGAATCAAGCCCGGCTTTGCCTTTGGTAAAACGGATGAATTCGGCCATCTTGCCGCCGAGAACAAGGTCCACATGCACGATTTGCATGCGACAATTTTGCACCTGCTGGGGCTCGACCACGAACGTCTGACCTATCGCTTTTCCGGACGCGACTATCGACTGACCGATGTCCACGGACATGTGATCGACAGCATTATTGCCTGATGCGAATGCGGCGGATTTGGTCGGTCCGTTGCCGCCTCGTACACTTCAAGGATTGATTCTTATGGACCAGAAAATTTCACGGACGAATGATGGCGTTTGGTCGCGTCGTGAATGCTTGAAGACGATTGCGGCATTCTCTCTGGGGGCGATGGCGTCCTCGCGCGGTGTCTTATCGGGAGCATCAACCGCTTCGATTGAGAGCACTCGCGTCGTGAGTTGGAAGCCACCGCTGTATCACGGCTGGCCGACGTTGACTCGACGAAAAAATGGAGAGCTACTTCTGGCCTTTTCCGGTGGGCGTGAGAGCCATATCTGTCCGTTCGGTCGCCTGGAACTGATGCGATCAAAGGACAATGGCGCGTCATGGGGTTGGCCACAAGTCATTCACGATTGTGCCATTGATGACCGCGATGCGGGTGTGCTGGAGACGCCTCAAGGATCGATCCTGCTGACAAATTTCACGTCACTGCGTTACGCCGATGACTATGAGGCGGCGATGAAGATTCCGGCCGGGCAGCCAAAGGCGTGGGATGCGGTCAAACGCGCCGAGTGGAAAGCGGCTCACGAGCGTTTGACAGCAGACGAACGTCAGCGAGAGGTGGGAACCTGGATGTGGCGCTCCACGGACGGCGGCGTGACCTGGTCCGCTCGCTATCAGGTTCCCTGCAATAGTCCGCATGGACCGGTCGCACTTGCAAGCGGACGACTCCTTTACATCGGGGCCGCCCTCTGGGCGGACGACCGTGTCGTCGGAACGTGGGAATCCACGGATGACGGGGTCACTTGGCAATTGCTGAGTCGGTTTACCCCCCGCCCTACCGACCAGACGAAGAACTATCACGAACTGCATGGGGTCGAATGTGTCTCTGGGAAGATCATCGCGCAGATTCGCAATCACAACACTCAAAACGCACACGAAACGCTGCAATCGGAATCGACCGATGGTGGTAAGACCTGGTCGATTCCGCATTCGATCGGTGTGTGGGGACTACCGTCGCATCTGTTGCGGCTGAAGGATGGCCGTTTGCTGATGAGTTACGGCTACCGGCGTGCTCCTTACGGGAATCAGGCTCGAATGAGCCAGGATGAAGGTGCAACATGGAGTGATCCCATCACGATTTCCGATGATGGAATTCGATCTGATTTGGGTTACCCCTCGACAGTCGAGTGCGACGATGGGACACTCGTGACCGTCTGGTACGAAGTCATGAAGGGATCTGATCTGGCTCAACTGCGGCAAGCGCGGTGGAGACTGACCGTCTGATTGTGTCGTTCGCTCCAAAGTTCTTTGCGTATAAGCCTCTGTGTTCGCACGTGCTGTGTCGGACTGTGGCGGGCTGTACAGATTTATTGATTTGACGGTAAGGATTCGACGGTGACCCTCGGCGTAAAGGATGTGCTCGGAGACGAAGGAAGCATCGCGCGTCGCCTGAAGACATACGAGTCGCGCTCGCAGCAAATCGAAATGGCGGAAGCCGTCGAGCAGGCGATCGCACATCGGCAACATCTGGTCGTCGAGGCGGGAACAGGGACCGGGAAAAGTTTTGCGTATCTTGTGCCGACGATTCTCGCGGCGACCGCCAAGCAGGGTGAAGGCGGCAAACGTAAGAAGGTCGTGATCTCGACGCATACGATCAGCTTGCAAGAGCAATTGATCGGCAAGGACATCCCTTTTTTGAATTCCGTGCTGCCCGTCGAATTCTCGGCTGTTCTGGTCAAAGGCCGCTCGAACTACATCAGCCTGAGGCGAATGAAGGGGGCAGTCGATCACGCGAAGTCGCTCTACTCAAGACCGGATGAACTGACGCAGTTGCAGGACGTCGTCGAATGGTCGCGTACGACATACGACGGAAGTCTGGCGGATCTCGACTTCAAGCCCTTAAGCAGCGTTTGGGACGAAGTTCATAGCGACCACGGGAACTGTCTTGGGAAGAAGTGTCCGACTCACGAGCAATGTCTGTATTATAAGGCCCGGCGGCGGATCTGGAACGCAGATATCCTGGTCGTCAATCACGCACTTTTCTTTGCAGACCTATCGCTCAGGCGTGAAGGTGTCAGCCTGCTGCCCGATTATGACATTGTCGTATTTGATGAGGCGCATACGGTCGAACAAGTGGCGGCGGATCACCTCGGGATTTCGATCTCAAGCGGCCAGATCGAGTACATGCTCAGCAAGTTGCACAACGAGAAGACGCAAAAGGGTTTGCTAGCACGTGCCACATCGTCGAATTCCTCGTTTCTTGGCACTCAGCGGAACGCGATTCAACTGGTTGATCGAGTTCGCTTTCAAGCGCGGGATCTGTTCGACTCGATTCATGAAGCGAAGCGGTCGTTTGCGGGAAAGAACGGCCGGTTTCGACATCCGCTGGATATTCACAACGAAGTCAGCACGGCACTCAAGGAACTGGGATCGCACATCGCTCAACTGGGGAATCAACTCAGTTCGGATGAAGAGCGTGTCGAATACACCTCGGCGGCAGAACGTTGCTCTGGCCTGGCCGATTCCCTGAATTCGTGGCTCCAACAATCGCTTGAAGAGGCGGTCTATTGGCTCGAGACCAGCGGACCCAATCAGCAGCGGATCAAGTTGGTGTCAGCACCGATTGACGTGGGGCCGGTTCTACGGGATGAGCTGTTTAATAAAATCAGCACCGTTATTTTGACGAGTGCGACGCTGGCGGTGGGTGGTCAGAGTTTTGATTTCGTCCGCGGACGGCTGGGGCTGACGAAGTCCGACGAAAAAAAAGTCGGCAGTCCGTTCGACTATAAGTCTCAGATGCAGCTCATTCTGCCGGAAGGAATGCCGGACCCGGGCGAATCGCCCAGCGACTACGAAAGCGCGGTTTGCGAACAGATTCAGAAGTACGTAGAGCAGACGAAAGGCCATGCGTTCGTACTGTTCACTAGCTATCAAATGCTACGGAATTGTGCGCGGCGATTGACGTCTTGGTTTGTTTCCAAGAATTACGGGCTGTATTCGCAGGGCGAGGAAATGCCGCGGACGATGTTGCTCGAAAAGTTCCGCAACGACCCGGCAGGCGTGCTGTTTGGTGCCGAGAGCTTCTGGCAGGGTGTCGATGTTCCCGGCGATGCCTTACAGAACGTCATCATCACCAAGCTGCCGTTTAGCGTTCCAGACCATCCGCTACTCGAAGCACGGCTTGAGGCGATTCGGAACTCTGGGGGAAATCCGTTCATGGACTATCAAGTTCCAGAAGCGGTGATCAAACTCAAGCAGGGGTTCGGTCGTCTAATTCGAACAAAGTCTGATAAGGGGATTGTTGTGATCCTCGATCCACGGGTCAAAACAAAACGCTACGGCAAACTGTTCCTCGATAGCTTGCCCGAATGTGAGATCGTGCGAGACCACGGTCTGCGATAGCCCCATGTCGTTGACACCTCGCTCGATGCCTGGAAAAGAACAAGAGATCTCCTTTGTCCACCGATTCGATCCCTGAAGATAATGACGAATGTCGTGTGATCCGCGCTCTGCGGGATGCGCCGGAGATCTTTGAACAGATTGCAAGGTATGAAGGTTCAGAGCTGGGGCTGCAGGTCGCGCTTCGACGTCAGTTTCCAGACGACATGGTTCGGGCGGCCGTTTCGATCCATGAACTGCGGCATCGTGCTGCAGCGAAGTTCACGCGTGCGGATCGGCTTTGGCTCGATCGCAAAGGACTCGAACAAGCAACGTCCGAGGCGGTATCCGTCTACAAGGCAAAACGGTTTGAAGGAGCCGTGTGGGATTTATGCTGTGGGATCGGCGGTGATGCTTCGGCACTCGCGGCACGATGTCACGTGACGGCCGTGGATCTGAATCCGGCCGCATGTCTTCGAACCAAATTGAACGCCGAAGTTTACGATGTCGCTGATCGGGTCGAAGCGATCTGTCAGGATGTCTTGCACATCCCGCTTTCAACCGGTCTGGTCCATATCGACCCAGATCGACGTACGGGTTCGGGCGGGCGCGTGTCCCGGCTCGAAGACTATGTACCGGGATTAGATTTTCTGAACGAAATGATGCCGCGTTGTCGTGGCGGCGCGATTAAGGTTAGCCCGGCCAGCAATTTTGGTGGCAAGTTTCCATCAGCGGAAGTGGAGCTGATCAGCTATCACGGGGAATGCAAAGAGGCCACGATCTGGTTTGGCGAGTTGGCAAAGGAGTCGCCGTTTCGAGCGACGGTTCTGCCTGCGGGAGAGAGCATTGCCGGTCATCCGTTGCAGGTCGCGGTCCCGGTCATGCCGTTGGATCGCTATCTTTATGATCCCGATCCCGCCGTGGTGCGCGCCGGGTTGGTGGATGTCCTGGCCGATCAATTGGGGCTCTCGCGGTTGGATGCGGCCGAAGAGTACCTGACATCAAACCAGTGCGTGCAGTCACCATTCGTTCAGACCTTTGAAACGGTTGCTGAGATGCCGAACAACGATCGAGAACTGAAAGCATGGGTGCGATCCGCTGGGATCGGTCAGGTCGAGATCAAGTGCCGCCATCTTTCTGTGCAAGCAGATACCGTGCGGCGCAAGCTATCGTTGACGGGGACGGTTCCAGCAGTCGTGATTTATGCCCGCTTGAATGGCAAAGCGCGCATCATTGCCGCACGACGGATTGGTTCAGGCGACGTTGCAGGGGCGATGTGATGTGGGCGATTGGCCCAAATCACCATGTGAAAATGAGCTCACTGCGTCACATTGTTCTTCGCAGCGCGGCGACGCAAATGTCATCGCGCTGTGCACGGTCGTCACAAAACAGATTCACGGCATTGATCAAAGCCGGAACGAGTTCAGTCACTGGATCAGGTCCTGCTTCGATGACTTCTTGAACGCGTTCTTTTGAAAAGAGCTGGTTCAGTGGATTCAAGGCTTCAGTGATCCCGTCCGTATAGAACAGAATCGCATCGTTCGGTTCGAGCGGGATAATCATCGATCCATAGTGCTGATCCGCCATGACGCCCAGCGGCATGCCCGATTCACGAATCCCCACGAAATCGCACTGCTTGCCCTTTCGCCGAACGACCGGAGGCAAGTGTCCCGCACTGGCCAACTGGACCTGATGTCGAACAGGGTCGAGAATTGCGATCGATAACGTAATGAATCGATAGCCCAGGTCACTGTTCGCCATCTCAAGATTAAGGCTGTTCAGTGCCTGCTCGGCGTGCTGGACGCTGAATAAATGATAGCGGCAGGCCGCGTGCAGACGCGCCATGAGCAGAGCTGCAGGAACCCCCTTCCCCGAAACGTCACCGATCACGACGGCGACGCGTCCATCAGGAAAGCGAATGTAGTCATAGTAGTCGCCGCCGATGCTCAGGGCCGCAGCGTAGAAGTCGGCAAACTCGTAACCCGGCACAATCGGAGATGAACTGGGAAGGAAGCTCAACTGGACCTGTGTTGCGATCTCCATGTCGCGCTCGAGATCGCGTTGTTTGAGTAACGATTCGTGCATCGACGCGTTCTCAACGGCCAGGCCCGCCTGGGCACCGACACTGACCAGCAGGTCCAGGTCATCGGCGTTGAAGGGCTGCGAAAGATTCCGCGTACTGAGCTGCAAAACGCCGAGTGCGTTTCCGCTGCCATCCATCAAAGGGGTGCACATCAGGGATCGCAACTGCATTTCGGCGATACTCTCGCTATGCAGAAATCGACGATCCTCGCCGACGTCCGCGCTGAGGATCGCTTGTCCGCTGGCCATTGCCTGATTGACGACGGTCATGCTGATAGGCACTTCATCATCGTCCGTTCGGCGTGAATGTGAAGCACGCACGCGCAAGGTCTCGGATGCCCCTTCTTTCAGCAGGACAAATCCCGAATCGACTTGCGGAAAAATCTTGAACAGAGACTTCAGGATGACCGGCAAGACGTCCGCAAGTTTCAATACTTTGCCGAGCGACTTGCTGATTTCGAGGATCGCGCGCAGCTTGGCTTCGGGGCGAATATTCAGCCGCAAACCTTGATGCGACGACTCGGCCGACATCGATGCGATCACCGATGAGTTGTGAACACCTTCGGCTGCAGGGACATACTCAAGAGCCGACTCTAGAACGACATTCTCGTCGTTGTCATCCTGCGGTTCGGACGAAACCAAACCGGCATTGACGCTTGAGTCTGTTGTGATCGGGATCGAAGGACCAGACGCCTTCAGCAAGAACTGAAACGCGTAATCACAAACTCGCAGTTCGTCGCCGTCGCGAAGTTGTGTCTTCCCGCGAATCGACAACCGATTGACTTGTGTTCCGTTGCGGCTTCGCAAGTCTTCAACCAAGAACTGACCGTCTTCCTCGAGGATTTGTGCGTGTTGGCGGCTGACTGAGGCGTTGTCGAGGACGATCTGGCAGGACGGATGCCGTCCCAGCACCACCTTTTCGCCTGTCAGGGCGAGCAAGTGACCAGCCGAACTTCCTCGAATCACCTTCAAAAATGCCACGGTCTACAACACCTCTTTCAAACGAAACGAAATTCCTGGTATGCCATTCATGTACAACCCAACGAATCATCCCAACTTGAATGCGTTTGGTTCAAGCCAAGGGAATGACGTAGAAAATCCTGGCGAAAACTGAACCCGAGATACGCGAAGGATGCCAAAATTTGAAGTGATTGGATAGCCGAACCGGGCGTCGAGGTTACCGTTTTTCTGATGTCGGGTAAAACAGAGTGGACGCAATTGAATTCGCGAGTGATCATCGCGTTCCCGGCTGTCACCCGAAGTCTTAGAGATCAACGTATGTTGTTTTGTCGTTTGAGTTCGAAGCAAATGCTGCGGTGAGGGTGACGAATTTTGGGTGAATTGATCATTCGTTGGACGGCGCGATTGGCAGTGGCATGCTATGCGGCCTGTTTAATTCGCGAGGCTGGGGCGCCCTCGGCCGCCAGCGATTGCATAGGCCGTGCATCCACTGCGGGCCGATGGTGGTGGACTGCGGGGTGCGTGATATTCACGGTCCATGTTGCGGCGGCATTTCACTTTGAGCACCATTGGAATCATGCGCATGCCTACGATCACACCGCGCAGCGAACGGCGGAGATGACGGGCTGGAATTCGGGCATCGGGCTGTACGTCAATGAAGTCTTTCTTGGCCTGTGGATTGTTGACGTCGCCGCGTGGTGGTGGGCACCTCAATGGCATCAGAAGCGTTCCGTCTACTGGATTGTTCAGGCGGTTTTCGCCTTCCTGATGTTCCAGGCCACCGCAGTCTTCGGTCCCCCGTTCTGGAGGCCGATTGTCGTCATCTTGCTGCTAGTGCTATGGGGGCAATATCGTCGAGCCCACAGGGCGCCGTTCCTTCCATGAGATGGACTGCACGCGTCAGTGGCTCTCGGCTTATGGCCAAACCCGTCCCCGTCCTTTGAACAGCCTTGTCAGGGGCTTTCGATTTGTGGGACTGGCTCTTCGATTTTGCGAAAGACGATACCGGCATCGACCTGGCGGAACCCGGCGGATTTGATGACGGCGACACTAGCCGCATCGGCTTCGTTTGCGTGAGCCTCGGCAAGTTGAATCATGTCTTCGCGGACGCGCCGGCACACTTCATCGAGTAGCAGTTGACCATAGCCCTTGCGTCGCTGCGGTTCTGAAACCTGTAGGCCACAGATGCCAATCGCGCGGACACGCCATCCTGTCATATACAGATCAAGGCCGACGACACAGACTTTGGCCAGCAAATTTCCGCCAGCCTTGGGCAGCAGCCCGAGGTGCATCGAATCGAGTCGCCCCACGCGCGTCGACCACCACCAATCTTTGGGCTCGTAAGCGGCAGCGGCAGCCAGCCGCGACTGTCGCTTGGCGTTCAGCATCCGCACACACATAACTTCCGGTCCGCCCGGGCCCAATTGCCGCTGGAAGACCAAGTGTCGTTCGATCGGGTAGTATCCGATCGCTTGGAAGAACGGAGCCGCCGCCTCATCCGAGTCCAGGAATCCGGCGGGTTCACTTCCGCCGTACAGTCCGCAATAGAAGGGGTCGCGAGGAGGCGCACCGCCACCGAGGATCGTTTCGGCTCCGGCTCGTCGAAGGTAGTCTTCGGCGTGCCGAACGAGCTCGCGTCCGATCCCCTGACGACGAAACGCCGGATCAACGATGACGGCACAGATGACCCCCGTTTTTTTCGACAGGCGAGCTTTTGATTCGTCCGGCCCGAATCCGGCGTGAACGAATCCAATAATACGATTATTGTCCGTCGTGGCGAGGATCATTCCGGCCGGGTCAAAATATGGCTGTGCGATCACCAAGCTGTCGAATTCATCACAGCTCACCGACTGCGCCGCGCCTCGGCCCAGTCCGGATTCGTTCCATAGCCGCACAACGTGCGGTGGATCGGAGTTTCGAAAATGGCGATAGGCCACCACGATTCAACAGCTTTCCACGTGATTCAGACCGATCCGGACGGTTCCCAACTTCGGAACGATCAGGGGATGTTGCTTTAAAAGGAAACCCGGTATCAGCGACACCGGGTTTCCTTGGTATTCTATCGGTCGGTCAATCCTCAGCGGCTACGGACTTTCGTAACGGCAGCGATGATCGCTTCCGCCGTAAGACCGAACTTCCGTAGCAGGCCATCCGGATCACCGCTTTCGGCATAACAGTCGCCAACATTCACAAATTCCATTGGTACTGGTCTGGTCCGAGCGACGACGGTTGCAATCGCCGAGCCAAGGCCGCCAGACATCAAATGTTCTTCAGTCACCACAATTCGTCCAGTCTCGGTCGCGGCCTTGACGATTGCGTCTTGGTCGAGGGGCTTCACCGTATGCATATCGATCACACGAGCCTGGACACCTGTTTTTTCCAGCATCGCGGCAGCATCCAGCGCGATGCCAACCATGAGGCCATTGGCAATGATCGTGACATCGTTGCCGTCTTTCAGGGTATTGGCTTTGCCGATCACGAATGGTGAGTCGGCATTGTAGATTTCGGGAACTTCGATTCGCCCACAGCGAAGATACACGGGACCGACGTGTTCGACCATGGCTCGCGTCGCTTTCTTCGCAGAAATGGCGTCGGCAGGAACCACAACCGCCACTCCGGGCAGTGAACAGGCCAGCGCGATGTCCTCGATTCCCATCTGCGATGCACCGTCTTCGCCGATCGAGATTCCCGCATGGGTCCCGACGAGTTTGACATTCATGCCTGGATAGGCAATCGACATCCGAATCTGATCAAAAGCATTGCAAAGTAAAAACGCCGCAAAACTACTCACGACGGGGATTTTGCCCGCTGCGGCAAGTCCACCCGCAATTCCTACCATATTCGATTCGGCGATCCCGACATTGAATGCACGGTCTGGAAACGCCTTGGCAAAGACTTCGGTACGAGTTGAGTTTCCGACGTCACCATCGACCGTCACGAGATTGGGAAACTCGCGACCCAGTTCCTTTAGCGCGGCACCAAAGGCATCTCGGGTGGCCTTCCCCAATTTCAATCCCGCCGCTTCACCAATTGTCATCAGATGATTCCGTCAGTAAGCCTGCATTGACCTCGTGGAGCCTCAAACCTGAGCTGACACGTTGATGAACTTGTTGCGAGTCCGCCTGTAGACGATGCTCAAAAACCTGTCAGGACGGAGTGAAATTGTCACCTAGCTGAGTAACGCCAATGCTTTCTCGGCCAACTCCTTCGAGAGCGGTTTTCCGTGATAGTTCAAATCGCCGGCCATTTCGAGAATCGGTAGAATCCCGAATCCCTTTTTCGTCTGAGAAATGATCGCCGTCGGTCGATCCTGGATTGTCTTCACCTTCGTCAACGCCTCGACGACCGACCCCATCGAGTTTCCGTCGATGACCTGCGTGTGCCAGCCGAACGCTTCGAACTTTGCCGCGAACGGCTTCATGTCGAGAACGTCTTTCGTGGCACCTGTTTGTTGGTAGCCATTTTGATCGACAATCGCGGTCAAATTGGACAGTCGATATTTCTCCGCGGCGGAAGCGGCTTCCCAGATTTGTCCCTCGCCCATCTCGCCGTCACCCATCATGACGAACGTGTGGGCGTCCAGGCCATCCAGACGACATGCCAGTGCGTGACCAATTCCGAGTGACAGGCCCTGCCCCAACGAACCCGTCGATGCTTCCATCGTGTTCAGACGCTTCATATTTGGGTGGCCTTCAAACGGGCTGCCCAGTTTGCGAAGTGTCATGATCTGCTCAAGCGTGTAATAACCGGCCTGGCACAACGCGGAATAGAGCACGGGGACGGCATGCCCCTTACTCAAAATGAATCGATCGCGTTTGGGGTCGCGTGGGTTGTCTTTGTGATGGCGGAGAAACCCGCCGAAGTACAGGGCCGTCACCACTTCGACGGCAGACAGGCTGCTCGTGGGGTGACCGCTGCCCGCTTCCGTCGTGATCTTGATGATCAAGCGACGAATGGCCTTCGCCGTCTCTTTCAACTGGTCAATGCTCAGTTTCGTCGCGTCGGCCACAGCAGAAATCCTTCCGCGATATTCCGAACAAATGACGCCCTCGACCGATGTCGTCGGGTTGGTGTGAACGCACCGTTTTCCAAGTCGAGACGATCCGTCCGGCGGGTATGCTATCTTTCGTTTTTCGACCCGGCAAGCAACATCCTGGGATAAATGCCACCGAGGTTTGCGGCGAGACCTCTTGTTCTCAGGTACTGGAACGAGTATCACTAAAGCATCAATAACTGCTGATGCGCCGCCCGCCTGACCGCTCCCGCCGAATTCTATCGAGGAACCTGTATGACCTTTCCTCAAGTGTCGTTTGATCGCCGACAGTTTTTGCAAGTTAGCGCCGCTGGCGTCATTGGATCGTCGCTTCCCCTTTCAGGTCGTGCGATCGCGAATCCGACTTCGGGAACAGGAAGAGCAAAATCGGTCCTGATCGTGCTCTTGAGCGGCGGCCCGGCTCAGCTGGATACGCTGGATATGAAGCCGAACGCCCCCGCCGAGATTCGGGGTGAGTTCTCTTCCATTGATACGGTGACTCCCGGGGTTTCCGTGTGCGAGCATTTGCCGCGGTTGGCTCAGCAAATGGATCGCTGGTCTGTTGTGCGAACGATGTCGCACACCGAACACAATCATCTGCTGGCGACCCACGTGGCTCTGACAGGCCGTCCGACGCCCATTCCTCGCGGTGGCAGCGATTTGGATCGTGTCGAATCACGAAACGACTTTCCGAACTTTGCCGCGGCGCTGGATGTCCTTCGTCCACGAAGCGACGGCATCCCGAGCGGTGTTTCATTGCCCAATTATCTGATTGAAGGACCCCTGACCTGGCCCGGCCAGCATGCGGGATTTCTTGGCCCCAAACACGATCCATGGCAGATCAACCACGATCCCAATGATCCAAACTTCCGTATCGATTCGCTCAGTCTACAACCGGGGGTAACGTCGTCACGTTTGGTCTCGCGTCGCCAACTGCTTGAGGATCTGAATTCGAACCGTCTTGCTCCCGCAGCCAAAGGGCGGACGAGTGCATTTGGCGAACAGCAGGATCTGGCATTTTCGCTGCTGACGTCGGATCGCGTTGCGCGGGCGTTTGAGGTGAATAGCGAGGCTGCCGAAGTTCGTGATCGCTATGGTCGCAACAAGTTCGGACAATCGCTGATGCTGGCGCGTCGATTGGTCGAGGCGGGCGTGCCGATCATTCAGGCGACCATGGGAATCGTGCAAACCTGGGATACGCACGTCGATAACTGGGGCCGCATGAAAAACACGCTGCTGCCACAGTTGGATCAAGGACTCGCCGCCCTCATGGACGATCTGTCCGCGACAGGCTTACTCGATCAGACGCTTGTCGTTGTCATGGGCGAATTCGGACGCACCCCCAAGATTTCGACTCTGCCCGGCGAAGCCGTTGCCGGCCGCGACCATTGGGCTGCAACCTACTCAGGCTTGTTCGCCGGCGCCGGTGTCCGTGGTGGTCAGGCGGTTGGCCAGACCGATGCCATCGCCGCGTATCCTCTCAGTCAGCCCTGGTCCCCTGCCGATGTTTGCACAACGATCTTTGACGCATTGGGCGTCAGCCACGACGCACTCTTAGTCGACCCACTTGGCCGCCCCAACCACTTGCTGAACGGCCAGGTCATTGCACCGCTGTACGCCGGAGTTTGATTCGCCTTGCCCGTTGACTTGGGGGGGGGGGGGGGGGCAGAGTTGGCCTCGTCCGGAAATGGTCAGGCTTCAGGCATGATTTTGATCGAAAGCATGAGTGGTTCACGCCATCGTTGTGAGGCACGCCAAGTGTGGCCGCGGTCGTGTCATGCCTGAGTCTATGTGCGGACAGCACCAAGGAACGTACGCAAAGGTTGTCGCGAAGCCTTTTCTTTGCGTCATTGTGCCTTTGCGTTGATGTTTTCTCGTGAACTATTGCAGCTCGAAGAAGGGAACGCTAAGACGCGAAGACGCAAGGAAAACTGACCGACCGGACCCGTGAACCTCTCGAGTCTTGTTCTGCCTTAGTGTTCCGGTGGATGGGTTTGGAGGGCTTTGCCGAGAACCAGGGCATCCGGCGCTTCGCTCGTCAAAACTTGGGCGCCTGACCTGTGTATCCGTCCTGACAAATCAATACGTTGCGAGCGACGGATGAGGAGTCATTGGCGAGTCATTGCGATGACCTTTTGATCCTGTGATTCGGGCGCCCGACCTACTTCGTGTGTTCGCAGACGACACGGAAACCGATGTACGGACTGCGGCGGGACGGTGCCGTCGCCTGGATATCCTTTCGCGACGGGCCTGTGAATGCCCAATGCCAACCTCTGATGATTCGAAAATATCCCTTGTTTGGTCCTTGCGGGTTGTTTTTTTGTGAACTGCTATAGTAGTCGAAGCCATACCAATCAGAGCACCATTCGAAGACGTTTCCGCACATGTCACAAACCCCAAATGCATTGCTCGGATATGATCCGACGCGGGTGGTCGTCATGATTTTTCCATCTTCTCGCAGTCTTTTGCTTGCGATTTCTCCTGATGGATCGGAATCGTCCCAGAATTCATTTAAAGGAATTGCACCGCGCCGGCCTGCGCGACACGCATACTCCCACTCGGCTTCTGTCGGAAGTCGATATCGACGATTGACTTCTTTTTCCGCGTCGCGCTGCGTGAGACGACGACAGAACTCGACTGCGTCGTACCAGGAGATCTGTTCTACGGGATGCTGAGACGTGTCCGCGGATTCCATCAAAGCTCGTCCCTCACCCGTCTCCGAGTGCCAACTGGGATGCTGGCCCATGATGTTGGCGTATTCACTTTGAGTGACCTCATATTTTCCGAGGTAATAGGCCTGTGGAATTGTGACGTGATGGCTTGGTGCCTGCGGAGGTAATGGGACGCCGCGATTGGGGACTCCCATTTCGAACTCGCCTGCGGGAATCAAGACAAATGTCATTCCAATCGAATTGAGAATGGGATTGTTTGTCAGCGGAGCGTCCGATCCCGACTTCGCGGTCGATGCGGGAGCTTCTTGTCGGAATGCTGGCTCACGACCGTCGATCGCACCCGCAAATCCCTCACCGATCTCCGTGGCGGGAGTCTCGCGAGAATGCATGGCGTCCCATAGACCACGATCAACGTCGTTCGAAACGAAACGGACCGCACCATCCATCATCACGACATTGACTCCGCCTTTGTGACGGCTTCGGGCTGCTGCTTGTTGATTCTGGTTGCAGTGCGCGCAGCAGGGCATTTCTTGCTGCTTCAGCTTGTCGCTTCCGTAGCTTTCGTGCAGGCGTTTGCAGTCAATAATATCGTCAGAATCATCGATCAGATTATTCGGTGCGCCCGCATCACCCACGATACCGTGGCCCCACGTGACACTCGCGCCGATCTGCCCCAGCGCCCAAGAGCCGCGTGTATCCATCGGGCTGACGCCGGCGCGGATTTCGTCAATCGCGACCGTGGTTGCCAAGCCGTTGTCGAAATCCGCGAACGAAAAGCACTTATTAAAACCCGCGACACCGTTACCCCAGAACTGAAACTCGCGTGTGGCGGGATCGCAGGTGAATTGCGACGCGTTCGGACGGGGATTGAAGAGTACTCCGGGAGTTTTAAAAATCCACTGGCTGCCGCCGTTGATTCCATAGTTTCCGCGTGCGAACGAGGCGGTCGTTCCATCGCCTCGTGTGAGTTCATACCGGTTATGCGAGCCATTCATGGCGTCTGCTGGGCACTTGAATCGAGCGATTTCTTGTTCTCGTCCATTGGCATTGCGTTCGTGAACAATCGGGGAATCGTTCGCGAACAACGTGGATTCCATTGCGTGATTCAGGGTGGGTAAGAGCAACTGGAGCCAGTTGGCGTGTGACACTTCGGGGGTACGAGGTTTTTCTTTGTCCCAAAAGAATTGCGAGAAATCGAGGCCCTCGGCTGACCAGGTTGCCGCGGGTGGCAATGTTTGAGAGATCTCGTGATAGGCCTGTAGTCCATGCCCCAACATACGAATGTTGTATTGGCAAGTGCGATGACGCGACGCTTCGCGTGCGGAAAGGATGACGCTTGGTAAATTGATGCCTGCGAGCGCCACACAGAAGATGCCAATGACGACGTCCGTTCTCGAAAGCCCCCGTCGTTGTGGAGTCAATCGTTTTCGTGTGCGTCCTAACTGGTGACGTGAATCACGCATTCCGGCAGAGAAACGTGTTCTCACGACAATTCCTCTCGTGTACAGGAGTCGCCATTCAAATGGATCGAGCGAGTGCTCGCGTGGGCCTCGTGGAATATCACGATTCCTGCGACGCGTAACTTATGTTGTTTCGATTGTGGAGTTGCGCCCGGATT
Organism: Schlesneria paludicola DSM 18645; assembly: GCF_000255655.1. NCBI lineage: Bacteria > Pseudomonadati > Planctomycetota > Planctomycetia > Planctomycetales > Planctomycetaceae > Schlesneria > Schlesneria paludicola. The sequence goes on along the minus strand of NZ_JH636435.1, from coordinate 1,605,814 downwards.
TGCGATTCAGCAGGCCCTTGAAGAGCCAGGCGACGATTGCCAGATTTGCCGTCGTTAAGAGGACGGCCATGGCCGCTGTGACAGGTTCCTGAATGAACCATTGCAGTAACGAGGACGCTGCCATTGTTCTTGGGCGGTAGCCGCCAAGATTGCCGCCGTAGATGGGTTCCCCTTTACGAAGTCGATCGACATTGCGGATGTATTCGGTCAGTTTTGCTTCCGTTTGACTTGGTTCGCTACGGGCGTCATGAAACATCTTCGGCAGGCAATCGCGACTGGCCCAAAGCATCAGTTGAGCGGGCCGATTCGTCGAGGCGGCTTCCCGTTCCAACCGCGCGATGACCGGTTTGAGCTGGTCGCTTCCGCGTTGCGTGAATTCTTGCCACGTCGCATCGTTGGCGTGTGCCGTTCGATGTCCGTCGAGTTCCTTCCACACCGTGTGGATCGTTTCGTAAGGGTCTGCCGGCGAGGACCAGTTAAGCATGCTCGGGGTGACTGTCACGCGAAGCAAGAAGACGATTGTGACAGCCAGTACCAGGTATGCGGATACGGATCGGATCATGCCCAGCCGATCAGTGATTTCCAAACGCAATTCGAAGGCCAGGTCCGAGCACCATTCGCTCCAGGAGGCGGCCCATTCATACAGCCGGTTTTGTCGAGGTACGAACGGCGCGACGACGGTCGGCGATGCCTCTGGTTCGGTGGCCGATTCGTGGACGACAGGCGCATGCGCATCAATTTCGTTGACGGTTCCTGCGCCGACCCAAGTTCCGGTTTTACCCTTGCGGACAAAGTCGTCAGAGGTCAGCGTGCCTTTGCGTACCATTTGTCGCAGTCGGCTCAAGAGGACCGGGCCGACGACCTTCTCACCCGTTCGGTAGTACCAATGGACTGTGCCGTCTTCTTGTTCGAGGTGTGACACAGAATCCTCCGTCTTCGCGCTTCCGCCTTTGCAGGTCGGGAAATCGAATTGTCTTGGCTTCGACCAAAACCGTCCAATCAAAAGCTGGTTTGTCCGCCGTCTGCCCGCTGTCCGAGTGATCGATAGAGGGTGAGATCCATGTTTTCGTTGAGGAATTGGACCGAACCATCGGCCATGGCAAAGTGAGCACCTCCGTTGTGCCAGCTTCCAAAGACGCGTTGCTGACCACCGTGATGGGCTCCTTCGTAGACGGCACGATGCCTGCGAATATCTTCTTCCGTGTATTCGCCGTTCTGGGGAAAATTGATGGGGTCGCAAGTGGCAGAGATATTGAAAAGTGATGCGTGCAGGCGGGCACTGTCGGATCGAATCGCGGCCGACCAAGGCCACCAGGCATGGGACGGAGCGAAGCTGGCTTCCGTGCCGATGTATTTCGTTTCCCCAATCAGGATCGTGTTCGACGAACCATCTTTCAGATCCTTCATGGACATGCTGGAATTATGAAAGAAAACTCCATTGTCATAGAAGAGTCGTGGCAATTGGCCATAGATCGGGGCGGTCTGTTCGGCGGCATCGTCCGGCGTCCCGCCCCCCTGACAGGCGGCATAGTTGCTGGCTAAGCCACCGTGTCCACTGACATCGCTGGGGCACGAATATTTGTCGAGTGGACGAAACTGCTCGGTCAGATTGGGGGCAGAGGTTTGTGAAGTCTTGTCTTTTCGGACGGCAAACGTCGCTTCCATGTTGAACGCGCTGTACCGCGGGCTTTCGTCGAGATATGGGAGTAGTAGGACCGTCCAGGGTGCCCTTCCGTCCCTTAGTTCATCGCCATCGGGAACTTTGCCCGGGGGCACGGTCGTGGTGTGAACGCCGCCCGGCGAAAACAGGTTGAATGTCGAATGGTAATTCTGCATCGCAAGCCCGATTTGCATCAGCTTGTTTCGGCAGCTCAACCGCTGTGCGGCGACCCTCGACTGTTGGACGGCAGGCAACAGCAACGCAATAAGGAGCGAGATAATTGCAATCGCAACTAACAATTCAACAAGTGTAAAACCAATACGAGATTTGCTACGCAACGTCATGATGGTCACCTGTGAAAACGCGGATTGAGAAAATGTGTCGCCTGCGATTCTCCGTTACACGAAGCGCCTGAAGCGCGCATGAGAGCCTGAAGCAATCCAAATGTCGATTTTCTGCAGAGCGCAGGTCTGCTTCCACTGCAAGCAGGTGCAGCCGCTCTGAAGGCGTGTTGCGATGTGGTGTGCGTGAATCCTAATCAAGTGTGTTGAGAACGTGCAAGTCGAAGTGTCTTGTTGTGGCTATTTCTGATTGGATTTCTGATTGATGGTGTAGAATGCGTCAGGGTGAAGAAGTGTTGTGCCTGATTGCGACATCAGCCGGGGCAGGGTTAAGTGACAAACGTGACCAGACTCCATCCCTTCGACGGTGAAGCTCAACATGCGTCTGTCTGCCGAGACTTTCGGTTGGCGAACGGAAAGCAACTTTCGATCACGTTTGGGAGACCCGTATTGCTCCCAGTATTCATATCGGAATTGTTCGACCCGAATCGCGTTCAAGTTTGATTCGGCGTTGCTGGCCAGCGGCAACGTGAACTGAACGTCAAAGCCGTCCTGGGTGAGGGCCACGCGTTCCATTTCCATAGGAACAAGGCCGGTGAATTCGATTCTGGCGAGACCTTCGCCGCGGCCGCCGCCACCCCACCCGCGTGAGACGCGTGTCAAATACAAGCGGTCATCGGGGCCGAACGTCATCCGATTGACTGCTCCGACGCTGCGTCGAAACAGGAAACACGCCCCCTGGTATTCGCCGTTCACTTTTTCGAGTGCCAAGCGGACGATGGTTCCCTTCATCATGTCGCCGACGAAGAGTTGATCGGAGAATGGGCCAAATTGTCCTTTGGTTGTGTCGCAGACAAGATCGGTTGCAGACATGCAGAATTCCTCGTAGGGAATCCAGACGGCGGGGGGTGTCGGAGCGAGTTCCGCGCGACGACTGGCCTCTGGAGAATTGGCCAGCGACAATGACTGTCGGCTGGGCGGGCTGCCATAATAGTGATCGCGTCGAATGTGGTGGACGGGACAGGCTGCGACCCATTGTCCTTGATTGTCTGTCGCGAACAGGTCGCCGGTCGAGTTCCAACCGAGTCCATTGGCGCATCGAAGGCCAAAGCACCACGGCTCGAGATTGCCGTCGGGCGTGATTCGGACAATCCAACCACGAAGATCGGCCAGCGACGCATTCGAGCCACCACCCGTATCACTCAAGCAGAGCGATGTGTAATAGTTGCCTTCCGGATCTTGCTCCAGGTCCATGGCGTATTCATGGTAGTTTCCCGAGACTCCCCAGGCTTGGCTCAAATGTCGCACGGCGTCAACGACGCCGTCCTGGTCGCGATCCTGCAGTTGAACGAGACTGCCTCGTTGAACGACGCTGATGTCACCCTGAGGATTCACTTGAAGACCGAGTGCTTCATGCAGTCCCGATGCATACAGCGCATATCGTGCCTGGCTTGGATCGACATGCGTGATGCCGTCGACCAGGTAGACAAATCCCCGACGCGTCCCGACTGCCAATCGGCCATCGGGAAGGAATCGAAGTCCGCCGCCTTCGAGAAGGATTTCGTCGGGTGCCGGGATTTCCGTCAGGCGATAATACAGGTCCTCGGTCGCGGTTGCACCAACTGCGGCACGCTCGCGATAGCCGCTACTGCGTGTCTTATGGACGGGGAAATCGTGTTCGAGTGACGCGAGCAGTGACTCGGTCTGTTCCTTGCCGAAATCGGGTTGAAAGAAGAAATGGCACGGTTGACCGCTGAGTTGGATCTTGAGCACCAGGCGGTTTTTTCCGGGACGAAGTTTGAGGTCGACGACCTCCTGACCGGGATGCATCGATTCCGTTCGTGAATCATTCAGTAGCAGTGAGGTCCCGTTGAGCCAAAGAACAAATCCGCCGTCCGCACCGACAAAGACGGGGATTGTCGTTGCTTCCTGGCAGGTAATCGTGCGCGCCAGGCAAACCGTGGCCTTTCGTTCCAGTAGTTCGGTGCGAATGCCTTTCGTCGAGAGTGCTTGCGGGTAACCGTCGACGTACTGCGGCATTGTCTGCCAGGTCGCCGAGGTTCCGTCAATCAAACTGTATCGCTTGTTCGCCTGTGGATTTCGTTCGGGTTCCTGTACGACCGACAAGAATTGACTCAATGGAGCCAGTTGCTCCCAAGGGCCGAAAATCGGCAGGTTCAATTGTGTTAGGCGCGTCTCAAATGCGGCTTGTCGCAGCGACATTCGCGACGAATATGCCAAATCTTGCCGGTCGCGCCAGTGCTGGTACTGCTCGCAGATCCACGGATATGCGACCCAGGTCATGTTGCAACCCGTCCAGAGGACGATGGTCAACCAGAGGGCTCGAGAAGTCCACGTTCGCCGCCCTGAAGTGGTGGACGAGCCTTTTTCCGAGGTGTGCGTCATCGCGATGTTCCTTGGTGGCCTGGATCATTGCGATCAGAAGGAACCGGTGCACCTCGTTCTACACGCACGAAATCGAGATCAAAATTCTGTTCCATGGCCTCGGTGCTCGGGATCATCCGGAGCCAAACCTCGGACGATGATCCACTTCTGATCTGCTGGATGCGGGTCGTCCCCGTTGCGAATGTGCCTGGCTGACTTTCTCGAATCAACCAGTCATGAGAGATTTGTTGAATCCGAATCCATCCTTGAGACTCATCGTTTGGCAGATCGATGGAATGATCGTGACGGATTCCCGACATGGCGCGTCGCCAGACGGCGGCACCGGCGGGGACACGGTCCAGACGAATGCGGTGACGGAAGGCGACCGCGCCTCGTTCAGGGGTCGGTTGGACCCGTTCTTCGATTCGAAATCGCGTGCCAGCGTAGTTCGCTGACCAGATGACGCCAGCGGAGTCACGCGTGACAAACGATTCTTCGAATCGAGGTGCAGGAAGGATCGAGGGAATCATTTCTGAGTCGGCATCGGAAAGTCTCAGTTGTCCGTCTTCGTCATCGCGCCAGACGATTTTCCCCAGAATCACGAGTGCGTTTGCTTCGACTCCGCCCTTGCCTGATCCGGTCCAACCTTCATGATGCACGAAGTTTCCCTGCCAAACGCGTGTCATTTGACAGGTTTCCGTGTTCCAGGCGAAATTGAGTTTCGCAGGAAATCCTACCGCCAATCCTCGCAGGCCAGCGTGGGCTGGTAAGAACCCATACTCGAGCAAGGGGCGATCCGTTGGGGTCGGCGCTTCATGTTCGCCCGTCGTGACTTTGAGGTCACCGGAAATCGGCAAGAGAGGTTCATCGTGTTGCGGGCGGTGAGAGAGATAGTTCCAAAGTGCGCGGACTTGAGTCTCTTCTTCACCGTTAAGAACGGAGGGCGCGGAACTGCGACCACTCGAAAAAATACTGGGCATCCGGGTTCCTCGTGCCAACGCTTGCGGGGCGTGCAGCCACCTTCGAAACCACGGAAACCGAATTCTTTGTGTGGTTGTCGTCAGATCAGGGGCCCGTACTCCGCTCGCGCGGTGTTCGCCGAAATCGTGGCAGCCCAAACAGTTCAGGCCGGTTCGGCCGACAAGAAATCGGGCTGCGGAACGCTCGCCGTCGCTTCCGGCAATCGGCGTTTCAGAAATGGCGTTGGGGTCGACTCCATCCGTTCGAATGAGCAACTCAATCAACGATTCCACGTCGTCATGGCGATAAAGGGGCATGACCACGTCCAACCAGGGACGAACACGTTGATGATCGAGCAGAACGCGGCGCAACCAATTGGGACTGAGGTGTTCGCCGATGCCGTCGAGCGACGGTGGTGTGATATCGCGTAATGTCTTATCGCGGCCAAGTGGCCCGAACGCTTCGATTCGTAAGCTGAAGGCTGAAGTTCGTGCACCTCGCTCATGACAATTTGTGCAACCGAGTTGCTGTAAGCGCGTCTCCAATTGATTCAATGGAACGATGTCGGCCGTTCGATTCCCAGACCATTCCCGAAGCGTCCTGACGATTGCATCGCGGTCCGGCCGAGAGAATCCAAAATCCGGAACCCGCGGAGCTGGCGAATCGGAAAGACATCCTTTTTGGGGCCCCTTACCGTCCAACGTGGTACCAATCGCAGCGAGAGTCGGTGCCGTGGAGGATTCGCGTGGTCCATGGGGGGAGCGGTGACAATTCCGACATCCACGCGATTCAACGAGGTGCCGTCCAAGTCTGATCCGTTTCTGCAGCGAGTTCTCTCCGTCAAACGATGCGATCTCGGCGGGAGTCGTGACGAGTTCCCGAAACCGGAGTCGGACGTCGTCATCACCTGGAATGGAAATCGTTGTTTGCGGCGGTGTGGCTTCACCCGTTTTCGTGGCCATCAGGTAGGTGACAAGATCCTGGATTTCTTGCTCGTCGACTTGACGGAAATCGAGCGGCGGGTCGTGCCGGCGGGCTGATTGAGGCGAGGGCGCGTCGGAGCGAGAGCCCGTTAGATAGTCCCTCAGGCCTGCCGGTCGATACTTTGCGAAAAGTTGGTCAAGGGGAACCAGTTCGAGGCTGCGAACGGCATCAACGTCTGGGGAACCGGCAGGTGGTGAATTCTCGGTCGACTTGGATCGCGTCTCGTTCGGGGCCCAATGGCAGGCGATACATCCCCGCTGAGCGAATCGCGTTTGTACCGCGGCCTGTTGATCCGGGGTGATTTCAAGCGTTGCTGTCTCCGCGACTTCAGAGTCCGGCTGGTTCCGTTCGTGTGTCAGTGATTTCAGGAAGTCGGTCACCGCCGCGATCTCGATCACCGAAGAGTTCTGATCATTGAATGATCGAGGCATTCCCGAGTTGTGGCGATGTGAAATCGGGTTTGCCAAATGTTGTGCAAGCCACTGCCGTGGCACTCCGTCTGCGACAAGGTTCAGGGGCAACGTCTGTCGGGCCTGACGGAATCTGTCCTCTGTGGGGGGCATCTCAGGATCGTGGCAGGACGTACACTGGCTTCTGATGACAAGTTTCGTTCCCCGGTCGATTTCTGTGAATTCACGTTCGTCAGCGAGTTGGTGGGAAAAGGACGAGGGCATGATCGATTCTTCAAAGCCATCGGGAAGTTGCCAGAAGAGCCGCAAAATTGCAGGACGTTCCGCAATGGCAGAGAAGCGCGCGGTCATTGAGACCGTTCCCGAGGCGAGTTCAATCGGATCGCCCAGACGATCCACCGGAACGAGTGATGTTCCGCTGTCGATCGCAAGAACCTGGCGGTTGTCGATGCTCAGTTCGAATCGACCTGCGACGGTCGCCGAGAACCGATAGGTCCCGGGATTCGAAACCTCGAGTTGTCCGTGATAGGACGCATTCCACGGCGTCATTGACTTAGACGATGGGTGTTCGGGCGAAATCCAATGGGCCATTCGTCCGGTTGTTTGCCGCAGCGTTGCCTGACCGATTGTCGTTTCCACGATCAATCCAGGTGACCGCCGTTCGCCTGAATCGACCTCGTCCGCGACGACTTGGCTGACCAGAAGAGCGTGTGCGAGAACCAAGACTGTGAACGCGGTCAGCAGGAGGTTGTCAACTCCTTGTCGCGACAGCGTGGGAGCCGTCCCGGATTGTATTGCGGATGATGGCCGTTTCGAAACGGCCTGACCGACCAAGCCAATCAGGAACCGCTGTGCATTCATTGTTTGATCACCGTGAGCATCGTGGGTTCGCATCCTGTTGAAAAAAGGGAGGCAGGCACCTAGAAGTTCACGATGTCGTACGTCTGGCGTTTGGGTTTCCTGAAGTAGTCTACGGCGAGCCGTTCGCTTTTCAAGCTTATGACGTGGTGTCTTCTATTAGCGTGAGTGGGCATTGTCTGTGGTAGGGATGAACTGGTTCTTCAATTCGTGGCGGAATGCGTTGACTTGATTCGAATCCAGTTGTGATGTGCGTTCGGTATTTCGACACGCAGCCGAGCGGATGGCGATAACGTCGGCGGGAACGCCTGCGATATGTTTCAGTGAGTCTCGCGACAGCTTTCCCGCCAGTGCGAAAAAGAGCCCGGCTTGATGACAGTGGGCGGCCATCATCTTCAGGGTCGGGGGATCGAGAAAATCCAAGAGTGATCGACGTCCTTTCGTCCAGGTGTCGATCAACAGGCCGGCGCAGCCCGTCACTTGCGCCGCCTGAAGGACGTCTTCGATCGCGGGTGACTGGGCTTCGGCTGCATCGGCATACGCGACCGCAACCCAGGTCAACTTTGCGCCGGACTGCCGCTGAAACGCAGTTCGGACTTGATCCCAGATTTCACGCCAATCGGATTGCGACGAGCATCCACTCAGTCCCAGTTTGGCATAGGTGATTCCTGGGGGAAGCGAAGGAACCGGTTTCGATGAGTTCCAATCAAGAGCTTCTCCCAGTGCGGCGCTCAGTGGAGTGACACCCTGGGCAACAGATTCGATCGTGGCGATGTCTGAGATCGTCTCGATGTCTGACATGCCCAATGATCCCTTCAGAGGATCTTTGATATCGAGGATCTCGGCACCGCCAGCGAGTGCGGAATGTGCTTCATCGGCCGAACGGACACTGACGAGCAGGCGGGGGCGATCGGCGGAACCGAAGTTGAATGTCGTACGTCCCGTCGGTTCAATCGAACTTTTCGCTCGCGGCGCAACCCATTGGGGGCTGGCTGTCATTCTGCATCCTTTGGCTGACGTTTGAGTACGATAAAGTATCCCTCGGTGACATCCGGGATGACCTTCCAGCGATCGGGATGTTCGCGCAGTTCGGGAACTTCATTGGGGTGTTTGATGCGTGAGTAACGATGCTGGGTGTCGATGACCAGATAGTCGGTGTCATCAGGAATGCGTTTTCCTTCCCCGCTGACTTTCCGCTGATAATCGCTGTAGTCGTAGGATCGTTCGAAATGCGTATAGCGCGGGTGCACAAAATCGGTCGACGCGACGCGCGCAGTGTTTGGAATCAGGTCGGCAATCCGCGCGAACATCACGGCGCGCGGCGTGGGGCCATAGAGGCGTTGCCAGGACCAGCTCGAACCGGGGTCCCAAAACGTGGTGCTCAAAGGACTCAAGCTGAAGAAAATGCCCGTCGTGAGTGCGCTGCTCCAGACCAATGTCGGAAGTAGCGAAGACGTGATGATCGTTGGATTCGCGTTCGGAGCGGCTCGATTCACCAGAAATTCGATCAGGAAACGTGCTCTTGGAAGTGCCGCCGCAAGTGCCCAGAACAGAATGGCGACCAGTGGTGCGTGGAACTGATGTTGGGGAGTTCGCGATCCTTCCAGTTCGTTCAGGCACAGAATCCCGAACAGCGGCATTCCGACGGCGAGGCGACCGGGGGACAGCAGTGGAAGAAATGCAAGCGGGGCGAGTAGCGCCAGTCCATAGAGTGCCGTTTCTGCTGTCACGAGAGACTCAAATAGCAGCCCCGGCTGCGTGAGCATTGTCCGGACGATTTCTTCCGGCGATTTGCCAAACTTTGCAAAATAGCTGGCGTAATGCACTTCGCCGCCGGATCGAAACCAGGGCATGATCACGCGAGTGGCCAGCCAGAGATAGGCTACGCTGAAGACGCTGAGGCCGAGACCAAAGATGATTCGAGACTTCGTCGTGTTCAATGTCCAGCTTGTGGACCGTCCCGCGGTCAGCTCGTCGGGTTTGGGGCGACTGAGAGCAATCCACGAACCAAGCGGTCCCAGAATGAGCGAATAGTCCTCTTTGACGGTCAGGCAGAAGGCGATCGCGATGATTGTTCCAATAACCTGCCTGCGGTCCAATTGGTCGAGTGCGAGCAAGAGAAGTGGAATTCCGAACGACTCGGGCCGAAACGTTTTCAGGTCAATCTCGATGTCGAGGAACTGCATGGGAAAGTACAGCAAGTACGCTACCGCGGCCGCGAAGGCGACTCGATCCGATCCAGAATGACGCCGTGCCATCCAAAAGACTGGAAACGCTCCGCATGCCAGTGCCGCGGAACTACAGGCCTCGAGCAGCAGGTGTGACGGCCAGAGTGCATAGAGCGGGATCAGGAAAAGGTGGACGAATTGGATATGTTCACCCCAGAAAAGCCCTTGATCGAGGTAGCTGCGAAAACCCTTTCCGTGCAGTAGATTCCAGAGGTGCTCCTCATACATGACCGAGTCACCATGAGGAACAAGCAGGTTGAAATAAAGTCGCCAATTCATTGTCGTAAACACGACAAAGTACGCTCCACAGGCGAGCCACAGCCAGCCAATTCGAACTTGCGGCGATTCGCCAATCTGCTTTGCAGCTTTATTTGGCTCGCTGATCACCGTCCAGGTGGTGATCCATCCAGAGAGACACGCGGCCAGCCAAAACTGAGGCGTGACAGCCATCAGGCTGGCGATGCTCGTCCACCCAGCGGCATTTGCGATGATCCAAACCCACTCCCACAGATCGACTGCGATCCACCACAATCCACCGTACCAACCCCATCGGATGAACGCATCGAGTGGCGCGTCGTGGCGACGAATGATCAACCAGACCGATCCGCAAATCCATGAGCCCACTGCCACGGCCACGCATGGGACGAGCGTAAACCAGAACGGAAGTTCAATCGAATCGACTTGAGGTGCTGTCGAACGGCTGGAGGATGCCAGCGACATCCACGTCGGCAGGCTGATGAAATTCGACGAGAGCAGCCGAGACGACAAACAGGTCTGCCAATAGCCGCTGCAGAGAAACACGCCGAGCAGAATCACGGCAAATGTTCCCAGGAATCGACCTGTCGAATTGTGTGGGGTTGCGGACGACATCGCTGCATCGTAATTGGTCGACTTCGGTCGGTCGATGGACCGGTGTGGCAGAAACGCTTCCGAATTGGTCCGGATGCCGTGAAATTCGTTGTTTTTGAATCGCAGCCGAATTGCTCGGAATCAAAGTGGCGAGTAGTCTGCTACGCAGAGGCCCGTAAATTCACGAGATTCAGGGCATACGTGAATCTCGGTGCAGCGAGCTCCCCTTTTTTCCAGGTCGAGACCGCCAGTCGCGGGCTCATTGATCATTGTTTGATGCACACTTTGAGAAAATCTCTGAATGGCCGTCGTTTCTGCTCAGCGTGATTTTGCCGTTCAGATTGTGAACCGACTGCGTGAAGCCGGGCATACCGCGCTCTTTGCGGGAGGCTGCGTTCGCGATCTGCTTTTGGGCCGTGAGTCCAACGATTTTGATGTTGCCACAACGGCCCGGCCGAATGAAGTTCGAGAGCTGTTCGGTCACCGCCGGACACTCGCGGTGGGGGCCAGTTTTGGTGTGATTGTCGTCATCGGTCCACCGGAACTCGGTCATGTGGAAGTCGCCACGTTTCGAACGGATCTGGACTACGTTGACGGCCGCAGACCCGAGGGAATCGCCTTTTGCAGTCCCGAAGAAGATGCACTTCGGCGTGATTTTACGATCAATGGGATGTTTTTCGATCCGATTGATGAACGTGTGATCGATTATGTGGGGGGCGAAGAGGACCTTAAGGGGCGATTGGTTCGGGCCATTGGCGATCCGCACGATCGGATGCGCGAAGACAAGCTTCGCATGCTGCGTGCGGTTCGCTTCACGGCGATTCTCGATTTTTCACTCGATCCGATCACTGCGGATGCGATTCGGCAGATGTCCTCGGAACTGGTTGTCGTGAGTGCCGAGAGGATTGCCCAAGAGTTGAAAAAGATGCTCGTCGACCGGAACCGTCGCCGAGCCGTCGAATTGTCCGAGGACATGCTGCTGCTACGCATCATTCTTCCTGAACTAAACGAATTGCAGAAGCAGTCGGACTGGTCGACCACGCTCAGGCGGCTCGAGTTGCTCGAACGTCCGTCATTCGAGCTGGCAATGGCAGCCCTACTGCAGTCGCTGGATTCCAAGTCGGCCGTGAACAAGATTTGCCGACGTCTCAAGCTGTCAAACGATGAAATCGAACGGATTTGCTGGCTGGTGGAACATCAGCGAGACCTGGACGATGCGTCGCAACTGAGTCTCGCGTTACTCAAACGCTTGCTGGCCCACCCATTTCGAAGCGATCTGTTGCAGTTCGTTGAAGCGGATCGAACTGCGAAAGAATTGGGCATAGAGCCGATTGCGTTTTGTCGAGAGTTTCTCCGATCCACTCCGATGGACCAGATTGATCCTTTGCCGCTCGTGACAGGTGATGATCTGGTCGCGATGGGACTTCGGCCCGGTCCAAAGTTCAAGCAGGTCCTTGATACGATCCGCGATGCACAGCTCAATCTCGAGCTAACGAATCGCGAGGACGCATTGGAACGCGCAAGGATTGAATGGAACGCATGAACGATCCCCTGATTCGGTGACCGTCTCTGCATGAACATTGGCCGCGTCTTCGACGCGTTGAACAACGCAACGAATCTGTGGGCGAACTCAGGCGAGCAAAAGTGCGCGCGGCGACTTACAATTTCGCAGAGTCATTCTGAATGACTGGCGATGCTCGTTCGCTCTCCTTTCGCTCTCGAACTCCTTTTACTGAGGTGCGGCATGGTGTGGGCTCCAATTGCGCTGGCGTTGATGTTCGCGATGCCCGTATTGGCCGCCGCGGCGGAACCCGTGAAGCCCGCTTCATCGTTTGATACGCATCAGAGGGTTCCGTGGACGACGGGCAATCTGCAGGGGTCACCCGATCTGCCCGATCCCTACACGACCGAGCGGGCATTTCCCAAGCTCAAATTCGTCGAACCGCTGTCAGTCGGGCTTGTGCCGGGGTACGGACGGTTTGGAGTCGCGACTCGTCCAGGAAAGATTTTCACGTTTGAGATTCGCTCGGACGTGAATGAATCGCAACTGCTGATCGATCTTCAGAAGACAACCTACGGTCTCGTCTTTCATCCACAGTTCGCACAAAACGGCTTCTTTTATCTGACGTACATTCACGACGACGACCCTGAGATCCAAAATGGAAGCCGCTTGTCCCGGTTTCACGTTCCACCCGGAGGGCCGCTTATCGCTGACCCAAGGACCGAGCAAGTTCTACTAGAATGGCCAGCGGGCGGTCATAATGGCGGCTGCATTCGCTTTGGTCCCGATGGCTATTTGTATCTGGCAACCGGTGATGGAAGTGGAATTGCTGATGGCCGATTGACGGGGCAAGACATCAGCGACCTGCTCGCCTCAATCTTACGAATTGATGTCGATCATGTTGATCCCGGGCTTGCGTATTTCATCCCTCGTGACAACCCGTTTGTCGGAGTGAAGGGGGCCCGGGGCGAAGTCTGGGCGTATGGCCTGCGTCAGGTCTGGAAGTTCAGCTTTGATGGTCAGCAGCGGTTGTGGGCGGGAGAAGTCGGTCAAGATTTGTGGGAGATGATCGACCTGATCCAGCGTGGCGGCAACTACGGATGGAGCGTGAAAGAGGGCAATCATCCGTTTCGTCCTGAGCGTCCCCAAGGACCGACAGAAATCATTCCCCCGCTCGTCGAACACAATCATGCGGATTTTCGCTCGATCACCGGAGGATACGTCGCACGATCGAGCCGTCTGCCGGAATTGAACGGCGCCTACGTGTATGGGGACTACGACACTGGAAAGGTCTGGTCACTGCGACTTACAGGCGAGAACGTGACCGAACATCACCAGTTGACGGACACGCAAATTCGCATTGTCGAATTTGCGCACGACCTTGAAGGAGATGTGTATCTGGTCGACTTTGCGGGAGGCGGCTTTCATCGGCTGGTCAAATCGAACGTTCAGGTGTCGACGAAACCCTTTCCGAAAAAACTCAGTGAGACAGGACTGTTTGACTCGACGAAAGATTTGATTCCCGCCCAGGGGCTCATTCCCTATTCCGTCAATGCACCGCTCTGGTCAGATGGAGCCGAGAAGGATCGGTTTCTCGCCATTCCTGGGAATTCTACAATGGAATTCGACACGGTCGTCTATCCGCACGGACCCGACTATGCCGATCGTGGCTGGCGGTTTCCTGACGGGACAGTGCTGGTGAAAACGTTCTCGATTGACATGGAACAGGGCAACCCTTCCAGCCGCCGACGGCTGGAAACGCGGTTACTGAAGTTTCATAAAATGCCGGGAGATGATGACGAATATGGAGCTCAGTTGTGGTTAGGATATACCTATGTCTGGAATGACGACCAGACCGATGCGGAACTGCTGGATGCGAGTGGGCTCGACCGCGTGCTGACGATTCAAGACGCGGCCGCGCCCGGGGGCCAGCGTCAGCAGGTGTGGCGATTTCCTAGCCGGACGGAATGTGCCCTTTGCCATACCATGGCCTCAAAGTACGTCTTGGGTGTCTCGACTCTGCAGATGAACAAGACGCACAACTATGGTGGCGTTGTCGCGAACCAGTTGGATGTCCTTAATCGACTGGGACTTTTCGTCGAGAAACTGCCGAAGCCTGCGGATGAGCTGCCTCGCCTGGTGGACTATCAGGATTTGACGGCCGATTTGAATCTGCGTGCGCGATCGTACTTGCACGCTAACTGCGCGCACTGTCATCGAAAATGGGGGGGTGGTAACGCAGATTTCGAGTTGCAGGCGTCCATCCCCGTTTCACAAACCATGACGGTTAACACTCGGCCCGGACAGGGACGCTTCAACCTGACCGATCCACGCATCCTGGTCCCTGGTGAACCGCAACGTTCGTTAATTCTGGAACGAATGAAGCTTGAGGGATTGGGGAGAATGCCGCATGTCGCATCACGAGTGGTCGACGAAAAGGCAATTGCGATTTTGACAGAATGGATCGCCAGTCTAAATCGAAAAGACGCATTGGAAACCGCGGGAGCAATCCACCCGCGAATCCCTGAAGTGAAAGCGGGACCGGCCGAATGAATGCCGGAAACAGTGACGCGCCCTTCAGGCCAGCCTCACTCGATTTCCAACTAACGAGATCCGAAATAGAAGAGCATCATTCCCAGAGCCACACGATGGAACACCGGATGAAGCACATCGGGCGAGCCAAGAAACTCGGGAATTGCGACGCAGAGCATCGCGGCCAGGACCACGAGCGCCTTCAAATCTCCAAATGTCCCCTGCGAACGCTTCACCTGGTTTCGATTCAGCCAGATACCGATTCGCCGAACTGTTGCGCCGAGCAGGAACGAGGCCATCATCGCCAACAGGGTCGCCGCGTGATGTTCGAGCAGCCGGTTGTGTTCGTATAAGTAGTATGCCAGCCAGCCGAACGCCGCGATGATGATGACGCGGATGGAATTTCGCGGCAGGAACAACGGATTTCGCTCGCGATCCAGGATCCCGTCGTCTTCCAACTGGCGTCGGGCATTGGGTGGCAAGTCGACGAATCGTCGAGATGTAAAGTAGTGCGACAGCGCGATCAGAAGCGCTTCGATCCAAAGCAGGTCATCGTGTGCGGGATCGAGAGTTAAGTCGCCTCCGCGCACGATCCTCGTGATCACGACGGCGACCAGGATCAACGTCAGGATCGCCCGGACGCTGCCGGTGGGCATCCCAAGCGGAGGCCATGTCTTCGGCGAGCCTTCGAATTCGTCCATTTCGCGAGTTCCTTTTCGTGAGTCGTGAATTTGCGCGCTTTGCCGTTTCTCTTTGTTCCCAGGCTGTCACTTCATTAGTTGCAAGAGGCGTGACCAAGCGGGAGCTTGGTAACGAGGAAATGACGAGGAATCGCTCGACCTTGGGGCTGGTGGTCAGACAACCGGTTCCCAGCCGGGACGGTACTCGCGGCTGAGCAGCGCATCGGCTTCACTATCACTAACGAACCGCCGTGATTCCGGATCAAACTTTAGCATTCGTTTGAGCTTGTACGAGATGTTTCCGAGGTGGCACAGCAGCGTACTCTTCTGCCCTTCCTCGATTTCGGAATTCAGTGGAGCGCCAGTTCGAACGCTGTCCAGGAAGTTCGCGATATGCTCCTGTTCGCCACCGGTACCAGAGCCCTTTCCGATTTCCTCGCCTTTGGGATTCAGGATGCGGTATCCATTCTGAAGGATTTGCAAGGTTCCTTCAGTCCCGTAGAAAATGACGGTTGCATGCTTTTCGTCGCGGCGTGGCAGGCAGCTACTAAAGTCCCAGCTGATTCCTTTGTCGCCGAAATTGAAGACGGCCACGCCTGTGTCCGGTGTTTCTTGATCATCGTCAAAATGGTACCGGCCTCCGAGAAAGCTGATCTCTGTCGGGTATTCGACCCCCAGTCCCCATCGCGCGACATCCAATGAGTGAATGCCGTTGTTGGCCAGTTCTCCGCCGCCCCAATGCCAGCGCCAGTGCCAATTGTAATGGACCAGATTGTCGAGATAGGGACGTTCCGGCGCGGGGCCCTGCCACATCGAGTAGTCCAGATTTTCTGGAACGGGAACCACTTTGCCCTTTCCGATCGACCCGCGGTCGGCGTCGTACCAGCACCTCGCGAACAGCAAGCGACCGATGACGCCTTCTTTCAACTTGCCCATGGCTTCACGAATTGCGGGCCAGGTGCGCCGCTGATTACCCATTTGAACCAGACGATTGTATTTCCGCGCGGCCTGAACCATCAGCTCGCCTTCGCGAGCGTTGTGACTGCCGGGCTTTTCAACGTACACGTGTTTGCCTGCGGCACAGGCCAAGATCGTGGCTGGCGCGTGCCAGTGGTTGGTGGTCGCCACGAAGACGGCGTCCAGTTTGGGATCGTCCAGCATTCGACGCAGGTCAGTAATTCCTTGAGCCTTCGCGCCGCGCCCTTCCACCGTTTTCATCGCAAGCGCCAACCGCTTTTGATCGACGTCACAGACGTAGTTCAGTGCGACGCCTTTGGAATTGAAAATTGCAGCCGCGTGGGCCATTCCTCGCCCCGTGCCGATAATGCCGACCGAAAGGTCTCGACTTGTCGATTCCTGAGCGGAGACGGCGTTGAACATCCAGGGGGCAAGTGATGCGGCCGAAGCCAGGGCAGAAGACTGAAGAAATTGACGTCGATCAGCAGAATGCATAGTCCCGGTTCCTTCAAGTAATGAAACGAGCATCACGGCATGATACCGGACGATCCAACGAATAGCAGTCTGGCCGCGTCCGTCATTGACAGACTTTTGTGATCGGATGGTGAAAATGAACTGCCATTGTGGCGTCGTTGTTCGCGATGATTTGCGAGGTGCCGCTGTTGCAAGTCGCTTGCTTTGTGGGCGTCACGCAGGAGAATGCTTGACCTCCAAACAATCTCAAAAAACCAGAAAGGCCCCGCGATGAGCGAAGCCACTGAATACGATCCGTATGCCCTGCCGCCGGATGTGATTCAAGATCCGCCAACATCACTGTGGCAAGCGCTACGTAAAATCGGCCCCGGGATCATCCTGGCCGGTACGATCGTGGGATCGGGCGAACTGCTGCTGACGACATCTCTGGGGGCCAATTATGGCTTCGTGTTCCTCTGGTTGATTCTGTATAGCTGCGTGGTCAAGGTCTTCGTCCAGACGGAACTCGGCCGCTACGCGATTTCGTCGGGCAAACCGACATTGGGCGCGGTCAATGAACTGAGTGGCCCCCGTCTGGGGGCAAATTGGATCGTCTGGTGGTGGTTCGTGATGATGCTCACCACGATCTTCCAACTCGGCGCCATGACAGGCACGGTCGGACAGTCGCTGAATCTTGCGTTTCCCGGCGTGACGCCTGCGCTGACTGGGTTCCTTGAATCGTCGGCACCCCAGCTTGCGGATGTGATTCGCGATCGTCCGGAATATCCTTGGGCGGTCCTGACCTGTCTGATGGCGATGTTACTGCTGTGGAGCGGTAGCTATCGTCGCATCGAATCGATCACCACATTTCTGGTGGTGACGCTGACGATCGTGACTGTCGTCGCGACGGCATCGCTACCCGCGACGAAGTTTCCAATTCCCTGGAACGAAGTCGTGTCGGGGCTGACATTCGGCTTGCCACCTGAAGGAATTGCCGCGGCGTTCGGTGTGTTCGGCATCACCGGGGTAGGAGCCGCCGAGCTGTTTTACTATCCCTACTGGTGCCTGGAAAAGGGCTATGCGCGATACGTCGGGCAATGTGACGGCAGTCCCGAATGGGAACGTCGTGCTCGAGGATGGATCCGCGTAATGTATCTGGATGCCTGGGTCAGTATGGTCGTCTTTACGATCTCAACGGTTGCGTTCTACTGTATGGGGGCGACGGTCCTGCATCCGCAAGGGCTGCATCCTCAGGGGCGAGACATGATCCTGCATTTGTCACGAATGTTCGTCGATACCTTCGGGACCTGGACCCAGATCGCGTTCTTGATCGGAGCCGGTGCGGTGCTCTTCAAGACGCTCTATCTGTCGTCCGCCGGCAATGCGAGGCTCGTTGCGGACGCCGTCAGTCTTGCCAGTTTCGTCCGTTACCGATCTCCGCATGATCGGGCGCGTGTGGTTCACTGGGTGTCGCTGCTGATTCCCGTCATCGCGTTGCTTTTGTTTTTGACGTTCAAGGAGCCACGATGGATGGTTGTTGTCGGCGGGTTCGGCCAGGCATTGACGCTGCCAATCATCACGGCCGCAACGATCTATTTTCGATATCGAAAACTGGATCGCCGCCTGACCCCCTCGCTGATCATCGATCTCATGCTCTGGCTTGCGTTCATCTCGATCACCTGTGTGGCGATCTATGCACTACGCGATCAGGTTATGAAGTTCTTGACACCGGCTGCTGCGGCGTGAGGTGACAAGTCGAGTGAAAGAACAGCGTGTTAAAAGAAAGGGGACAGGCACCTCGCGGAGCCAGTCCCCTTTCTTTTAACACGCTGTGACGCTTGCCTTCATTTCCAGATTTCCCGCTTCGGAGCGTGTCTTTCGATCTCGTCTTTTGCCGAGCATGCAGGAGGTTGGAGATCCGTCTGCACACAACGTCTGGGCATGCGAAACGATCCCAAGCGAAGCTTGGGATCGAGGAGAATATTCTGCTGGCCCGGTGTTGCCCATCGCCGAATAATCCGTGCGAATGTGCACAGTATTTTCAACGTAAAAATGAAAATGCCCGGAAGCAACCGGTCCAAGGGGGGCGAAGGACAAGTTGCTTCCGGGGCGATCGGACGCTTCGAATTTTAAACGGGACGCTTCACTTCCATGTGAGGTCGTCCCGCACCCGCTCTTCGTCGCATGCATCGAAGCCTCCATGCTTGGATGCAACACGCCGTTCAACCAGGGGGCCGAACGAACGGGAAGGTCTTTGTATACTCAAGTGGACAATCGAAATTGTCTCGGCGGAATCGTCGAAATTGACGGGCGAAACGGTGGTGATCTGTCGAATCGAATTCAGATGAATGATGAGTCGCGAGATCGGATTGGCTTGCTCGTGCTGGCTGATCATCTTGATCTGGTCAGTGCGGGCGGGCGGAACATAGAGGCTAATTTCTGATGGGTCAACATGTGTTTCTTTGTTCCAGCAAATTTTGTAATAATTGATATTCGCAAAGAATTCCTGAAGTTCTGGCATCGAAGTTTTTGGATGAAGCAGGCAGGCTGATGAAAGACGACGACACGATTTGTTATTGCTTCCACGTCTCGAAGCGGAAGATCATGAACTTCATTCGCATCCACCGGCCCAAGCGCGCCAGTCAGATCAGCGAGTGTGGAGGTGCGGGGACGGGATGCGGATGGTGTGTGTCGTTTTTGAAGCGGTCTTTTGCCGATGCTCAGTCCGCGGTCGCCAGCACTGACGCGCTGACGGCTGAAGATTACGCCGCGCAGCGCGCAGCCTATATCAAAGCGGGGCACGGTAAGCCGGCGGCAGGTGCAATCCCATTACCGACCGACAAGACGTCCGATTGACCCGGTATGTCAGTTCCTGATGTGAACGAGCTATCAGGATGCAGGCAAGCTGTCACGACCGTTCAGTGCGCGGCTTGGGCGATGTCGCCTGCCGGGGCGATGGCTGAAGTGGGGGGCTGAAAGGTTGCAGATCGACGATCCACGCTTGCTTGGTCGAAGTTTCGAGCAATGCAACGGACGGTCGGCCGTATGACCACCCGCTTGTTTCACCGGGATTAATGAACAGGCGGCCTGCCGCGTCGTGTGTGATGTTCGGCTTGTGCGTGTGAGCATAGATCGCGACATCGAAGTCGCCTTCCAGTCCACGCAGCATTCGGTCCATATGCGTCACCAGGATTCGGCACCCGTCGGGCGTCTTGAAACCAAATGGCGGTTCACCGATCGTGCCGATGATCCGCATGCCCGCAGTGACACCGGGTTTGTTCCCTTCGTTGTCGCCGAAGCAGCCGATGACTTTGCAGCGAAGGGCACGCAACGGAGGTACTGCGAACGAAGACACCAGATCCCCGGCGAAGACGACGAGTTCGCAGTTTGATTCGTTGAAGAGAGACACGGCCTGGCGGATGTTGTCCAGGTGGTCGTGACTATCAGCGAAGATCCCGATCAGCATCGGCTGCGGTTCCTGTCGATAAACTCGGTTGCTCAATGCGCCGTCGTCGGCATCATGGCGAGAGGGACAGGATCATGGCAAGGTGTGGTCGAACGGTTGCGGCGGTTTTACAAGAGAAGCCATTCGCCGCGGGCGGCGTCCTTTCCGCCCGGCGGCTGCGCCAGGATTGGGCGAATGACCCGTGACGGGACGCTGCCGCGCTTCCCATCACACCTTCCATGGTCGGCATCATCTCCGACCGTTCCGCGTAGCCCGGTTGCCAGCGGAATCGCACGTGATTCCTTTTTGACGAGTGGCACAGCCAAATTGTCCTGACAGATTCATGAATATCGCCCGCAGCTTCGTTGGCCTGCTCGTTGCGAGTTCATCAACGTGTCATTTCAGGTTTGCAGCTCCACTATGACATCGCTTTCAGGGCCAGTTGATCGAAGTCGGGGGTGTGGGTTGTCATGAAGGCGTCCCACGCCTCCTTGTCCCACAACTCCGCATGATCCTGGACACCTAACAGGTAGACGTCTCGTTTCAATCCCGCAAAGTCGGCCAGTCGATCTGGGATGCGAACACGACTTTGGCTGTCGAGTTCCACCCGTTCAGCAGACGAATAAAACAGTCGCAGATACCGCTGATTCTCGGGTGTCGCTGACAGTCGAGCTGCGAATTGATCGAAGCCCTTCGGTGAGTACACCGCAAGTGATTTCTCGGTCCCTGGGGCGATGATGAGGCTTTCGAGGTTTTCTTCCGCAAAGTCATCCTTGACCCGCTTCGGCACCGCCAGACGACGCTTGTCATCCAGCGTTCGGAGGTAGGTCCCCGTTAGTGCCATTTTTCACCATTGTTCCCCACTGTTCCCCACGGCGGCCCAAATGTACCAAGGCGTACGCGTTGTTCAAGCGTGAAAGATTCCGACGACTTCGCCGGACGAACATCGTTGGATCTAGCTCCCTAGCCGGTATAGGAGTTACGATTTTGAGAAAAATCTGAGCGACGTGAAAATCGACTCAAGCTTCCCGTTTGGGGGCTCAGGATTTTGGCCAGAAGGGCCCGAGATTTATTTGCGACTCAAGAGAGTGCGGTAGACGTTTGTGTAGGCCTTGCAGGTGGCTTCCGTCGTAAATGATTCTCGCACAATGCGTTGTGATTCGGAACCAGCGGATTCTACGAATTGAGGGTTCTCGGCAAACCATTCCAGGGCTGACCTGAGGTCGGCTGGAGAGTCGGGTGAGACCACGAGCCCCGAGACTCGATCGCGGACAATTTCAGGCACGCCTTCCACCCGCGTCGCAATCACCGCTCTTCCCGTCGCCATCGCCTCGAGAACGACGTTTGGCATCCCTTCCCAGCGAGACGCCAGGACCAGGGCACAGGCGCTCTTGAGCAGCCCCGGGATATCCTGGCGTGGTCCTGCAAAATGAACTCGATCAGTGAGGCGATGTTCGGCGACTTGCGCCTGCAATGAATCGCGATCGTGACCATCGCCAACGATGAGGATCTGGACGTCATCGGGGATCGTCTTCCAGAGGGCGACTGCGTCGATGAGCAGGTCCATTCCCTTCTGACGTTCCAGGCGGCCGATTGCAATGAAGGTGCGGGATCCGTCTGGAATTCCAAGCGAACGAAGGTCCGTTGGGGGCGCATTTGCGAATCGTTCGATCTCTACGGCATTCGGAATGACGCGCAGTTTCGATCGCGCAAGGCCGACGACATCGGCGGAATAGTCTGCGACGCCTTGGCTGACGCACACGTTGGTCGTCACCAGAGAATTCGTCCAGCGGTCAAGCCGGCCGTACCACCGGCTGCGGTGGTCAGCCACGCGAATTCCCGACACGACATGGGGGATTCCTGCGAAGCGTGCTGCCACGCGCCCCAGAAGATTTGCGTGGAACAAGAAGGTCTGCACCAGTGCCGGCCGAAGTCGCCGCAATTCCTGCGTCAGTCGGATTAGGATCCGGGGAAGGCTGGCAATTCCTCGTGCATTCAGGCAAATCACGGGGATCTGTTCGCCTTTCAGGACGTCGACGAAATGACCGCTCGGACCCAGGCAGATCACGTGTGGTTCCCATTCGTCGCGATTGAGACCCAGCACGAGTTGCGTCAGGGCTCGTTCCGCGCCCCCCAGATCGAGTTCGGTGATGCAGAAGACCAATCGAATGGGTGAGCCTGACGTCATGGCTTCGCCGGTGGGCGCTGTGGGATCGTATACAGACAACAATCGGCGGGGCAAACATCGTGCGAGGGGCCATATTGTCCGATCGCGCGGCGTTCGGTCCGCCGGCCAATTCGTTCTTCAATCAATTCGCGGATGCAGGCGACAAATTCGGGATGTGAACCCACAGTCAAGGCGCGCGACATCGTGATCTGCAGCTCGTCGCAGATCTGTTTCGCTTCTTCATCCAGATCGAACATCACTTCCATGTGGTCGGAAATGAATCCGACGGGCGCGATGACCAGTGATGTCACCCCCTTCGCGTGCAATATGCGAATGTGGTCGCCGATATCGGGTTCCAGCCAGGGATCGCCAGGGCGCCCGCTTCGGCTTTGATACACCAGCTTCCAGCGTTCAGCAGGAATCGACAACGCTTCGGCGACCAGGCGACAGCACTCTTCCAACTGTCGTACGTAATTACAATTGTTCGACATCGAGATGGGAATACTGTGTGCGGTAAAGGCGATCTGGGCGTGCTGGCGGGCATCGGGTGGCAAGCGGTCAAATGCCGCGCGGATGCGATCGACGTTTGCGGAGATGAAGCCGGGATGGTTGTAAAACATCCGCAGCTTATCGATCTTTGGTGCCCCTTCTCCGACCTGTTCCGAGGCCTTCAGTAGGTTTTCACGGTACTGGCGACACCCCGAGTAGGAACTATAGGCGGATGTCATAAATGCCAGTGCGCGCCGAACGCCGTCCTGCTTCATCTGCTGAATCGTGTCAGGCAGCAGGGGATGCCAGTTTCGATTTCCCCAGTAGATGGGCAGATCGATTTGCGCCTCGGCCAGATCGCGTTTCAGAGCTTCGATGAATTCGCGAACCTGAGCGTTGATCGGGCTGACGCCATCGAAGTGATAATAGTGTTCGGCGACCTCCAGCATTCGTTCGCGCGGGACGGGCTTTCCGCGAAGGACGTTTTCCAGGAATGGAATCACGTCATCGCGTTTTTCCGGTCCCCCGAAAGAAACGACAAGAATTGCATCGTACTTTTGCTTGTCCGAATCGCTCACGAAGTTGTCCTGTCTGGAGTCCAATTCAGCACCTCAGATGTCATACAGTGCAGGCTATTTTAGGGGAACCGTTCACAGTTCGAAGCGAGTGGAATAGGCACTTTTTCCCGTTTCGTTGGAATCCCCCGGGTATCGACCAGAGCAATCCATCGCTTGGCAGCGGGAAAATGTGCCAGCCCCCGGCCTGCGATCTGTAATCGATTGTAGGATCAGGAGGCGAATATCCGTCCTACGGCGTTCTTGTAGATGGCATCCGGCGTGGTAAGAGGGCCGTGTGAAGAGCCTGCTCGGCGGATTCGAGTCGGTTCAGTTGGCGGCCGGCGGAGTCTCTGTCGGCGGAAGCATCCGGTTGATGTATTGCTTGGTGACATCCTCGGGGACTTCACCATCCGGAACCTTGAACACAAATACGTCGTCGTTGACAGGCTCGTCAAAGACGATGTTGTGAAACTGGAGATTGACGAGTGCTTTGAAGGCGCGTTTCCCCGGCTGCTTCTTCAGATACAAGATCTTTTCAGGGAAAAGCGTCTGATTGTTGATGACCAGTTGCACGGCGTCTGGAATATAAGGCGGCAGTGACTGATCCTTATCTTTGGGGAACTTGTCGGCGAACGACTTCTTCCAGCGTCCCTGAATGCTGGTTCGAGCCACGTCGCCGGTGCTGTCGGTCTTCATGGCATCAAACGTCATCGTTCGTTCGAGAGAAGCAAGCAGCGTCGCGACACCGCCCAGGCCCAATTCCACGTTCGCGGTGGCCTGAGTCACGTTCTTCTTATTGGCAGCAGCCGCGGCTGCCAGAATCTGTTGGACGTTCCGTTGTGTCAGGCGTTTGGAATCGGGCAACGTCAGTTGAGTCCACAACTCGTTTCCGTCGCAGACTTCAAGGATTTCCCCTTGCGCACCCTGATCGGGCATGACCTTATAGCTGAGCCTCAACTTTTGGCCGGACGAGACGTACTGGCCGTCGACACGAAACTGCTGATCGCCAATCGAGACCGTCTGTGTGACTTCAGCCTGAATCGACTGATGCCGAGGCAGTTCCTGCCGGACCCTGGCAAGAAATTCTGAAGCCTCGGATGTGGTTTCTGCGTCAGTCGTTTTCGCTTTCTCTTCATTCGCGGATTGAGCTGTTGCGTAACGTACTGATGGCAAAAGAGTTATCGCGGACGCTCCGCCAAGGCAGATGACAAGCGTCAATTTAAGCAAAGTTTGTGGGTGGTTCGGAATATGACGGATTTGCCAAAGATGCAATGCAGTTCCTTCCGAAAAGAGAGGAGCAGACCAAGGTGCCACGATGGATCAGTAACCGGACTGTCGCGAACGGGCTTCACCAAGCCTGACGTCGATCGCGAAGGATTGTAGCTGAAAGCGGATGCACGGGTCGACGGAAAAACGTGTCACAAGGCAAGTCAGAAGGGATTCGACAGTGCGACCAGACATGAAGACACACACGCGGGCCGATCGAAGTGCCAATGCAAATGATGTCGTGGCTGTATCGCATCCTGTTCCGAGAGGGGTCGCAATGAAGCTGTACTTTCTCGCATTGGGCACGGTCGTCGTAGTGTGCGTCGGCTGCGCCATGGATGGTCACCAATCGCCGCGTCAAAGCAGCGGCTTGGGAGGACCGGGGCTCGGTGGATTAAACCACAGCGCCGCAAACAAAGGTGAGTATCACGCACCGCCACCGGCGATGATGATGCGACCCGGACCAATGGTCGATGGACCAGGGCCGGGTGTGTTGCCGATGATGGGCGGCGGCGGCATGGGGGGGCCTGGCGGACTGCCTCGCACGTTTGCACCCAGCAGCACTCAGATTTCGTTCCGCGGACCCGATGGCATGCACATCGGCTGGCAGATTCCTAACGGCTATGCCGAGAATCAGCTTGTCACGCCTGCTCGTTACAACTTCATTCAAGGGGCGACCTATCGCCTGAAGTTGTCAAACATCGCCGGCCCAGGGCACGAAGGTGTGGTGCTGTATCCTTCACTGCAAGTCTATCCAGCCCATCCAAGCACAGATGCTTATCTGTCACACAATGCGGTTCCGATGGAGTTGACGCAGGAAGATCTGGATCAAATCGAAAACAACAATTTCGTCACCAAGGTCATTTATCTGCCGGATGCCGCGTTCCAGGAATTGGCGATCGCCAATGTGGAAACGCTGGTCTCGACGCGGCTTGATCCCGGTGTCGATCCGATCCAAGAAGCTGACAAACGCGGTACAATCATGGCCGTCATGCGAATCGGTAACATGGATCTGGAAATGCCCGGTCAGCCAGGCGGCAAGCCAATGGCCTCAGGCCAAGATGGAAGCCTGGACCAGGTTGGATATCAAGTCGATGGTGAACGGGGCGATCTCGTCCCACCGATGCCTGTCGGCCCTGCAGGTCCCTCTGGTGGTCCTGGTATCCCGAACGCCATGATGATGGCCGGTGGCGGTTATCCTGGTGTGCCGATTGCCGGTGGCAATGTGGAAGCCTGGGGTATGCCCATCACCGGAACGCCGATTGGACTGCCAGGTCCACCACACCTGCCCTACGGTGGTCCTGCTGGTCTGAAGTCTCACACGGTTCGTAACCGCACTCGAATGGACTTGCCGAAGCCTGTCGATCACATGCTGATCGATGTGCGACACGAGCCCGGTTTGAGCCTGCCAGAACCTGTTCGGTACATCGAATACACGGAAAAGCATCCCGTGTATCAGCCAGGCGAACTGTCCAATCCTGCCTGGAATGCACCGAATCAAGGCCAGGGACAATACTGTCCTCCTGGGCAAGAATAATGTGAAATGATGGTGATTTCGCTCAGCCCGGATGCTTCACCGCATACGGGCTGAGTTCCTTCCTTCCGGCCCGCATTTCTCGACGCGACGTCCGTACTAAACCTGTCTGGCGTCTCATTCTGAAGGCGAATTATTGTGATCCGGACGTCTTTCATCCTCTGGCTCTCGCTCATCGCGGCACTCACGCTGCCCTCGCGCTTTGTGGTGGCTCAACAGACTCCGAACCTCGATGGGCGGTATTTTCCGCTGAATCAGATGACTCCCCCCGGAACGGCTGCCGAATGGGCAGCGAAATCCGGAAAGTTTACCGCGGATTACTTCCAGCCAATTCGCGTCTCGCTTCCGACGACTGGCACGGTGACCTTTTATGAAGGAACGCCAGACCGTGCGATCGATCTTCCCGCCCCGGCACAGGCCAGTCTGATCGTGGGACGGATGTATCGTCTGAAGGTCAGTAATCTGCCCGAGTTTCCCGGTGTCGAGTTCTTCCCGTCGATCGAACTGATCGATCGCCTGCATCCCCCCGCGGGCCAGGTTGAGGACTTCCCCGTCGAATTCGAGTTGACGCTGGAAGAACTGGAATGGGCGGTCGCTGATCGGCTGCTCACCAAGGTCGTTTATCTCGAACAGCCGAACCGTGTTCCGCTGACGATGCTGGACACCAAAGAACGAATCAAGACCGTTGCCCCCGCTCAGAACGTCATCGCCGAAGCGGATAGCCTGGGGCGTCCAGTGGCAATCGTGCGAATGGGTGGACGTACGCCGGATTTCAATCGGCCTGATCCTGTGTTTTTCGGGCCGGGCGGCCCCATTCGAATCACAGAACGAGCACAAAAAACAACGGCCCGCATCGGGCAGACACGAACGGCCAAGACCGCGACGAATGACAATGACGCAGGTGTCTATCACCTGCGTTCCGCCGCCTCAAAACGGATGGCTCAGCGTTAGCAGACGGTCAGCGGATTGATCGTCAAATGAGGATGGGAACTGGCGATGACACGGATTGTTGAAGGCCACGCCATGAAAACGACAAGTCACCAACTGGGACAGACGCTGCTTCGCTGGAGTTCAATCAGTGTGGCACTGGCCTGTTCGGCGTGTACCTCCATGTCGCCAGCGGCGCGCTTGAAAACGGTCGAGAATGGTCCGGTGCATGCGGTCTATCAAGAGACCGTCAATGACAGCGCGCAGGCCCGAGCGACGCGTCGCGGTCGCATGGCGGAAGCATCTGCCGGACCTGCTTCCTCGTCGGTGCCTGGAAATCCGGTTGTGCGTCGCGATCCATCTTTCCAACAAATTGCTTATGCGGGACCAGTGCCGGCCGCCCATGGAATTCAACCTGCAGGAGGCGCACATGGAGCTCCATGGCAGGGCGACGATCTGCAGGGACAATTCAACTGTCCCCCTGCGGACGTAGAATGCCCTCCCCTGCCTCGCTGGCCCGCCGCCGGTCCGAACCCTATGGCGCCGGGAATGATGGCATGCGATGCCTGCAATGTTCCTTCACCCGAGTCTTATCCTGATGAGTACCTGTGTGACGGTGGTGATCGTGACTGGCCAGTCCACTACGACAATTTCTCGCGCGACGGACTGGATACCGAAGACACCGTGTTGGAGTACACCGATCGCCGTGGCTATGAAAAGATGAAGCCGTCGAACAAGGTGTGCGTCTACGCTCCCCGATTCGCATCCGTCCGCACGGTCAGCCAACCGCATGAACGACACAATGTCAGCGAGCTCGCTGGAGTTGGTCAACTCGCTTCAACTCAGGGGATGAGCACTCGGCTGAAGGCATCGAAGCAAATCAAACGCGAAATGATGGGCGGAATCGCCGTTCGATCGCGGGCGAGTGGGCTGGATACCGATGCCGCTCAAGGCACTGTTTCTCAACTTCGTCGGCCATCGGCTCACGACAAAGTGCTGAATCTGTATGAGTCGATGAGCTTCTTGATGACCGGTAAGCTCGAAAACACCGACACGGCTCGGTTGGGGCTGGGGCTTCAGAACGGGATGGTTTGGACGCGCAACGAATATCCGGTCATCACGGCCAAAATCGACGTGCCGATCGAAGGACATTTCGAGCAGTCGACGGCGGTGATCACCGGGATTGAAGAGAAGGAAGAAGCCGAAAACCTGCGGATCGTGAAGCTGGCGGACAAGAAGTCGGCACTTCCCGGCGACGAAATCCTGTTTACGATTCGTTACGACAACCTCGGTGGCCGCGAAGCCCATCACATTCGCATCGTCGACAACCTGACGCCACGCCTGCAATACATCGTCGATAGTGCGACGTCAGATCGTGACGGCGAACTGGTCTTGCAAGACAATGGCGAAGGCAGCCAGATCCTGATCTGGGAACTGTCAGAGCCGCTTCCCGGTAATACCGGCGGCATCGTGACCTTCAAGGCCAAGGTCCGGTAGGTCACGGTCGGTGACCCCCGCGGTCCGATGACCCAAGCCGTCGTTTGCTCGCACAGGTATCAATCGTTTCATTCCTCCGCCCGAAGTGGGCGGAAGGGCACAAGCCTAGGGCAAGCGAGCAACGCGAGCGCCGCCCTGGGGCGTTTGTCGAAACAAGAAAGTACCCTGAAGGGGTACGGGAACCTCACTTCGAACGCGACAAATTTCGAGTCAGACTCTCTCTGGCTAACGAAGACGCAATTTCCTGCACCCTCTCAGGGTGCTCTTTGGTCTGCGCCGTAAACCCAGGGGAGCGATCGAAACGCTCGCACCCCTGGGCTTGTTCGCGTCCGCCCGGCTGGGGCGGAGAAGAAATGGGACGGCGCGCCGTGTATCCGCCGCGATCCAGGGTACCTACGCTGCCGCCGTTCGCATCTAGTTAACGGCGTGTAACGCAAAATCCGCCCGCGTAATGAGTTGCTTGCAGCAACCAAAAAAGCCGAAAGCCCGGCGAGTGTCAACTCCCGGGCTTTCGGCTTTGATTTGGATTCGCCACCGGCGAAGCGCAATCACATACCGTACTTCTGCTTACGGATACGTCGTCGCTTGATCTTGAGGCGGCGATCACGCTTCTGCTTGGTCGTCAGTTTTGGCCGTTTCATCGGAAGCCCTTCGTGGGAAGTCATGAGTACAAGTTCGGCGGTCGCCGGTTAAATCGAGCCGGAAAGAGTAGCAACGTGAATCGGTTTCGGGAAGGGAGTTAGAATTTTGAGGGCTGAGTGATTGGTGCGTTACGAAAGTTTCGTGTGCTCGGGAATCTTGATGTAGTGAAAGGTTCCTAGCGTTTCGGCGTATGACCACGTCGATTTCTGACGAATCCGACGCCAGAGCAATGAAAATAGAACTTCGGTATGCCTCACTGGGGTCGTTTTGTGGAATTCCAGAGTGAGTTTGTTTGATCCGCGAAGACTTGGAGGCACAACGGCCATCAGTTCATAGCCCTGCGATTCGAGATCTTGAATATGCCGTCTGACGGTGCGCAGCGTTAAATATTCGAATAGCGGGAATATTGAGACCTGCTTTTTTTCGTCCATAATCTTGCCATAATTCGAAGACCTCAGCTTCCCATCCACTTCGCTAACGAACAAACCTCGGTTTATCGCCGGTGGCGTTCGAATTCAACGTCAGTCCTAGATCGTCGCTGATTCTTCGATCCGTTCGCTCATCGTGTGATCACGGCGGATTTTCGTGCGTCAGAAATCACGTCGCCAATTTTTCTTCTTCATAATTTGATGACTTGCCTTGGGCTTCATCGGCTTGCTGATGAACAGATAGGCGGTGAGCAGGGTGAGTGGCGTGATGAAGTAAGGAAAAAAGAACGCCCGCGCCGTTATCACGCCACGGGACTCGGCATGAACCCACAAGACGAAGAATTCCAATGCGTTCACCAGCGTTAGTAGCCCAATTCTCCGTCGCGGATATTTGAAGAACTCGACCACAATGGCATCCCCTAAAATGAAGGTACTCCAGCTTATCGTCTGGGCTTCACCTGTTTAAGGGCATTTTCCAGAGCTGAGGGAGCTCTGAGGTCCGATCTCGGCGAGTCCAGGTGTGATCTTCAAGATCAGATCCCCTCACTGGCGTTTCGTTCAGCGTGATCAGTTTTCGTCAGAATGATCGCTCTCTCCACTCAGGTATAGGAGCGGTCTCGCGCCTGAGGTTCACACAGCATCATTAGACCTTTGGCGAGCTGAGAACCAGTCGTGTTTAAAGAAAGGGGACAGGCACCTGGTGGAGCCCGTCCCCCTTCTTTAAACAAAGCGGGAACTTCGAAATGACGAGAATTCTCGTCCGTCACCACCCACACTCAGTGATAAGTTCAACTGGGAGTGACGCTTCTCGGCTCGCCAAGACTTTATTCGGAATGTCGATCATCGTTCCACAAAATCTGCGCTCTCTTGTTGTGCCAGCATGGAATCTGTCCAGCTTGGATCGACGCTACGACAACATTCGGTCAAGCGGTCGGCGGTTTCTTGCAGGTCGGCTTCCCATTCCAGCGGATCGACGCCCAGCGGTGCAATCTGACGGAATTCGTCGAGCAGCAAGACCATCTTCAACAGGTGCCGGAAGATCAGGCCTTCCTGACGGATCAGATCGCGGCTCGACACGAAGTTGAAGAAGTTGCCGTTCCAATTCAATAAGAGTTCGGTGGCAACCATGATCGGTTGCACCGAGACGTCGTTGACATCGGGATACTCTGAATCGAACAACATTCGTAGTTTTTCGACGAGCGCTGGGGCGTACTTGCGTTCTTCCGGCGGGACATCGCGGTCGAATTCGGGGTAAAGATCGGATGCTGCGATCAAGCCGCGCTGGACGATTTCGTTGTCCAGTCTTTCCTTGGCCAATGGACCGGGCGGTAGCCGGAACGGGGGCGGAACGCGGACGTGACGAATGAGGGCTCGGGGTAGTTCGAGCACGCTTTCGAAAATCAGCATTCGCTCGGTCCAATCAGCCAGACCCAAATGTTCGAGCAGGAACATCCCGTAGACCGGATTGACGCTGCGGAACGCAAACAATTGTTCCAGTCGTTCTGTCGGCTCAGCCAGGACGGCTCGATAGCGATTCTTTTCGCGTTCTTCGGCCGCGCGATCGATCTTCTTGCCCGTCTTTTGCTCCTGCTTTTTATCGACCTCTTTTTGAAGCTGCTTCGAGAGCCAGGTCGACTTGGGGGTATCCTCGGGTTGAGGCGGCGGCGGGGCCTCACCCGCCTTGATGACGGCGGGCGGCGGCGGCGGTTCGGGGGTGAGCTTTACAAAGTCACCGGCGTGCAGCGTCATCAGCATCTTTTCCAGGTGCCGTTCGCCTGCGTCCAATTGCTTGGGGTCCATCAATCGTTTTTGGACCAATCGCCGCAGCCGATCGACCTCGGGAGACAGTTGCAACATGTACGCCAGCAGCCGCCACGGCAATGGCCCGCGGCTCATTAAATCGCCGGGCATGGCGAATCGCAGTTTTTCGAACTGCTGTTCGGTCCAATACTGACGATTGGGATTTCGCGTGGGCATCTTCTTTTTCAAGGCCTTTTTGGCCTTCAGAAGGGCGAAGTCTTTGGTGTCTTCCGGAATCGAATCGTACTTTTCTCGCCAGTTCAGAATCCGGACATCGTCTTCATGCGCGAGGGCAAAGACGTGACCTTCGGTATCGAACTGTGGTCGACCGGCTCGGCCGAAGATCTGGTGGGCAGAACTGGGGTCGATCAATTTCAGATCGCCCGGTTTGCCCTTCATCAAGGACGGTAAGACCACCGAGCGAGCTGGCAGGTTAATTCCGGCGGCCAGTGTTTCAGTACAGACGCAAATCGTCAGCAGCTTCTTTTGGAATAACTCTTCAACGATTTTCTTGTAGCGCGGCAACAGTCCCGCGTGGTGGACACCTACCCCGCGCATCAGCAGTTGTTTCAGCTTGGGGCCGACCCCTTTATTCCATTCATATTTTTCGATTGCCGCGATCAGCTTTTTCTGTTGACCGCTGGCCAGCATCGCTTTGCCCTTCAGTTCTTCGGCGACATTCCAGCATTCGTCGCGATTAAAACAGAAGACCAGGGCCGGCGTCTTGCGATCGGCTTCCTCACCGGCAGCCATGTTTTCGAGCTGGTCGGTCAGGTACTGATCGCCGATCCAATGGAACTGCAGTGGGATGCGACGGTCGGTACTTTGGACGAGTTCTAGCAGCCGGTCGTGCGTCTTGTAGCACCATGACCGGAACGTCGCGGCATTACCGATCGTGGCCGACAGCAGCAGCAAGCGAATATGTTTGGGCAACAAGGCCAGTGAAAATTCCCAGACGATCCCGCGTTCTGGATCGGAGAAGTTATGGAATTCGTCCATCACGACGGCGGCGACGCGATCGAAATCCAGCGCGAGCGGCGTCTTGGCATGCGCCGGATCGGCTTCAGCTTCCGCTAGTTCCTCGACAACTTCGTCGTCCCAGCCGATCAGATCGTTGTACGAGTGCAGGCCACCCTTATGGTCTTGTTCTGACATCGATTTGAGATGGTCGGCCGCGACCTGACGAACGCGCGCCGCTTCCGCCTCTTCTTGCGCGGCCCAGTGCGACGTCAGCAAACGGTTCAGCAGGATCTCGGCGACGACAACCAGGACGTTGGCATTCGGGTTGACGCGTCGATTGCCGGTGACGAGTCCCACCTGATCGCGGCGAAATCCCCAGCGTTCAGCCGAGTCTTGCAGCTCGTTGAACTTTTGATCGGTCAATGCGATGAGGGGCGTCGTGTAATAGATGGTTTGGCCGGTGTGCAGCGCCTCAAACGCCGCTGCTTCGGCGATCAACGTCTTGCCGGTTCCCGTGGGAGCGCACACCATCACCCCTTGCGTCGTTTCGAACCACGCCAGAAGTGCTTCTTCCTGGACGGGGTACGGGACGTAAGGCAACGAGTCGAGATATCGCAGTGCCAGATCTTCGCGGGCAATATGTCCGGGGGGTAGTTCATTCATGGCGAAATCATAGCGGAATTCGGTCGAGAACACCGCTGGCGAAGGTGTTTGGGCTGGCGTATTCCGATTTTGACGAATCAACCTGCTTGGTATCTGGTGTGCTGAATATCACGCGAACTGTTCGATGTTCAGGCGTGTTGTTTAAGCGATGTCTGTGAGTTGCGATACCGCTTGGCAACGTTTCCTACAGATCGGAAATGTGTGCGTCGGTCCGACGGCCACTTTTCTGATCGACGGAAATAGAGAATTGCGAGAGGCGTTGCCAAGCGGGAGTCAGGCAACGAGGAAAACCGAGATCTCAAGGGGCGTTCCCAAGCGGGAGCTTGGGATCGAGGAATGGATGTGAGCTGGAGCGGGAGCTTGGAAACGAGGAAACGAGGCGGGAAAGAACATTGACCGCGGTGCGAATCCGGGTCGCCTCTTGAAATTACTTGACTGCCTTTTTATGCATATCCGTTACCGAAAGACGTTTTTTCTTTCTCGCGTGGTGAGAAGAATTTGTGGCGAGGATCGCCTCCAATCGATATAGTCAGACAATTCGTCGTGAGTCCGTTTCTGCCATTCTCCTCAAATTGCGATGATCACGTCCATGAAAAGTGACTCGACACCACCCACAACGCATGCCCGCAAAGGCGGCGCGCGCCGGCGAATTCTGGTCATTTTAGGGGTTCTTGGCGTCTGCCTTGCGGCAGGTGGCGGCGCGGTCTACTCGTTCCGCGGCGAGGGGGCCGTGCAGGCGATCACGCGTCGGCCGATCTTTGGCGAATTTGTGAATGACATTGTCGAGCGTGGCGATGTCGAGAGTTCGTCGAATACGGAACTGCGCTGCGAAGTTTCGTCGTCCGAAGGTGTCAGAATCCTTGAACTCGTTGCAGAAGGTACACTCGTCAATCCCGGCGATGTCGTGATTTCATTGGACGACTCCACGATCAAGAAGGACTTGAACGCCCAGCGGATCACGGTGAATACCGTCGAAGCCGCCTACAGCAAAGCCAAAAATGAATTGGCTGCCGCACGTCAAGCACGTGAAGAGTACGAAAAGGGGACCTTCGTTCAGGACGAGCAGAAGCTGCAGAGTGAACTGTTTGTTGCCGAGGAACAGTCTCGTCGAGCCAAGGCGACGTACGAATACGGACGAAAGATGCGAGCGCGGGGCTTCATCACCGATTCACAGCTTGAAGGGGAGCTTTTCTCTGTCAAGCGGTACGACAAAGATCGCGATGCGGCCACGACGAAGTTGATGGTGCTGCGGGAGTACACCAAGCCCAAGACGTTGATTAAACACGAATCGGACATCAAGACGAACGAGGCTGCTGAATTCGCCGAAAAAGCCAAGTACGAAATCGAACTCGCCAAGCTGGCCAAGCTCGAAGAACAGCTCGAAAAATGCGTGATTAAGGCCACGACGACCGGCCAGGTTGTCTACAACAATCAGGATCGGTGGCGCGGCGACGAATACTTTGTGCGTAAGGGGAACCGCGTCCGAGAACGGCAGGTCCTGGTCAAGCTGCCGGATATCGGCCAGATGCAAGTGAAGGCCAAGATCGGTGAAGCACGTGTTGACCGGGTGAAACCGGGAATGGAGGCGATCATTCGGGTCGAGGCGATGCGCGGCTCGGAGCTCAAGGGCATCGTCAAGACGGTCAGCGCCTATGCCTCGGACGAGATGTGGTACAACCCAAATACCAAAGAATACGACGCGATCATTACGATCACCGATCCGCCAGCGACACTGAAGCCCGGCATGACATCTCAGGTGGCGATCCGAGTCGAGACGCAGCAAGATGTGTTGCAGGTGCCGGTGCAGTCTGTGGTCGAGCGGACGGGAAAACACTATTCCATCGTCCGTGAACAGGATGGAAAGTTGTCGCTTCGCGAACTGTCGATCGGTTCCTCGAACGAGAAGTTCATCATTGTGAAAGAAGGACTTGGTCGGGACGACGAAGTTGTGATGAATCCACGTCCTCATCTGGCGCGCGTCGGATTGAAGGATGTGGAAGTTGATCCCAACGGTGCAAAACCCGCGGACGACGCGAAAGGCAAGACACCCGCAACGACCAAGACGCCCGCCACGCCCGTTGCAGGCGAGTCGCCAGGTCGAGGCGCGTGACGTGAACGCAAATCTCTTCGGGCTGATTGGCTTTTCGTGGAGCAGCGTGAAGGGACTTTTCCTTCACCCGCTTCGATCCCTCCTGACCATTTTGGGGGTGGGTATCGGTGTGGCCAGCGTGATCTGGCTACTGGCGATTGGAGAAGGAATTGGCCAGGCCGTTCAGAAACAGATCGAGGGCCTGGGGGCCGACAATGTCATCGTCCGTTCGCTCAAGCCCCCCGCTGAACTGAACTCGGGAAAGCGAGGAATCTTTCCGTATGGCATCACTCGTGACGATCTCGAACGGATCATGGCAACTCTGCCGACCGTGAAGCGATCCGTACCGATTCGCGAGGTGCGTCGTGAGTTTCGGTATCTCGATCGGCTTGTCGACGGCCGAATGGTCGGCTGTATTCCCGAATATGCCGAGATCACCAGACTGGAAATCGACCGTGGTCGTTTTCTGACCCAGGGGGACTGCGACGAACGTGTGAATGTGTGTGTCTTGTCGGCGGAAACCGCGGAAAAATTGTTTCCGTATGAAGATCCGATGGACCGGGCGATCAAGGTCGAGAAGGACTACTACCGAATCGTGGGGCTGCTGAAGCCTCGCGCACCGTCTGCGGGAATCGGCGGATCGCTCGAAGCGCAGGACTATTCCCGTGACATTTACGTCCCGCTTCAGACACTCTGGTTACGGGTCGGCGATCTCGTTGTGACGCGCCGCAGCGGTTCGTTTGAAGGGGAACGAGTGCAGCTCAGCCAGATCACGCTTCAAGCGGTCGATGTCGCACATGTGGTCGAGACCGCCGACATCATTCGTGAGACTTTGCTGCCGCATCATCCGAACGGGGACTTCGCCATTACGGTCCCGCTGGAGCTCTTGGAGCGGGCCCGGGCGATGCGGCTGATGTTCATGCTGTTTCTGGGGATCATCGCGGTGATTTCGCTGCTGGTCGGCGGCATCGGCATCATGAACATCATGTTGGCAACCGTGACCGAACGTACCAAGGAAATTGGCATTCGGCGGGCGTTGGGCGCCAAGCAAGGTGACATCACGCGACAATTCCTGCGGGAAACGATCACGATGTCCGTCATGGGCGGCGTGGCGGGAATTCTGGCCGGGCTGGCATGCGGGCCCTCGATCAACTTGATGCGCTGGTGTCTGCAGAAAGTCTTGCCGCACGCGATGGCTCAGGTGCCCGATGTCATTCGTACCATGGAGCCGACGATCGTAAACTGGTCCGTGCCGCTCGCGTTCGCAATTTCCGTCATGGTGGGAGTTGTCTTCGGCCTCTATCCCGCCATGCAGGCCGCTCGGATGGACCCGATCGAAGCGCTGCGGCACGAGTAGTCGTGACACTGAGTCCCCAGGGCTGAGTATCTCTGGAGGACTTCATACTGCGCCTTGGAGTTCAGCTCGTTCTTTCGAAAGCTGATCGCCCGAAGGTCATTGGAAGAGGAGGCCGTTCGATGCGACCTCGCTCGGGCGCGCCCCCCGTTCAGAACTGTAAATTGGTCAACGTCATAGACCGTCCAATTCATGTTTTCGTAAGAATCTGTGTCGCTTTGCGTACGGATCTGTCAGTTTCGGGCCTCTTTGCGCTCGAAAATTGAGCAAAGGCGTTGATAGAATCAGCGGACCTCATTTCTATGGTTGGGTGTTCAAGTCTGAATTGTGCGTTCTGCACAGCAAATTGACCTTCGCGGCGCGGATGCGCCTGCGCGGGGCGGAGTCGGCGACATGTGGCATCGCGCAGATCTGCCGCTTGGTTGGGCCGTGGGACGATTGCTCGTCGTTCTCACTGCGGCGACTGTCTTGACGCTCGACCACTGCCGAGGATTGACGTCCGTCGCGAATCGACCGAAATCATTCGCTTCGAATCTCAACAACACGATCAGCGTTCCTGTCGTGTTCACCAAGTCTGAACCCCTTGCGGCGTGCGAGATCTGTGAAGCACGTCGCCGTGCCCAAGCGGAGCGACAGTCGGGCGAAGGTATCGATTCCGAACATGCCGCAACGCCGTCCGCCGATGTCAAAGAGATATCGCTGAGCGACAATCAAGCCGATTCTTCGGTGAGTTTTAAGCATGACATTCGTCCGATCCTGGTTGCGCATTGTTATCGGTGCCATGGACCGGGACAACAAGAAGGTGGGCTGCGCTTCGATCGACGAGAATCCGTATTTAAGCCTGTCGAGTCCGGGGCGATCCCGGTAATTGCGGGACATCTTGAGGACTCGGCGCTGCTCGCACGCGTGACGGCGTTGGAGCCCGATGAACGCATGCCACGTGGCGCTCCGCCGCTGACATTCGAGGAAACGTCGCTGCTGAGGAGCTGGATTGCGTCGGGCGCATCCTGGTCCGAGGATTCGCATTGGGCGTTTGTAAAGCCTCAAGCACCCCGCCCTGCTCTGATTCAAGAACGGGATTGGCCGAACGTCGCAGTCGACACATTCATCCTGCAGCGGCTGGAAGCCGACGAGATTCCGCATGCCGCACCTGCCGATCGAATCACGCTGATTCGCCGGTTGTCGCTAGACCTGATCGGTCTGCCTCCCGCTCTCGAAGATGTCGACGGCTTTCTGGTCGATTCCGCCCCTGATGCGACGGAACGGTTGGTCGATCGATTGCTGGCCTCGCCGCATTTCGGCGAAAAGTGGGCGATCAGATGGCTCGATCTGGCACGCTATGCTGATACGAATGGATTCGAATTCGATGCCGTGCGCACCATCTGGTTGTATCGCGACTGGGTGATCGACGCACTCAATCGCGATTTGCCATTCGATCAGTTTACGTTCGAGCAGGTCGCGGGTGATTTGATTCCCGATGGCACCATTCAGCAACAGGTGGCGACAGGATTCATGCGGTGCTCGGCCGTCGCACCCGACATCATCACCAATCGATTCGACATGCTGGTCGACCGCGTGAATACGCTGGGAACGGCCTGGCTGGGGCTGAC
Source organism: Schlesneria paludicola DSM 18645 (assembly GCF_000255655.1). Taxonomy (NCBI): domain Bacteria; kingdom Pseudomonadati; phylum Planctomycetota; class Planctomycetia; order Planctomycetales; family Planctomycetaceae; genus Schlesneria; species Schlesneria paludicola. The sequence continues at coordinate 1,567,588 of NZ_JH636435.1, read as the reverse complement.
GTTCAGTTGTGCACAGTGCCACGATCACAAGTTCGATCCGCTCACGCAAAAGGATTTCTATCGTCTGTACGCGATCTTCAATCGTGGAGCGGATGAAGTCGAGGGGGTGAAGTACGAAGGAACGACCGTCGCGGCGATGTCTCCTTTCAGCGAAATGGAGGCCACTACACTCGTAATGTCGGATCGCGCTCGTCCCAATGCGACATTCGTCAAAGTACGTGGATCGGCCGTCGTGGATGGCGAGCAAGTTCAACCAGGGGTGCCCACGTTCCTGCAGCCAGCTAAAGGTGATGACGACGATCGGATCGGATTGGCCTGCTGGCTGATCGACGAAGACAACCCATTGACGACACGCGTGGCCGTCAATCGTGTTTGGGAATCACTGTTTGGCAATGGGCTGGTGCGGACCAGCGATGATTTTGGCACGCGGGGTGAAGCCCCGTCACATCCCGAACTTCTTGACTGGCTCGCCGTCGAGTTTCGGCGTGGCGGACTCAGCCAGAAACGACTGCTGCGGTCTATTGTGGTTTCGGCGACGTATCAGCAATCGCCACAAGTCTCGCTCGAGATTCGCGAACGCGATCCCCTGAACCGATTGTGTTCACGCGGCCCGCGATTGCGCGTGGATGCCGAATTAATTCGTGATATTGCCTTGTCGGCGTCCGGTCTGCTGTCTTTGCAACTGGGAGGCCCCAGTGTGTTTCCCTGGCAACCGCACGGGACATCGGAAAAGCTGGAATTCGCCGCGTTCCAGTGGAATGTCAACCCGGACGAAAACCGATTTCGCAGGGGAGTGTACACCCATTGGAAACGAACTGCCCTTTATCCGAGTTTCGCGATCTTCGATGCACCCAATCGAACTGGTACTTGTGCTCGTCGCGGAAACAGCATCACCCCTCTTCAGGCGCTGGTGTCGTTGAACGACCCCGTCTTTTTTGAAGCCGCGGTGCATCTGGGCAAACGTATGCTCGAAGAGGGTGACGGTTCCATCGAATCGGCACTGTCCGCTGGCTTTCGGCTGTGCGTGGCCAGAACGCCGAGCGGTTCCGAGATTTCTCAGTTAACGCAACTGCTTCAAGAGGAACTGAGTCGCCTGACCGACGATGGCGACGCGGCGCGTCAGATGGTCGGGGATGAAGCGATTTCGCAATCGTCGCACCTGAGTGTTTCCAAGTGGGCCGCGTACGCAACGGTTGCGAGCGTGTTGTTGAACCTGGACGAGACGATCACGAAGGAGTAGCTGCGATGGATCACCCGGCGCTCGCTCATTCAGATCTCATCCGTCGACGTGTGTTTCTTGCGGGAAGTGGCGCGGGGATGGGCGGGTTCGCGCTGGCGTCGCTGTTTGCGTCCGACGCGCGCGTCGACGTCTCGCCGCCCACAGCGCCCGATCGTCTCGTGGGATTCCCTCATTTTGCTCCGCGCGCCAAACGGATCATTTTCCTGTTCATGGCGGGTGCGCCGTCGCAGCTTGATTTGTTTGACGACAAGCCGATGCTCCGCAAAATGAATGGCAAAACCGCCGATCGCGAGTCGCTGGGCGATGTGCGGTTTTCACAGATCCGCTCGCGGAACAAGTCGCGACCTTCCAAGCTGCTCGGTTCTCCCTACAAATTTCAGCAGCATGGCCAGTCAGGGGCATTGGTCTCGGAATTGTTGCCGCATTTTTCCGGCGTTGTCGATGATGTCGCGTTCCTGAAAGGAATGCGATTTGATGGCCAAGTTTTCGATCATCCTTTTGCGCAGCTCAATTTGATGACCGGTTCGCCGCTCGAAGGTCGTCCCAGTTTGGGGGCATGGCTCAGCTATGGATTGGGACGCGAAAACGACAACTTGCCGGCGTTTATCGTTCTGCTCTCAAACCTGTTGCCGCGTGGTGGTCCGGGCATGATGAGTTCAGGGTTTTTGCCGTCCGTTCATCAAGGTGTCCCGTTCTGTTGCCAGGGAGATCCGGTCTTATTCTTGTCGAATCCCCAAGGCGTGACGCCCGAGGTGCGACGACGGACAGTGGAGACGATTAATAACCTGAATGCCCTGCGTCGCGATCTCGTGGGTGATCCCGAGATCAGCACGCGCATTGCGGCATTCGAGATGGCGTGCCGAATGCAGACGTCGGCGCCGGAACTGGTGGATTTCTCGAATGAGCCGCAACACATTCAAACGATGTATGGGGCCGAGCCTGGCAAGCAATCGTTCGCGAACAACTGCCTGCTGGCGAGACGTTTGGTCGAACAAGGGGTGCGCATCGTGCAGCTTGTTGATCTCGATTGGGATCATCACGGCGATACGCAAGCTCGCGATTTGATGCAGGCGTTACCCAGACAGTGTCGGTCGGTCGATCGTGCGATCGCCGCACTGCTGCGCGACTTGAAACAGCGCGGTCTTTTGGACGATACGCTTGTCGTCTGGGCGTCGGAGTTCGGGCGGACGCCGATCGACGAAGAACGTGACGGCTCGATCTATCTTGGACGCGATCATCATCCGTTTGCCGGGACATTCTGGATGGCTGGGGCGGGAATTAAGGCTGGCATGACGATGGGAGCGACAGACGAGCTTGGTTTTCAAGCGATCGAGCAGCCCACCGATATCTATGACTTTCAAGCCACGATTCTGCACCTGATGGGACTGGATCACGAACGATTCACGTACCGCTTTCAAGGTCGTGATTTCCGCTTGACCGATGTGGCCGGCCGAGTGATTCACGAGGTCCTGGCGTAGGGGCTTCTGTCTCACATTGGCGATTTTTCGCGTCACCGAGGAAATAAGCAATTCCTCGTCCCCAAGCGGAGCTTGGTAACGAGGAGAACGAGAATTCAGGATCCGAGAGCTAACGCTTCTCGGCTCGCCAAGTTGTTTCGCTTGTTCACAATTGCGGCTTCGGCAGGTCTTCGAGCAGATTGAGGTCCTGTTCTGACGGTTCTGGTGGCAAATCGCCCGGATGTAATTCGACATAGCCCGACTGCGATGATTGCTCGTCGATTCGGAACGCATCGGGACAATTGTTGTAGTAGCGGTCGATAAGCGACTCGTTGGTCATCGGACCTGGATCGATCCAGAGTCCCCGTTCGTCGAGCTGCATGGTCCCCATGTCAAAATCCAGAAGACGACGCTGGACTTCGTAGTGTCCCCACACAAACAGGAATGCCTGCTGCATGTCGAGCAGGTTCTGTAACGCATCCACGAGGTCACGCGCGAGGGTTGGAGATGCCGGTGCCGTTTTGCCGTCGACTGCGGGTCTTTCCGGTTCGACCAGTTTCAAGTAGGCCACGTCGGACTGAGTGATCGCGGTATCGACGGCCAGTCGACGGATCTCCACATTCAATTGATCCACCCGAATCTGTCGCATCCGATCGCGAAGCGCATAGTGGATGGAATCGCGATAGGCCATCGCCGATCGACGGGTTTGCTGATAATCGATCAGCGACTGGCGAAACTTGTTGCGTTCGATGACGCGGGTCAGCGGCGCGTCAAACGTTACTCCCGCTGCCAGATCGCTCTCTGTTGCGGCGAAATTGACGGGGTTGTTTCCGGTGGTTCTCAGGTTGCCCGAGACGTTGATCGTCACATTTGAACGCAAGGCGTTCGCGTTGTATCGGATCAAACGCCATCCATCGACGACACCCGCTTTGGCGTTCATCCAATCCGCACGTTGTGCAAGCGCGATCTGAAACGCGGTTTCCGATGTCACATTGACGGGGTGGATGGAAACGCCATGCAGTCTTGCTCGAGCTTGCAGGAGCGACAATTCGAGAAGAGCTGATGACATTTGATTCAGCATCTCTTTCTCGGCCTGCAACTGATCTTCGGATTCGCCCTCGGATTCAGCAGGAACTGCGTCCGCCCGTTGGGCCAGTTGCGTGAGATCGTCAGTCAGGCGTCCGTAGTCACCTCGTAGCGTGGAGACACGTTGGTCCAATGCTTCGGGGGTGAGCGCGCGAATATCAAAATGATTTTCTTTGAGCTCTGGGAACTCGGCAAGCGACAGCAGCATTTGCTTGCGTTTGGGGAGGTTCTCATCGACGAGCTTCAAATCGTTCGTGACTTCGGCGAGGAACTCGCGAATTCTTGGTCCCAAGTTTTTCACAGTGGATTCGCGTGAGTGCGGAGTGCCTTCGATTTGTGCGGTGGAAAGTACTTCCAGTCGGTCATCCACTTCGTCGAGCAGCTCTTGCAGGTCGGGATCGACCAGATTGAACTGTTCGAAGAAGTTCCCCTTAACTTCGATTGGAACGTCCGGCGGCAATCCCATTTGCGCAATCTTGTAACTGTCGAGCTGACTTTGATACGACATCAACGTATTCAACAGAAAGCTTTGGCCGCTGTAGTAGGCTTGTTGCGCAAGATCAACCTGGTAGCGATTCTCCAGGCGACCTGCTTCGTACGCGGTCCGCAGCTGCAGCCAGGTCTCGCGAAGTCGCGAGTTCCGTGCACGCACATTACGGATGATTTGCTGTGTCTGTAGAAAGCCGAGATATCCCCCCGCGATGCCTGGTGCGATCCCTGCATTCCCGGCACTACTGCCGCTGGTCAGCGTCGTGATCGCACCGATACCACCAAAACCACCGGAACCGACACCCGAGAAATTATTCAGTCCTGAACCGCCGAAAAGTCCGCCGATCCGCTGCAGCCCAGTGGCAGATGACGCGCCTGTCACAACTTGCAGATAGAAGCCCTGTCGATACCGCTCGTACTGTCGAACGTTCCAAAGCAGGTTTCGTTCGACGCGAGTCAACCGTTCCAGGATGTAGGGACGGCCGGCGTACTGCAGGAGCGGTTGCGACACGGCGAAGTTCAGCAGCGACGAGTTGACCGTCGTTTGGCCACCCGAGAATTGCCACACGACGGAGTTGAGCGCCCCCACCATTAGGGTTGTGCCGGTGGTGAGCATCTTGTTGACACGGAGGTAGGACGCCGTCGTCAATGAACTCGACGGTGTTCCACCATTAAAGAGCGAGCCCAATCCCACGTATTGAGTCGAGTTTCCACCGTAAAATTGAGATTGGAAGGCAAACCGCTCGGCACTGACGTCGAGCGCCGCCAGGTACAGCGTTTCCAACTGAGCCTGATAGTCGCGTGAGTGCAGTCGTGACAGTTCGACCGCCGACTCAAGGTTCACCGGGACTTTGCCGTTTTCGTCAAAGGGCAGATACGATCGATAGTCGTTGACTTCGACATCGTCGAGATCACCGTCCTTGTGCCAGTGAGGCCAGCCTCGATGTCCGTCGACGCAGACCATCAGTCGCGCTGAATCGGGGTCGTCGGGTGGCATGGGAGGAAAGTCGGGATCGGTCGGATCGTAAAGTCGCGATCGCGAGTCGACCGCCACACTGTGACCGGGTAGTGCAAAACGCGGATTCGCCGTCGCACCGGCAACGGCGTCTGAGACAACCTCGTCGGCCTGGGTGCGGTAATGGGTGCGATTGCACCCCACCAGCAACAGCCCGCAGATCGCAAGGGCCGCGGCGGACGCGGTCAGGCATCGGGCGAACTCGCGGTGTTGATCATAGTGCGAATAGACCGCCGGACGCGGTCGTTGTTCGGCTTCATCGCGGCTCGATCGGTCAGACATCCCTGGAAGCCCACTATTCCCGCATGAGATTTTGAACTGGCACTTTCGGCCGCTGACGGTTGCCAAACCTGAACTTGGTACCGTCAGCCAGCGGCTGACACCATTCGTCCGCCGTTAGGTTCAGACATGATGTCAGTATCGGAGTTCGTGCTGCTCAACTTAACGGCAATGCCGATTATCGGGGGCAGGCATGGTGGGACCGGCAATCATTGCCGAAGGTGAATGTGGCACGACACACCACATGATGATGGGTGTTCATTTGGGTTCGGCTTGCGCGCCATTTCAGGTCTCAACTCGATCGAAATTACTCGCACGTGATTTCACGTCGGTTCCGCCTGAGGAACGGCAGTGCTCACTCGAGCTCGTACCAGGTTCAGGTGCAAACGCAGGTTGTAGTACTCTTCCATATAGCTGAGCGGCACCCCGACATGCGCGATTTGTTGTTCGAGGCGTCTCAGGTCTTCGAGAGACTGTCTGGCCTCGTCGGTCGACATGCCATGGATCGACAACTGGTCGATCTTGCGAAGGGCGGCATACCACAAATAGATCTTCCGCCGTGTTTGCCAGCGCACGAGCGGTGGTGCCATGCGCACGAGAGGCATCATCAGCATGATCAGCGGGATGAGCATGATCTTCAGGCGGTCGACAAGCGACGCGAGCCAGAAAGGAAGGATCCGTTGCAGCACTGGTGGACCAACGCGAAAGTACCGATCAGCATCATCGCTCAACGGCAGATCGGTCAATGCGGCCGAAGGGAACTCGCCCGTTGTTGCCAACAGATCTCCTGAACGATGCACCTTGGCTGCCACTTTCAGCAGCAGCGTAATGAGCGCCGGATGCAGCGAGTGGTGCGCAACCAAAGTGGCCGCGGGGGCGACCATGGTCGTGTCGTGCGAGGGGATGTTGTGCTGCAGGTCGAGCAATCCCGCATGGATTGTCACTGTCGAGAGAAAGCGGAATCGGCGTTCGTATGCCTTAGCATCTTTCAGCTCGACCAATTGAATATTCGGCATGCGCAGCAGCCTCTGGATGTAGGCTGCGTCGACGCCGGCGACAAAAAACGCGGTGTCGATTTCGTTGTTCTCAAACGCGTCAGCCGCGGCCGTTCCACCGATGTCTTTTAACTCGGCTTTCTCAGAGTCGATTCCATTGGCGCTGAGGAGTTGCAACGCGATACCGCGGGTTCCACTGCCTTCAGGTCCGATGGCGATGCGCTGGCCTTGCAATTGGGTGAGTCGGTCGATTTCGTCTGAACCGCGATGAAAGATCCATAGAGGCTCGCGATAAAGGCTCGCCAATGCCATAAGAGAGTCGGACTTTTCGGGGTCGGCAATTCCCGTTTGGACAAAGGCGACGTCAATGTCCGATGATTCGTCGAGAAGCAATTGCACATTCTCGACCGAACCATGCGTGGTGCGGACGTCCAGCGTGACGCCCTCTTTTTTGAGCAGTTCTTGATATCGCTCGGCAAATTGATGGTAGGCGCCATCCGCGCTGCCTGAAGCCATGACGATTCGTCGCGGCGGCGGCGGCTCGACAAACAGAAAATAGGTTGCCAGCACGCCCGATGTGCAGGCCACGACAACGGTCGCCCAAACCCACATATACGAGCGATTTGTCGAGACTTCCCGTGACATCAGCGTCTTCCTCCATGACGACTCTTCCAGCTGAGTGCGGCGATGACGGCCGCTGCAGTGGACAGATGGTAATGGCTCGGATGATATCTTGATCCCACGGCAAGTAAAGGACGGTGAATAGGCGGATATTGCGTCGTATCGCGGAGAACTCGAACAGGACGACTGGCATTCCCTTACGCCATTCGAAAACTCTTCGTAAGATTCTGCCCTCTGTTCGATATTTCAATTCGCGTGCTGGTCGTGAGCCTGAACCGAATCACTTAGAGAAGGTCTTTGTCGCTTGTTCTTAGACGATCTCCGGCAGTACGGTCCAACGGCTTTGGAATCGATCGAGGTTCCCGATCGGCGCACCGCCGAGGCTTATTGCAAAAAATTGGCGACGTCTCATTATGAGAACTTTCCCGTGGTGTCGTGGCTCTTGCCACAACATCTGCGTCAGCACTTTTATAATGTCTACGCCTACTGCCGCTGGGCCGATGATCTGGGTGATGAAGTCGGCGATTCCGCCAAGTCGCTCGAACTGCTCGCCTGGTGGCGGAATGAATTGCAAGACTGCTACGCCGGGCGGTACCGTCATCCTGTGTTCGTGGCGCTCCGATCGACGATTGATGAATTCTCGATTCCTCAGGAACCGTTTGTCGATCTGATTTCTGCATTCGAACAAGATCAGTCCGTGCTTGAGTACGATACCTTCGCTCAATTGCGGGATTACTGTCGGCGTAGTGCCGATCCCGTCGGACGGCTGGTGCTGTATCTTTGTCGCGAGTCGACACCCCGGAATGTTATCTGGTCGGACTCAATTTGCACCGGCCTGCAACTTGCCAATTTCTGGCAGGATGTGGCTCGAGACTACGCCATCGGGCGAATTTATCTTCCGAAAGAAGACTGTCAGCGTTACGGATTTCGACGGGAAGACTTTGACTCAGGTCAAAGCAATGCGGCGTTCGTTCAATTGATGAAATTCGAAGTCGATCGCGCGCGGCAATTCCTGCGCGATGGGCTGCCGCTGGTCGAACAGCTTCCGGGACGATTGCAGGTGGACATCGATTTGTTTGCCCGTGGTGGGCTGCGAATTCTGGATCGAATTGAATCGATCGGTTATCGAGTCTGGGAAACGAGACCCAAAGTCACGAAGTGGGATGCACTCCGTCTGGTTGCGGGGGCTCTCGCACGGAAGTTCGCCCGCGGCGTTCGTGGGACGCAACCTGAATCTCGTCGTGGACCGGGTTAAGTCTCGCGAGCCAGAAGCAGCGATTGATCCGGCGATTGCGCCAACAACTTGGTGATTGTCGGTTTCCAATTGGACGTTCTGGCGTCAGAATGTCGAACTCAATTGCGTCAGCCCTTTCATCCTCCACGCGCTGGTCGTGTCGAACGTCGAGAAATCCAAGCGAAGCGAACAATGCCGTCTCTGTCAGAGTCCTACGAATTCTGCCGCAAGTTGACTCGCCGGACGGCTCACAATTTTCGCTTTTCGTTTCTTACCCTGCCTGAAGAAAAACGTCGTGCGATGGAGGCGCTGTATGCGTTCAATCGTATTACGGACGATTTGGGCGACGACACCGGAATGACGCTTCAATTGCGCAAGGTTCGGCTGGGAACCTGGCGTCAGGCGGTCCGCGTGGCATTAAATTGTCGAGATGAGCGTGTCGCGCCGGGGATGGCCACGACGGGGCATCTCGCGACATTTGGCGATCATCCCGCATTACCCGCAATCAGCGACATGGTCCAGCGACATCAAATTCCACCTGAGTATCTATTCGCTGTGATTGACGGTGTCGAATCAGACTTGGTCTCGCTCGATATTTCGACGTTCCGTGAACTGGAGCGTTACTGCTACCACGTGGCGGGGGCGGTCGGGTTGTGCTGTATCCACGTCTGGGGTTTTCATGGCGACGAAGCGATTCCGCTCGCCATTGATTGCGGGCTCGCGTTCCAACTGACGAACATTCTGCGCGACATCAAAGAGGATGCCGAAGTGGGGCGAATCTACCTGCCTCGGGAAGATCTGGATCGGTTTTCTTATTCCGAAGAGAGCCTGCGAAGTCACGAAATCAACGAGCCATTTATGGAGCTGATGAGCTTCGAGACCGCGCGAGCGCAGGTCCATTACGAGAAGGCCGAAATGCTGTTCGATTATCTCGAGCCGCACGGACAGCGCATCTTGCGGGCGATGATCGATATCTATCGCGGACTGCTACACGAGATTGAACGACGTCGGTTCGATGTGTTTTCGCAAAGAGTGTCGCTTCCCAAATGGAAGAAACTTTGGTTTGCGGGACGCGCGATCTTGATGTCACGGTCGTCGCGCAGAACTCGCACGGGTCACGTCGCGAAGGGCGCATCCGGTACGCGTTAGATCTGGTTGACCGTGGTCGATCCGTCTGTCACAACAATGCGCGCACGTCGCCCTGAATCCGAGTTGCTGCGGTTTTCTATCTGGCCCGTGGGCATTTGAGCGAACGGGAAATCCAATCGAGACCGGATGCGGCGGCGGATTGCCCCGCTGCTTATTTGTGGTAGCCTAATTCGGCGATGACGTCGTACAGTTCGTCGAAGGTGATAAACCGGCGTCGATGTCGCGCTTTGTAGGCATCGACAGCCGCGGCCATTTCGGCGACTTCGGGCCGTGACGAATCGGGGGTGGCGCGGAACTGACGTCGTTCTGGGCCGCCTTCGCGAGCTTCCCCGGTGCCACGACGTTCGACAAATGGACGAGGGTTCTGTTCAGCGAGACTTTGCATTAGGATTCGCTCCGCATGAGTGAAGGTGTTATGGAAACCTAGTTCGCATTTCACCGCCATGCGAAACTTCTTTCCCGAAAAACTCCAGGACGAACGATCCCCCAAGTGGGTTTGTAGCGGGATTGTCGACCTGCATTCCTTATCAACCTATGGAATCGGCACACCATGGCAACAAACATTGCAATTCTGGGCAGCGGAGCGATGGCAACGGCATGCGCGACATTGCTTGCCGAACACGACAATCAAACGGTCTCGATCTGGGCGCGAGATCCCCAGATCGCTCAGCAAATCCAGCAAACTCGGGAAAACAAACGACTGCTTCCCGGGGTTTTGCTCTCGGATCGGATTTCCATCACCAGCGACGTCGAATTGGCGTTGCGAGACGCGGAATACATCGTCGCCGCGATTCCCACCCAATTCCTGCGGTCGAGCTTGCAGGACATTAAGGTGCATCTGACCCGAAATCGACCCGTCATCAGCGTCATCAAGGGGATCGAGAACGCGACGTTCATGCGGCCTAGCGAGATTATTTCGGAAGTTCTCGGCAGCCGCGCGGTGGTGGCAGTTGGCGGGCCCAGCCATGCCGAAGAAATCTCACGTCGAATGCCGGCGACCGTCGTCGCCGCCAGCGGTGATCTGGGACTCGCACGTCAGGTTCAGCGGATGTTCAACACCGACCGATTCCGCGTGTATACCAATCTGGATTTGATTGGTGTGGAGCTCGCCGCGGCCCTGAAGAATGTCATCGCGATCGCGGCGGGGATTTCAGACGGGTTGGGATTCGGTGATAACGCCAAGTCCTCGCTGATGACGCGCGGTCTTGTCGAAATGACACGGTTTGGCCAGCGATTCGGTGCCGAAGCGACCACCTTTACGGGACTTGCAGGGATGGGAGATTTGATTACCACCTGCGTCAGTCCCTACGGGCGAAACCGCGGCGTGGGTGTTCGTCTGGGCAAGGGAGAATCACTCGATCAGATCATCCAGAGCATGGATGCCGTTGCCGAAGGGGTCGCGACGACCAAGAGCGTTTTCGATGTCGCCGAACAGGAAGGCATTGAGATGCCGATCACGACCGAGGTCTATCGCGTCCTCTACGAACATCGTGCGGCCGACGAAGCCACACGCGCGTTGATGCTGCGACCGCTACGGGCTGAATAGACGGCGTGAATACGGCTGCGGTGACAGTGCGTCACCGCAGTTCGATCCGACCGGGCACGCTTAAGAGCCGGAATTCACGACGTCATCCAGGCATTTCAGCAGGCGATCCAGCTCCGCGCGTGTCTCGTTGTCCAGGCTGTACGCGTACGGCGGGCGGCGTCGGTCTGTGGTGAACAGTCCTCGTTTGTGAAGGACGTATTTTTCGACGGCCAGAAAGCCGTCGAGCCCCGCTTGCAGCTGCAGGCTGACCAAAGCGCAGATGGGAAAGTACAGGCGATAGATCGCTGCGTCATCTTTTCGTTCGAGCGCCTTCCAAAGGGCGACGATTCCGGTCAGAAATTCCATACCGGGCATCGTGCCGTCGATTCCGCGGCGGTAACAGTCGACCAGGCAGACGCCACCCGAGCCATCGAAAATCCTGGCTTCTCCGCCCGTGGCATCGCGCAACGCAGACAGGTTTGGTCCAATCGGCGATGCCTCTGGTTTGAATAGGATCTTGTCCCGACCGAACCGCTTCAGCAGACCCACGCTGACGTCCAGAGGAATCGGTTGGCCGACGTATCCCGAGGCGTCTTGAACGATGACGGGAATCGAGATGCTTTCGGCCAGGGCGACGAAATAGTCGCGCACGGCTGCGGCCGGGGCTCGCGTTGTCATCGGGGGCGTTGCCATCACGCCGTCGGCCCCTGCCTTCTCCGCAATCTGCGCATATTGAATGGCCTGACGCGTTGATTCGGCACCCACACCGGCGACGAAAGTTCCGCGACCGTGAGCCAGCTCTGCCAAAGTCTTCGTCAGCGCGGTGCGCTCTTCAAACGTCAGGCGGATCAGTTCTGAAACCATTCCGGTTGCGAAACCATCGGCTCCCGCCGCAAAGGCCCAGTCAAGCTGCCGAGCAAGGCTCGTGACATCAATCGAATCGTCATCCAGAAATGGAGTGTGGGCGATTGGCAAGACGCCCTGAATCGGTTTGGCCATCAGATTTCCATTCTCAGTGATTGTGCGGAGCGTGACCGCTCGTTTTGTGGTCGCGCCGTGAACGAATGTGGTTGGTTGATTCGGTTCAACGTTTCGCGGAAATAATAGTCAATCGGCCGTCACAAATCTTGGATGGCCGGGATGATCTTGGTGGATTGGCGTCGGCTTTCCGAAACAGATGCTCGAATACTCCCTTTGGGGGTCGTCATGGCGATTGTCGATGACCGCTGGCGTCAGAATGGCGGCGGGCACGTCACGTGTCGTAAGTATCGAGTGGGATCAGCGTCTGACGATCAAGGAGTGCAGGCACCCGCATTGCAGAGGCAGCCACATTGGCAGCAAACCGTTTCTAAGACGCATTTCACGGTGGGTTTCTCGACGCTGGTCGTTGTTTTTTTCAACTTCTTTTTGCACACAATCATCCCACAACGCGGAACCTGAACGGTCTCGCAGCGTTGTCCGGTGGGTGAGCATTCGTCGGGAACCGTTCGTTCTTCGGTGCAACTTTTCCCGAGCAAGCAAACCTCTTCTTCTTCCACGACGTACTTGAATTCGGGAACCTTTTTGACGTCGGGGACCAGACGGCAGACCTTCTTCAATTGGCTGCAGCCGCATTGAGCGCAGGTGCGAGAGCTTCCTCCGGCCAGGCAAGGAATCGCAATTGCCAAACCCGCCAATAGTGTCAGCAGAAAATGTTTCATCGATTCGATTCCGTGAAGCGAGAACGTCCTGACGAGATTCCATTTCCGGCCAATCCAGTTCGGCGGAGCCCGGGATTGACGCGATGGCGATCAAGTTATCGGGAACCCCTGATTCACAAATCCAGTGGGATCGCTGCTGTCGCTACAGTTCACGGAAGTGGGCGTTCTACCAGTGCAAAACGGACTCTTCCGGTCGTGCACGACGCGCCGATCACGGTGACTTTGACGCGTATTCGTGTGAGTCGAATCGATTCGGAAGGCCACATCCCCGCGAGCGGTCAGGTGATTGCGCCGGGGAATTCGACGTGGCAATTGCCCTCTGGCCGTCGGGCATCGCACCACTGGGGGAAGGAGAATCCGGCGTGGGAAGGCGGGTGTTGATGGCTGTGTACTCGAATCCCCTGCCCTTGATCCCTATAATCCTGCGACGAGTTGCCGATACTTTTTGATTGTGACTGAGATTGCGATATCCCTTGTACTCAGGGTGACCTTGCCGTCATGGCTTCCGAGATTGCATCACCAGAACGAATTGATGACGAGACGTCCGTGGGCATCGTCCAGACGCAGATCGTTCGTCTCTTTGAACCGTCGGCGCCTTTGACATTAGAAGGCGGCCGTCAGTTGGGGCCGATCAATGTCGCGTTTGAGACCTACGGTGAGCTGACACCAGAAAAAGACAACGCCATTTTCGTCTGCCACGCCTTGACGGGTGATGCGCATGTCGCGGGCAAACATTCTCCCGACGATCGCAAATCGGGCTGGTGGGACGGATTGGTGGGCCCCGGCAAGGCACTCGATACGCGAAAGTATTTCATCGTCTGCGCCAATGTGCTGGGAGGATGCCAGGGAACGACGGGACCGAGTTGTCCTGATCCTGCCACCGGCCAACCGTACGGACTCCGGTTTCCGTTTATTACCGTCGGAGATATGGTCGAAGTTCACGCGGCGCTTGTCCGGCATCTGGGAATCGAAAAGTTGCTGGCAGTGATTGGCGGCAGCCTGGGCGGAATGCAGGTTCTGGACTGGGTGGCGCGGTATCCCGATATGATGCATGCGGCCATTTGCCTGGCGTCTGCGGCAAAGCTGTCTGCCCAGGGAATCGCTTTTAATGCCGTGGGGCGTCGTGCGATCACAACCGATCCCCAATTTCAGAATGGCGATTATTACGGTGCCGAACCGTCGAAGTACGGTGATGTCGGTCCTCGTGCGGGACTGGCACTGGCTCGCATGGTGGCACACATCACGTATCTGTCGGAAGCATCAATCGAACGAAAATTCGGCCGTGATTTGCAGCATTCGGATCATCTTGCATACGACCTGCAGAGCGAGACCGAATTCAAAATCGAGAGTTATCTGCACTATCAGGGCAAGCGATTCATCGAACGGTTTGACGCCAACAGTTACGTCTATTTGACCAGAGCGATGGACTATTTCGACCTCGCGCAGCGGTACGGCTCACTCCGTCAGGCACTGGGTCGAACCGAGGCGCGGTTCCTAATTACGTCCTATCACACTGATTGGCTGTTTCCGTCGAGTCAAAGTCGTGAACTGGTGAGTGCCTTGCTGCAAACGCACCGACATGTGACGTACCTCGAACTGGAAAGCGTGTTTGGACACGATTCGTTCTTGCTTGAAATCAAGCAACTTGAGGAACTCGTGACCCCGTTGTTACGCGAAACTTATCGGCGCTTGCGTCATTCCTAGGAGATACGATGGCGACGCGCCGTTACAGCGTGGGCGATCCTATGGCTTCGCTTACCGATCGCTTAATCATTGACCAGATTGGCCGCGGCAGCCGCGTGATCGATCTGGGGTGTGGTGATGCTCGTTTGTTGTGCCGACTGCGCGACGAACTGAACTGTTCCGTGCAGGGAATCGAACTGGATCATCGCGAAGTCATTGCCGCGATCTCAAAGGGAATGCCCGTGATTCAGTCCGACCTTGATCATGGTCTGAAAGAGATTCCGGAAGGCTCATTCGATTTCGCCGTGCTCAGCCAGACCTTGCAGCAAGTGCGTCATCCACAAGAACTGTTGAAAGAGATGCTGCGAATCGCCAAGCGGGCCGTGATTCTTGTCCCCAACTACGGCCACTGGTGGATTCGGCTGCAGATCATGCTGCACGGCCGCGCGCCCGTCACCGGTTCGTTGCCGTACGACTGGTACAACACGCCGAATTTGCATTTTCTTTCCATGCTGGATTTTCGCGAACTGTGCGAACGGATGAAGTTTAAGATTGTGATCGAAATTCCGTTGGTTCATGGACGATCGGCGCGCGGCGCCTGGGCTGCGAATTTCCGTGCCGACAACGCGCTCTATGTCTTGGAACATGTTTGAACCGGAACGAAGTTCAGTTTGAGGCTCGTTTGAATCGTTGCTTTCTGGAAGGAGCGAACATGACACGTTTTTTTGCAGGTCTTGTTGCCATAGGCTTCGTCGCGATGTCGCTCTGGGCAGCCGATCCCGAGAAGAAGGCTGATCGGGAAGATCTGGAGAAGGCATTCTCGGCCAAATTGACGAATGGAGTTCTCGCCGGGGCATTCAGTGTTGATGGGAAGGACTCGGGAACCAATAAACCTGATCGATATCAGATTGTTTCTGCAAAGAAGTTGAAGGGTGATGACTGGTTGATCACGGCCAAAATGAAAGTCGGCGAGAATGAACTCGATATTCCGATTCCGATTAAGGTTTACTGGGCCAACGATACCCCGGTCATGTCGTTGACGGATCTCACGATTCCTGGTGTCGGGACCTTCACGGCTCGAGTCATGTTTTATGGGGACCGCTACGCAGGCACCTGGCAGCATGGTGAAGTCGGTGGTCACATGTGGGGCCTGGTCGAGAAGAATGCTCCAAAGAAATAGATCCGAGTTGTGATCGTTCGAAATTGTCCGTTACGTCAGCGAAGCCCATGGAGTTGTGGATCGAATGTATGATTGCAAGTCTCGATGGCGGGAGACCGCATGGGCTCGTTGGGAGCGTTTAGGACCGTCAATGACCATGGTGCTCGCGCTGATGACTCTGGTCAGCGCGTCGAATGCCGAAACGTCCGTCGATCAAAGTCGGTTTGAGACGACGATTCTTGCCACGGGCCTGGTGCAACCGATGGAACTGGCCATCGCGCCCGACGGATCGGTCTATTTCATCGAACTCAGTGGCAAGCTGAAAGTGTTGAAGCCCGGCAGCCGCGAAGTGACGCTCGTGGGTGAAGTCGTGGTTACGACTGCTCAAGAGAACGGCTTGATTGGACTGACGCTCGATCCGAACTTCGCATCCAATCAATGGATTTACTTCCAGTATTCGCCACCAGATTTTCCGGGACAATATGTCAGCCGATTCACCTTGAAAGACGGCAAGCTGGATTTGTCGTCGGAGAAGGTGTTGCTCAAGTACGAAGAGCAGCGAAAGGAATGCTGTCACCACGCCGGTGCGCTTCAGTTCGGACCGGGCGGCGAGTTGTTCATCGCGTCTGGCGACAACACCAATCCGTTTGGCGATTCACAAGGCTATGCTCCGATCGACGAACGTCCGGATCATTCGCCGTTCGATGCACAGCGTTCGTCCGGAAACACCAACAGTTACAACGGCAAGATTCTGCGAATCAAGCCGAAGCACGATGGAACATATGAAATTCCCGAAGGCAATTTGTTTCCAGCCGACGGATCACAGGGGCATCCCGAGATCTACGTGATGGGATGTCGGAACCCCTGGCGAATTAGCGTCGATCCTGCGACGGGGTTTCTGTACTGGGGCGATGTCGGACCGGATGCAGGTGCCGATGGGCCGCGCGGATCGCGTGGTTATGACGAGATCAACCAAGCGCGGAAGGCGGGAAATTTCGGTTGGCCCTACTTTGTTGCGAACAATCGCCCCTATGCCCATGTGAACTTCGAAACAGGCGAAATTGTGGCTCTGTCTGATGTGAATGGACCGAAAAATGACTCTCCCAACAACACCGGAGCGAAAGTGCTGCCAGTGCCGCAACCGGCCATGTTGTTCTATCCGTACGGAGACTCACCTGAATTTCCCGAGTTAGGAAAAGGGGGACGCACGGCGTGTGCCGGGCCGGTCTATCATTTCCAGGGCCGCTCCGATTCCCTCGTCAAATTTCCGGCCGAGTATGACCGATGCTTGTTCATTTTTGAGTGGTCGCGCAACTGGCTGAAGGTGGTGTTTCTTGACGACCAACAGAACGTCAAGCGCATTGAGCCGTTCTTGCCCGAGCAACGGTTTGTTCGTCCCATCGACTTGGAGTTTGGTCCTGAAGGCAGCTTGTACGCGATTGAATACGGCGAAACCTGGGGTGTGAATCAAGATGCCCGGCTGATCCGAATCGACTTCGTTCGCGGCAATCGGCCGCCCGTCGTGGTCGTGGCGGCCGAGAATAACCTCGGCAAGCATCCGCTGAAGGTGTCGCTTTCAAGCCAGGGTACATTCGACAAAGACGTGGGTGATCAACTGAGTTATGAATGGCGCGCGATCCGCGCCGGTGATGCCAACGCGGCGCCGAAAGTGGTCTCTCGCGAGCCCAACCCGACCATCACCATGACCGAGCCTGGAGTTTACAATCTGGAACTCGTCGTGACGGATGCACAAGGAGCATTTCGCAGCGCGACGGTCCCCGTGATTGTGGGGAACGAGCGGCCAACGATTCGATTCAGTAAACCGGCCAGTGGCGAGTTCTACGATGCGGATCAGCCAATTCGTTTCGAGCTGACAGTGAACGATGTCGAGGATGGCTCGAATGACGACGACGAAGTTGATAAGCGTGGCGCCGAACCGATTGATGGCGATTCTCCCAAACGTGTGTCGCTGAATGCGGCGTATTCCAAGGAGCCCATTCCGACTGCGGGGGGAGCGACAGAATCGACCGATCAAGGGCCGATGGGGCTGCGGAGAATGAAAGGCAGCGATTGCTTCAACTGCCATGCTGTGGATCAAAAACGTGTCGGCCCGCCGCTCCTCGAAATCGCGACGAAGTACCGCACGACCGAAGGGGCTCTCGATGCGTCGGTGCAGCGAGTCTTGAAGGGATCGACAGGCGTCTGGGGAAAAATCCCGATGATTCCTCATTCTCAGCACACACTCGACGAAATTCGCGAAATGGTGGAGTGGGTCTACTCGCTTCAGCCCCGCGGACTGGTACGAGTCTTCAATGGTTTCGTGGGCGAGATCCCGGTTTCGACTGAGGAAGCTGGCCAGCCCGGGCACTACAAGCTTGAAGCGAATTACGTGGACCGGGGGGCCGAAGGGATTCCGCCGTTAAACGCATCGGCCGTTGTGTATTTGCGACATCGGATGGTTGAGGCCGAGTCTGCTGACGAAGTTCATGGTCCACGGTTTCTCAATTCCAACTCTGCGGGAGGCGGACGATTCGCCGGTTCGATCGATCATGGACACTATCTCAGGTTCAATGGCGTGACCCTCGATCGCGTGAAGCGATTGACGTTCCGGGTGGCTTCGGCCGGACAAGGAGGTGTGATCGACATCCGTATGGATCGGCCAGACGGCCCGCGGCTGGCGTCGGTCAGTGTTGAGGTGAATGGCGCGTGGGAGACATGGTACGAAAAGACCATCGAACTTCCCTCGACGACCGGCCGACATGATCTGTTCGTCCGGTTTGAGAATCCCGAAAAGACCGGCGGCCTGATGAACCTCGATTCGATCTATTTTCATCCATAGGCCATGGGCACTTTTGCGGTTCTGGCATCGTCGGAGCCGCAGTGTTTTCGCGCTGTGTCCAGTTTTGTATTGCGCATCGTGGCAAGTGGCCGCCACGCTGCGCAATGCGCGCCCATTCCAACCAAGCGCGGCACTGATGTTTCCGTTCAAAATCCAGCATGATTTGAACGGTTTTCCAGAGGGGTGCGTCGCAAGAATTGCGATGCACATTCAGAGGCCCCGTACCCATCTTGAAAAACGCACCTGTTGCGCCGCACGTCTCGAGCGCCGGGCAAAAAATCATTTCAATCAAGACTTGTCCGTACTGGGCTTTCGGACAAAAGGTCGGTATCTTTGGAGGTTCTTCGAGCTTGATGGTGCGTTTCGAAGTCTACGAAGCCATGCCATCGAATTCGTCTTTTGCCGTTGCGGCCGTAACTATTCAGGGTTTTTCAGTAATGCATTCACTTCATTCGTGGTCGCGGTGGCTGCTGCTCATCGTCCTGCTTGTCGCAGGTTGCAACTCGAAACCGGATGCCTCGACGGCGCAATCGACTGAGGACGGTGAAGTTTCTTCCCCGGAACAGGCGGGGGCCAAGCCGAAAAAGAAGATTGTCCCGGTCAAGCGGGATGTTAAAGAGCTGGTCGGAAATTGGGTTGTCGTTGTCACGAATCAGCGGGTCGACAATTACCGTTGGATTATCAAATTCTCGCGCGGCGAAGGTGACAAGGTCACCGCCGAATTTCTCGATACACACCAGGACAAAGACGAGAACAGCAAGCCGAAGATTTTGGAAACCGTTGTCGACGGTGACGCAATTCGGATTGTGATGGAGAACGCGAAATCGAAATTTGACTTCATCGGATCGTTTCAAGACGGCTTTGTCCGCGGCACGATTCGGACCAGTCCCGTTGAACTGTTTCTCACGCGGATGTTGCCGACCGATGAAAAATCACTCGAACCGTTCGGAGCGACAGGGCTTCCCCCCGGTTCGGATGCGATCGAAGCCAAAATTAAATCGAAAAGTTTGAAACCCGATGACTTGCTGGTGACGGTACGCGAGTTTCGAACAAGCCCCGCAGTTCAAGACATCTACGCCATGATCCTCGCCAACCATGCGCAGGCCGGATTTGACGAAGCGAAGTTGAAAGAGGTCATCAACGATTTCGTTTCGTCAGCCAAATTGTGGGGTGATCGCTGGTTGGGACGTGCTGAAATGACGGTGGGCGTCAACCTGATCAATGGACGACTATTTCCACAATTGGCTTTGCCATACTTCGATGCCGCGGAACAACATCTGGGTGAAGATCTGGATCTTTTGAAGAGTTCGATCGCCGCGTATCGCGATGCCGCTCATGTTCAGATCTGGTCACGGCAGTTAATGAGTGAAAGCACGCCCGACGACGAGCGAACGAAGGCGGCCGCCGGACTTACGGAAATTGTCGCAAAGCAACCCTTCAATTCCGAGGTGCTGCTGGCCCTGGCGACGCATGCCGAGCGTACAGGAAATGCCGATCAGGCCATCGAGTACCTGACTGATATCGTGGCTTTGCCCCTACTGGAAGCAACAATCCTGCAGCTCCGTGCTGGCGAACCGCCGAATTCGCCGACTCCCCATGAAGTGCTAAAGAAACTCTGGAATCAAAAGCACGGCAACGAAGACGGCTATGATAAGCGGTTGCTGGAAGTCTATCACCAGAAAATCGGTGCCCTGCTGACGGAAGTGCAAGCAAAAATCGCTGCACCACCCGCGGTAGATGCGGGAAATCGAACAGTTCTCGTTGAGCTGTTTACCGGAATGCAGTGTCCGCCTTGCGTTGCTGCCGACCTGGCCGTCGAAGCTTTGAGTAAAACCTATCCGACATCGGAAGTCGTCGTCGTTCGCTACCACCAGCACATCCCAGGACCAGACGGGCTGGCCAATCAGGATTCCGAGGAACGCGGGGCTTTTTATAACCTCTCGGCGACACCGACTGTCGTGGTCGATGGAATGATGCTCGACCCGCGTTACTACTCGGGTTTGATTCAATCGACCCCGAACGGATACGCCCTCTTTCGGCAAGTGATTGACGAGCGTCTGGCGATGAAGACCGACGTGGCTCTCAAACTTTCCGCCAAGGTGACCGATGGGCAACTAGCCGTCGAGGTGGAAGCGACCGGAATTCCCGAAGACATCCTTCCATCATGTCGTTTGCGGATGGCGATTGTCGAAAACAAAGTCCAAACGTTCTGGCCCTTGGGGTCGAACGGAATCTTCGAACATGAATTCGTTGCACGAGAATCGTTGGACGGCTCCAAGGGGATTCCTCCGAAAAAGGGTGAGTTGAAATACGCGATCACGATGCCGCTGTCGGACATTCAAGATCATCTCACGCACTACATTTCTCAGTTCGAAGCGGGACGCCGAACCGAGTTCCCCGCGCAACTGAAGCCGTCCATTAAAAGCAGCCTGTCACTGGTGGCGTGGGTTCAAAACGGGACGGTTGATAAAGAATTGCAGTCAAGACTCGTGTTGCAGTCGGCTCTGATTCCAATCGAGGGGACCGATGTTGCCGCGCCAGTCGAATCTGCGGCGAACCCGATCGCGACTGAGCCAAAGTCCGACACGCAACCGGCTGAGACACCGGCCGCAACGTCAGCGACACCCGAAACCAAGTCCGAAACATCTCCCGCAGGCAATTCCGAGTCTGTTCCCCCCGCTCCTGATCTTCCAGAGTGAAATTCAGGACATAATCTGTTCGCTCACTTCTCTGTTACGCGTTTAGTTTTTCACGTCACACGCCACAAAAAGGTAACGACTGTATGAACCACGGCTGGTTGGTCCGCATGCTTTGTTTCTTGACGGTGACCTTTCTGTGGACGACCCCATCGTGGGCATTTAAGCGGGAGCTTCGACTACCGCTGTTTGGTTGTCGAGGACACTTTGCCGCTTCAGGATCAGCGCGTCACGTAGAAGTCCGTGGTGAGCCCAATGTCAAAGACCATGACGTTTTGTCGATTGATGTGAAGAATGTTCCTTTGCCGCCGGGGACAGTACTCGCGGTACAAGTGAATGATGAAGTGATTGGCAATATCACACTGAATGAGAGACAGTCGGGGAAGCTTCGATTGACCAGCTTGAAACGTAAGAATCTTCCCAAGCTCGATTGGGGCACAAGTGTCAATCTGAAGAAGATTGACGGAAGCCTTGTGACGTGGTGATACCCCAAACTGGGCACCCTGTTCGACGCCGAGGAAAGCCGCGATGGGAAATCGGCATTCAGCGTGTGCGGTGGTCATTCACACTGCAGGCAGACTTAAAGTCAATTTCCCTTGACAACTGTCGGTCATGCTAGTGATTCTTCGACCGGGGCGACACGATACATCGTTCGTACGACGCGAAACCCAATACTGCGGTAAAGATCGACTGCAGAAACATTGTTGGCCGTGACTTCCAGCACCGCACGCTTCAGGCGTGCCTGCCGGAAGCCCTCGAGCGTTTTCAGGACCAGGGCGCGTCCCAATCCGATACTGCGATGCTCGGGAACGACCCCCACATTTTGAATCGATCCCAATTGTTCGGTGACAGCGATTCCTTGAATGGTTCCACAGTCTTGTGGTGTGTGAACCTGATCGATCCAACTGATCAGCCAGGTTGCTGGTGCGAGGAACGCCTCTTGATGGGCGATCTCGTTCATCAGTCTCAGGCAGCCGTAGTAGTCACCAAGACAGGAAAAGACTTCTGAGTCGAGTTCGTCGCGAAAACTGCGAAATTTGACGAACGCATGACGCTCAAGATCGGCCTCATTCCACGGTGACCAGAAGTACCCTTCGGGTAATGACACAGGGACGGCCGGAGTTGAATCCAGTTGGATCTCCATCCGGTAACGCTTAAAGTATTGCGTGTCGGACATTGCCATCGCCAAGATGAAGGACTAACAGGGGAGCGTGCTCGCCGCCCCGTGCCGTGTTTATTCGAATGTGATCCGCTGATGGATCACGGACAGTCATGACTGATTCACTCAAATTTAGTCTAACCGAATCATTCGCTGGACGCCAAATGCGAAAGTCCTCTTTCGCCCTACAGGAACGATGAGATCAAGATGTTCGATCGCCGCTTGATTCGACGACGTGATTATCTGCGTGCCGGGGCCGTCAGCCTGATGGGGCTTGATCTGCCGAAATGGTTTCAGCTCAATCAGGCGGTGGCGAACGAGTCACTCGCTGCTGCGGCAGCGCGTCCAAAGGCGAAAGCGTGCATTTTTTTGTTCATGTGGGGCGGTCCCGCACATCAGGATACTTGGGACATGAAGCCCGGCGCCCCGGCCGAATACCGGGGAGAATTTCAACCGATCGATACGAAGGTCCCAGGGCTGCAGATTTGTGAGCACCTACCGCTTCTGGCGCAGCGGGCCGATCAGTTGGCGGTCATTCGTTCGATGACGCATGATGATGTCGACCACACCTCAGCCACACACTACCCGCTGACGGGACGTGGAACCCCGCGGCGCGGCGCCGCGCTGGCGGAGGACTGGCCGAGCATCGGATCGGTGATTGCAAAGCTGGGACATGGTCGCGGCCCGCTACCTCCCTTTGTGTCGATGATGCCTGTCGTTCCGAACGGGGCGCCACGATTCGTCGAGTCATCACATGGGCAGGGAGCGGGCTGGCTCGGTCCAACGCTCGATCCCATGCGAATTGACGCCGATGGCAGCAAGCCTGACTACCATGTCGGCGACTTTGCGTTGCGCGCCGAGATTCCTGAATCGCGTTCGAATCAGCGAAGGCATCTGCTTGAGTCGATCGATCAGCAACTGCATTACCTGGAGGGCGATGTTCGGGTCATGGCCCGTGACAGCCACTATGAACGTGCGTTCTCACTGTTGTCATCCCAAGGGGCGACCTCAGCGTTTGATCTCAGTCGCGAACCGATGGCACTTCGCGAACGCTATGGGATGAATGTTCATGGTCAGTCTGTCCTGCAGGCACGTCGACTTGTCGAAGCTGGTGTCCCGTTTGTGACGGTCTTCTGGCCGAACGACGGGCTGACGAATGTCAGCGTCTACTGGGATACCCACAATCGTAATTTCATTGATCTGAAGACGCGGCTTTGCCCTGTCACCGATCAGGCGTTCAGCGCATTGCTGGACGATCTCAAGCAGCGGGGGATGCTCGACGAAACGCTGATTGTCTGGACCGGTGAGATGGGCCGAACCCCACGCGTGGGACAAGGCGTCGTCGGTGGCGCAGGGGCAGGACGTGATGGCCGCGACCATTGGCCAAGCTGCTTTACGTCGGTCCTGGCCGGGGGAGGGATACAGGGCGGCATCGTACATGGCTCAAGTGATCGGTTTGCGGCATACCCCGCCTCGTTTCCTACGAAGCCTCAGGATCTGGCGGCCACAATTTATCATTGCCTGGGCGTGAATCCCGAACTGCAGCTTCAGGACAATCTCGGCAGACCGTTGACAATCTGCGATGGTACGCCGATCAACTCAATTCTGGTGTGATCGACCTGTAGCGACGAACCGGCGTTCGTCGCTACAGGTGAAGTTGAGTCTTCAGTGGTCGCCGTCATGGTCAATCTCCGCATGTGCCTCAGCCCAGAATCTACTGGCACTGGCACAGCCAGTGGCACACAAAAGGAGGTCGAAAGTGTCGTATTGCGGGAGCTTGAGAACGAGGCAAATTTTCGTCGTCACCACCCTCGCTGGACGATGAAATCAACGCACCGTGACGCTTGTCGGCTCGCCGAATTCCCGAAACTGCGCACTGCATTTCAAGTGATTTCTTCCGCATGGCCCTCGTGTTGCTTGTTCGCGAGACGCTTCGCGGCTGTGCCGCTCAGTCGCCAGAACAGACCAGGGTGAACGACGTACTCACAGATGGTGGAGGTGATCAAGCCGCCGAGAATGACCGTGGCAACGGGATAGAGGATCTCTTTGCCCGGTTGTTGCCCGCCGAGCACCAGCGGGACCAGACCGATACCCGCCGTCAGGGCTGTCATCAACACCGGTGCCAACCGTTCGAGGCTTCCGCGAAGAACCATTTCCGCCGTGAACCCTTCTCCCTCTTCACGCATCAGATGCATGTAGTGCGAGACAAGCAAGATTCCATTTCGAGCGGCGATTCCACCCAGCGAAATGAATCCCACCAGACTGGCGACGGTGAGCGTTTGTTTCGTCAACCACAGTCCAATTGCGCCGCCAACATAAGCGATCGGAAGCGCTAACATGATCTGCAGAACGATTCGCGTCGATGGGAATAGGGTGTAGAGGACCAGAAAAATTCCGACGATGGAAACCAGACTGAGGAGTGCGATCAGTCGTGTGGCTTCTTGCTGAGCTTCGAACTGGCCCCCATACTCAACGAAGTAACCTTCTGGAAGTTCGACCTTGGCTTTGATCGTTTTTTGAATGTCCGCCACCACACTCCCAAGATCGCGGTCGGTGGTATTTGCGCGAATGATGATCCGTCGTTTGACGCGTTCGTGATTGATCATGTTGGGGCCCCCTGCCTCGTAGATCTTCGCCACCGCCGACAAGGGAATTCGTCCTCCGTTGGGTAGATTGAGTGACAATCGCTGAATCGTTTCCATGTGCGTGCGGAATTCATCGTCAAGTCGCACCACCAGGTCGAACTGCCGCTGACCTTCGAGGATGGACGAAGTGACGCGTCCGCTGAGTGCCGTTTCGATGAATTCGTTGACCTGTGCGGCACGCAAGCCATAGGCCTCAAGTTGCTCTCGATCCAGTTCAATCCGCAGTTGGGGGATCAGGGTTTGTGGCTCGATTAGCGGTGGTGCCAAACCGGGAATTCCTTCGATGGCGGCCTTGATTTCCTGAGCCTCTTTCCTCAAGACTTCGAGGTCTTCTCCAAAGACTTTAATGGCAATTTGCGCCGTGACTCCGGAAAGCATATGGCTGATCAAGTGGGCCAGCGGTTGTTCCACCTCATATTCGACACCTGGTATTTCTTCGAGTTCCTGGCGGAACATCGCAAGGACTTCCTGGCGGCTTTTCCCGCTCGAGGGATTCAGTGAAACGATATATTCCGTCACGTTGACCCCTTCCGCATGCTCGTCCAACTCGGCTCGCCCACTGCGGCGAACGAAGTTCTTGACGATGCCCTGGGGATGCTCGGAGTCTTGCAGGTGACGCGCGAACGCACGGTCCACCATCTTGCTGACGCGGTTCGACGTTTCGAGAGAGCTTCCTGGGGGCAAAACGACATTGATTTGTGCGGCCCCTTCATCAAAGGGCGGCAGAAAGTCACTGCCGATGTTGAACATCAGAATCGCACAGCCCACAATTGCCGCGCCGACCCCGGCGAGAATGACGGACAATCCCGTGCGATCCATGCTCAGGTGAATGACAGGCGTGACCAGACGTTTGAGTAGCCGTAGCAGCGGACTATCATGGGAGGAACTATGACCGGACGCCCCCGTTTCGGGGTTCAGCAACAAGCTGCCCAGCACGGGTGTCACCGTCAGTGAAACCAGCAGCGACGCCAGGATCGAGACGATGTACGCAATTCCAAGCGGAACAAACAGTCGCCCTTCAATGCCGGACAGTGCAAACAGTGGGACGAATACCAGAATGACGAGCATGGTTCCGTACACAATGGCACTACGAATCTCGATGCTGGCACGATAGATCACTTCCAGTCTGGGTCTCGGGTTCGGCAGACGTGCATTCTCATTGAGTCGTCGAAAGACGTTTTCGATGTCGACAATGGCGTCGTCGACCAGCTCGCCCATTGCGACGGCCAGTCCGCCCAAGGTCATGACGTTGATGGACAACCCGGTCCAGTGGAACACAAGACCTGTGATGACGAAGGACAGCGGGATTGCGGTCAGCGTGATGAACGTCGTTCGAAAGTTCATCAAGAATAAAAACAGGATGATGAAAACCAGAATTGCCCCGTCGCGCAGGGCCTCGAGCACATTATGGATCCCCAGGTCGATGAATCGCCGCTGTTGGAAGATTGTAGGGTCGATCTCGACATCGGCAGGTAACGATTGTTTCAAGTCTTCAAGGGCCTGCTCAATCTGTGCCGTCAAGTCGCGCGTGTCGGCATTCGGTTGCTTGCCGATGGTCAGCACAACCGACGGATGCCCGTTGACGGACGAGTCACCACGTTTGATCTGCGGTCCTTCGACGATTCGAGCGACATCGTGTAGTAGAACCGACCGAGCGTCGGTGGTCTTCACGACCGTGCTGGCAAGATCATCCACGCTACGGATCCGGCCGATGCCTCGGACCAGGAACTCCATCGAGCCTTGTTCGAGAAATCCGCCTGTCGCATTCTGATTGGATTCTCGCAGTGCCGTTTCCACGTCCTCGAGTGTTACACCGTAAGCCAACAATGATTCCGGATTGACGAGGACTTGAAACTGTTTTCGTCCACCCCCCATCGTGACGACTTGCGAGACACCGGGAATGGTCAATAGGCGTCGACGAACCACCCAGTCGGCCAGCGTCCGGACTTCCATCGGTTTGGTTGTCCCGTCACGGCTGTACATTCCGACCATCATGATCTGGCCCATGATCGAACTGACGGGGGCGAGTTCAGGTTTGATGCCAGCTGGAAGGCTGCCCGTGACCGTCGCGAGACGCTCGGTCACGATTTGCCGAGCGACGTAGATGTTGGAATTCCAGTCGAATTCGACATAAATCACCGACAGGCCAATTCCCGAAGTGCTGCGCACGGTCTGTACGCCTGACGCACCGTTGAGCGCGGTCTCCATCGGAAGTGTGACAAGTGTTTCGACTTCCTCGGGCGCCAACCCCAGGCATTCCGTCATCACGACGACGCGGGGCTTGGTCAGGCTGGGAAAGATATCGATCGGCAGCCTGGCCATTGTGATCGAACCAAGCACGAGCGTCACAAGCGACAGGCAGACGATCAACAGGCGGTTATGCAGCGAAAAGCGGATTAATGCATTCATCTAGTGGGCTCTATCTGGAGGGTGATCAGCGGTCGATGTCGTGATGCTGCACGGGTGGTGACAGTCACAGGCTTCGAGCTGGATGGAGGCATGTTCAATGTGGAACTGGTCGTGTAGTTCGTGCCGGATTCGGTCGAGCAGCGCGTCGTCCAACTGACCATCGGGTTTAACGAGATGGACCGTCAATGCCGCTTCTGTCGAGCTAAGCGCCCAAATGTGAAGATCGTGAAAGTTGGTAATTCCCGGAATGGAACGGAAATAATCCGTCACTTTCGAGGAATCGATTTCCTTTGGAACTCCGTCCAGGGCGAGATGGACTGATTCCAGAAGCAGGTCCCAAGTGCTGATGGCGATCGTCACGGCAATCAGCAGGCTGACAACGGGGTCGACCCACGTCCAACCGGTATAGAGGTAGATGACGCCGGTCAGGACCACCCCAAAAGAGATCGCTGTGTCGGCGAGCATATGCAGAAAGGCACTTCGCACGTTCAGATCGTGATGGTTGCCGGCAAGTATGAAGGCGGTGATCCCGTTGACGATCATGCCAATCAATGCGACGACAATCACGGTCATGCCGCTGATCGGAGTCGGCGTCATGATCTTGTGAATCGCCTCGACGCCAATCGCGCCGACGGCAACGAGTAGCAGGATGGCATTGAGCAGTGACGAAAGGATCGTCGACCGCCGCATCCCGTACGTCTTCCGTTCCGTCGCCGATGATTGCGACAGACGCACGGCACCCCAAGCGAGCAGTAACCCCAACACATCGCTGAAATTGTGGCTGGCGTCCGCGACGAGCGACATTGATCCGATGGCGAGCCCGAACGCACCTTCAACAATCACATACAACATGTTGAGGATCGAGCCCGCTGCGAGTAGTCCTGAGAGACGGCCAGAAGTGGGGGCATGATGGTGATGATGATGTGACATGGTATTTGTGACTCGTAGGACTGACTTTCACTTCCGCCGCACAATGAAGGTCGACTCGTGGTACTTCAAAGCGGAGTCGACACGTCGATGACCTCGTCGCGAGCAGGGCCGCAAACCTGCAGGCGATGCTCGCGAATATGCCCGTTCAGAGTGGCTGTGGCACTAATGATTGTGTCCTTCATGGCTATGGCCGCCGCCTCCGCCACCCTGGCTTTTCTTCAGCGCCAGGTTGAGTTGATACGCCTGATTGAACGCGACGAAATCGCCCGGTGCGAGTGACCTGTCACGTTTGAGCACCGCTTCGCGCGAGTCGAGGAATTCAAGCTGAACTGGGACTCGTTCCAGCAATTTGCCGTTGACGCGGAACACGTATGCGTCGGCGCCTTCCTTCACCACGGCATCTGCGGGAAGCACGATCTGTTGTTTCAAGTGCTCGAGCGGAACCATCAAGCGGACCTTCTGGCCAGGTTTGAAACGCCACGATCGATAAACGATTCCGTGGTCACCTTCTTGATCGCCCATCACTTCGTTGACCAGAGGAATATGAAACCGCAAGGTTCGCGTCACCGTATCGATGGTGTTCTCGGCGAATCGAATCTTCAGGTCCTCCCGAATCAGAGGATCACCGGCCGTCACTTCGAAGATGGCACGCACCGGCCAGCGTTCCTGAATCGCATGGGCGATGATCGGCGCTTCCTTTTCGAATGCGTTTCCGACAATGTCGAGTTTGGTATGCAGGGCAAGATCGCACAATTCGTCGCCGGGCTGAACGAGCTTCCCAGGAAAGGTTCCGATCGCTTCAATCGTGTAGACGAGTTTCGACTCGTCCGTGCTTTCCTGGTCCGGTAGATGCTTCAGCAGGCCAATCGGAATCACAGAACTTCGACTGCCGGGACTGAATTCTCGCGCTTCTGCGTCGATTGTCTGTCCGCCGGGAACACGGATTGTAAATTCGCGGATCAGTGTTTTTGTTTCGATGATGTGTGTGATCTGTTCGGGGGCCAGTCCCCGAACAAGCAGTTCTTGCATCTGGATCAATCGCTGTGACTCTAGCCGCTTCTTTTCGTAGTCTTTTTCCAGTTTCGCTTTGGCCGGCAAGGCGTTGCTTTCGACCAGCGGGGTGATCCGCTTCATTTCGATTTCAAGCAGTTCCAGTTCCTGCAGTGTTCTCAGGAGTGATGCCTGGGTCGTTGTCAGTAGTTCTCCGGTCAACTGCAACGAGAATAACGGGTCTCCCGGGTGAACCGTTTGTCCTGGAAAGACAAATACCTTTCCAATGATCCCATTCAACGAGGTTGTAATCCGACGTTCACTGTGTCCTGGTTGCTCGCTCACAATTCCTGGAATGGGAATCGATCGCCACCAGTCTTGCAGCTCGATTTTGCCCGTTTCGAGGCCTAGGTTCGTTCGTGCCTGTTCCGATAGGGAAAGACTGCTCTTCTCGTGATCATGATGGTCGTGCCCCTCGTGATCGTGAGCGTGTCCGTCGTTTGATGACGCGGTTGCGGCAGCAGAATGATTCAGCAGTGGAAGCCACGAATCACGTGTCGCGGCAGCAACGCCGCCCACGACAAGGATTCCGGTCGCGACCGCCGCGAGCTTGAGTTTGTGTGACATGAGGGCGAGTCTCACTAATTTAGATTCGAACAAGAAAAGTCTGTATTGGCGATGGTCAACGGTGTTTGTCGTCACGGAAGCCTGTTAGATCGAGGGATGATCGAACGATCGCCGCCAAATAAACCTGTCAACCTGGTGGCAAAGCGAGCCGTCAGAACCTTTGGGTAGTGTCACACGGAGATCGCGCGATGGTGTGTCGCTCGCGATGTCCGTGTTGTATTCAGAAACGTGTCGTCCTGGATAACACGACAATTTGTACGGTCGAAACGGGTCCGATCGCCCATTAAAGGGAGCTCAACACCTCAATTGACACGTCGAGGAAACTCGTCGAGAGCAGATCCGCGAGCGCCATCGGCGTGACTCGCGAACCAGTCAGGACAGAGTGGCTGCGCCACTAGATGCGGTAGACACCGAGCAGCGAACGCTCGTGGCAGTGGGAACTCACGTGATCCATGTCGACCAAATCTCGACAGGATGCAACAGACTTCAGCAGTTTCCGACAGCGTCCGTCGGGAGGCAGAATGAGTTCGCCGCTCGAGAGTTCAGACGGTGTGACCATTGCCCTCGAGGTTGCGTTGAAGACAATATGGCTCGCGAAGCACAAATGGTGCTGCGAACCTTCCTGCGAGTGATCGCCGCGATTGCGTGAGGGTGCGGCAGTGTTTTTTGACTGCGCCTGTGTGTGTCGATCTCGATGCTGCTGGCAACAGTGTCGACGCGGACACGGAACGTTGTCGGTCCTGGAAACATTCGTGGCCGCAACCGGTTTTTGAGGCGCATTGCCACAGCCGGTGCAACAACACGCAAAGTGCTGTGCCACGAATTGGATGAGCATCAAAATCGCGAACAAACGATTCACTGGCATTTCCCGTTAGACACGATTCAGGATTGTGTCGGATTACTCGGGAGTGTCAATCGCAAGTTCGCCAGCAGCCCCTTCCGTAGTATCGATCCGGACCCCGTTTTTGTCCTCATTCTTCGGAGGCGCGCAAGGGAAATCGGGTGCGATCCTGCGATTCAGGCTCGCAGAGCAGCGGCTGAGGTCGCCTGCCGCAGACCGTCTGTTTCGAGCAAATACTCTTGGATCAAGAAAGACGACGAAAATCGTGCTGTGGGGCGCTCGTTGACGGAATGGCGATCGATCCAGACTCGACAGGCATGTGCGCGGACCCAGTCATTCCCCGATTCGAAAAGGCGAGCGAGTCGTTCGAGGCAACACGGGCAGGTCAATTGCTCGATCTGTCGAGCGGACAATCCTTGAATCCAGGCAAACGCGGCGCTGCGGTCTCCCGTACTCAACAACAAATCCGCAAGGCCCAATCGATACGAAACCTGGTCGGGTGCGAGTGAAATGGCCTGCTTCATGACGGCTGCGACGAGCTGTGATGCGGTGCCGAAGCGACTCAAATAGTAGCCGAATTCAAAGATGGATTGCGCGTTCTCGGGTTGCGCGGCCGCGACTCGACGGGCGGCATCGACCGCTTGGGCGACAGCCCCGATTTCATCTAGACGCAGAGCACAGTATTGCCAGAGCCGTATCGAGCTTTGATCAAGCGTCACAACGTGCGCGTACAAATCCTTCGCGAGTGCGTTTCTTCCGAAGTGCCGATACGCGTCCGCGAGGCCACATGATGCGGCCGGGCGCAGGGGAGTGAGCGTTTGAGCCGTTTCCAGTCGGCGCTCGCACGAGTCCGGATCACCCTTGGCATGATCCAGCAGGCCCGCAATTTCCCACAAGCGACCATCGTCGGGGAATTTCACAAGCGATTCAGCAGCGAGTTCCCGTGCAGCCTGTAGCGCGCCGCGAGAGGTCATGGTTGAGAGTTGTTGCACAATCTCGATTTGTGTTGCCATCCCGATTCACCTTTTGTCCGAATGGTGCTTGAGGGTTTCTCGTCGTGCCTTCTTCGTCGAGGCATCCCGAAATCGCGTTGAAGCTGGCTGGCGTCGCCTGTGCTGGCTTGCTTTTGTTGACACTGAGACTCAGTCTCAGTTTTGTGATGGTAGTCGGGGGCCTGCTGATTTGCAAGTCCTGCGATCCGCGTGAAAACGGCTTCGCTAACCCAGAATCCGTTCGCAAGCCCAGAATCAGACTGGGGATCGAGTGGGTTGCGAGCGGCGGCTCAGGCGGGCCAAATCGTCGAACAGGCTGTCCAAGCTTAAGGCGACGGGTACGTTGGAATCGATGTTGAGCGACGCGTCGACGGCACGATCGATCGAGGCCCCCAATAATTCCCAGGCGTTCGATTGCTCGCTCAGGCGTTTCGCGAATTTGGCGATTTCTGGATCAGTCGGCGCTGAAGAGGACTCAACCGCTTGCAACTGCCAAAGTGCCGTACGGAAAAACTCGACCGCAAATCGGATGAGCCACTGACCGTTTCGTCGTTGTTCGGCCGTGTCGCTGCTGATTTCAGACAGCCCTTCTTGAAGCTGTTTGGAAAGTCCCAGCCCGCTGAAGTCCGTTTTCGCGAGTTGAGCAAACAGGAGAGTTCTGAGTTTTCGCAATTCAGGTTCAATTAACTGCCGTGCCGTGAACAGGCTGCCTTCGCTCAGTTCGGCGGCGAACCGGGCGTCTTCCATAGATTGAACCAGGTCCTGCTCAAGCAGCAGTGCCTGGACATCTTCCGTTGTCAGCGGTGAGAAGCGGACCAATTGACAGCGCGAGCGGATCGTGGGCAGCAGCGCATCCAGGTTTGAAGCGATCAAGAGCAGGATCGCGCGATCGGGCGGCTCTTCAAGCGTCTTCAGGAACGCATTGGCACTGGACTCGTTCATGGTGTCTGCGTCATCAACGATCGCGACTTTGCGTGACCCCGGTAGCGGCGCCAACGAGATGTCGTGGCAAAGCCCTTCCTTACCCCGGCGCTCTTCGGGACCGACGAGTTGAGCAATAGGGAACTCGCGCTTTCCTTCGGGGCAGCCCACGTACAGAAAGTCGGGATTCGCCCCCGCAAGAAATGGTTTGCAGCCGGCGCATTGCCCACATGGTTCCAAGGGATCCTCGCCACGCCGAAGGCAAAGCAGTGCGTGCGCCAGTCGTCGTGCAAATTGGTGTTTGCCGACCCCGGCTGGTCCCACGAACAGGTATGCTTGTGACAATCGCCGACGTTCGATGGTCCGGCGAAACATGTCTCGCTGTTCGTCATGCCCGCGTAGTGAAGACCAGATCGACATTGATGTTTCCGAGTCGTGTCAAAGGGAAGCCGTTCCGTTCGAGTTCCATTGCCAATTAGGAAATCGATATGCATCTTGGACTGGCACAGAACAAGGTCTGACGATCGTAATCTGTGAAGAAATCAACACGCCACACACATGCCGAATTCCTGCACGATCTGCGATCCGTCGAAACGATATGATACAATAACGGTTCAGGAAAATGGCTGGACAAAGATGTGCGACAGCTTTCGTGATCGGAATCGGCGTTGAATGGGAAGAGATCTTCCCTGAATGGGCCGGATTCAGGAAGTTGCTTCACGCAAACGAGGCCGAACATTTTCCTGACGCATTTTCGGTCGCTCGTGGCGAGCCGAAGTGCAAAAATTGGCACCTTATTTTCGTCCCGCACCGACAATTGGGCTTGCCAGAATTCGCGAATTGAGTCAGCGGACCTGATCACACGTTTCCAGCGTGGTGTCATGACTACCCACGTTTGACCGGATCGGTTAAGTTGCCTTGCTCGCGCGAATTGTTGACGCCGAGCGCCAGCGTGCGAAACGGACACTCGTATACTTTGATCGGGACAGGGACGCGTTCATGACGTTGTCGGAACTGCTGGAAGGCAAGTTTCGCGGAGATATTCGTTTCCGAGGGGCTGCATATATTCAGGCGGAACGAGTTGCTGTCATCCGCGTGACAAGCGACCATCTGTTTGCAGTTGTTCGGGACGGAGTTGAGTATCAAACACAGCTCAGTCGCGACAATGGCGCACTCAAGATGTCGTGCAACTGCGTGGGGACAGACGCCAATAAGAGTGGCAACCCGCACTGCAAGCATCTTTGGGCGACAATTCTTGCGGCGGACGCGGGGCACTACATCGGCGGGGCGGCCAAGCAGGGATACATTCCCCCGTTTGCCGTTGAAGAAGACCCGCTCGATTTCGGTCTCGATGACTGGGACGAAGACGACGAAGAAGCGTACACGTCGAATGGATCGGGCAACAGTCGTTCGCAGAAACGTGCCGAGCGTGAATCCATTCGTGCCGAACTCGAAGCCGCGGCCGTGCCGCGCCTCCGCGAGTGGGAATCACGGCTCAGCGAACTACGCAAGGCCATGCAAGGCGAAGACGCCGCCAGCACGTCTGTCTCCGCCGGTCGCGAACGGCAGATTTTTTATGAGATTGACGCCGTCGCCAGCGAAGAGGCGGGTCTGGTCATTATTCAAACCTCACATCGTCAGCGCCGATCGAACGGTGAATGGGGCAAGCTAAAGCCACTCAAGCTGAAGCCCGGCAAGTTCGAAGATATCGATGACGATGAAGATCGCCGAATTCTCGCTCACCTGGTTGGTGGGACACCGGACCGCAGCACGATGACGGGGCCCGTGACGGACAGTCTCGCGGCGCATCGCTATCGGCTGCCTCATGATCTGTGCCAATTGCTTCTTCCCGCGATCTGTGCGACCGGACGTATTCGGCTGCTTGGTGATGACGAACGCGTGACCGAGACGCTCTCCTGGGACGAAGGCGGCTTGTGGGAACTGTGCCTCACAGTGGCATTTGAACCCGTCGAGAATGTGTGGAAACTTCGTGGCTCGCTGCGCCGCGGTGAAGAACACTTGTCTCTGAAAGACCCCGCGCTGGTTGTACCTGGCGGTTTGGCGATTACGCCGACATTGGTTCATCCATTTCAGGATTTCGACGCGTATCCATGGGTCGCGTTGCTGCGCCGCTCGGATGACTTGAAAGTTCCTGCGGGGGAAGAGCACGAGTTGGTGGACCGTTTGCTGGACATGCCGGCCCTGCCCCGCCTGGAATTGCCGCCGGAACTGAAGCTGACCGAAGTCATCCTCGAACCAAAGCCGATATTGATCGTTCATGCGCCAGGAAAATCACGGTGGCACAGCGATCGCCTGAAGGCCGAAGTGCAATTCGATTACGACGGGCTTCCCATCCGGGCCTCGAGCAGCCAATGGGCCATCGTTCAGCGGTCGGCCAGCCGCTGTCTCGTGCGTGACAAAGTGCGCGAGTCAGAAGCGTGGTCACAATTGATGGACTATGGATTCCGGCGTTTGCTGGATCAGAAACGCGGCGCGCACGATGCCGAAATCGCAGCTCGCGATCTTGCGCCGGCGGTCCGTCGCCTGATGGCTGAAGGCTGGCAGGTGCGTGCGGATGGAAAACAGGTCCGTCAGGCAGGCGACTTGAAGTTCCAGATCAAATCCGGGATCGACTGGTTCGAACTGCACGGCAACGTCAATTTCGATGGAGCCAGCGTCACGTTTCCAGAATTGCTGGCGGCGCTGGCACGTGGTGACGGTACGATCGTGCTGGACGATGGGTCGCTGGGGATTCTTCCCGAAGACTGGCTCGAGAAGTACGGTCTGCTGGCAGGACTGGGCGTCGCGGAAGGCGAGCATCTCCGATTCGGCGCCGTTCAAGTCAGCATCATTGATGCATTGCTTTCGTCGCGAGAATCTGTCGATTACGACACGAAGTTTCTCGAGACGCGTGAGCGCCTGGCGGCATTCGACGGGATCAAGACCGAACGTGAACCACCGACATTCCAGGGTGAGCTGCGTCCCTATCAGCGTGAAGGGATTGGCTGGCTGAAGTTCCTCGAAGAATTTGATTTCGGCGGATGTCTCGCGGATGACATGGGTCTCGGTAAGACCATTCAAATGCTGGCATTCCTCGAAGATCGTCGACTGCGCGTCAAGCGGCGAAATCCGTCACTGGTTGTTGTGCCGAAGTCGCTGTTGTTTAACTGGAAGCACGAGGCCGAACGCTTCACGCCTGGAATCAAAGTCTTGGAGTACGCGGGGCTGGATCGTGCCAAGTTCCGTGATGACTTCACGAAGTACGATCTCATTTTGACAACGTACGGAACGCTGCGGCGCGATGTGTTGTTGCTCAAGGAATTGTCGTTTGACTACGTCATTCTCGACGAAGCTCAGGCGATCAAGAATTCAACGTCCCAGGTGGCGAAGGCCGTGCGTTTGCTTCAAGCCAAACATCGCGTTGGCTTAAGCGGTACACCCATCGAAAACCATCTGGGAGACCTGTGTTCGATCTTCGAATTCTTGAATCCCGGGATGCTCGGACGCAGTTCTGCCTTCAAACAGCACGCCGCCGATCCGACCAATCAGGAAACGCGACGTGTGCTTGCCGAAGGTTTGCGGCCGCTGATCCTGCGACGTACCAAGCAGAGTGTGGCCAGTGAATTGCCAGAAAAGCTGGAACAGACCATCTTCTGCGAAATGGGCGACGAACAGCAGCGGTTGTACAACGAATTGCGAGATCACTATCGCGAATCGCTGCTGGGACTGGTTCAAGAACAGGGGATCGCGAAGACACGCATGCATGTGCTCGAAGCGTTGCTTCGACTCCGTCAAGCGGCGTGCCATCCCGCCCTGCTCAATCGTTCGATGCCCGAAGATGCCAGTGCCAAGCTGGACGTTCTGATTCCGCACATCGAAGAATTGCTCGAAGAAAAGCACAAAACGCTCGTCTTCTCGCAGTTCACCAGTATGTTGTCGATTGTCAGACATCATCTGGACAAAAAAGGAATCGTCTACGAATACCTCGATGGTCAGACACGCGATCGTAAAGAACGCGTCGAGCGATTCCAGGCGGACGAGAACTGCGGTGTGTTCCTGATCAGCTTGAAGGCGGGCGGACTGGGTTTGAACCTGACCGCGGCCGACTACGTCTTCATTCTTGATCCGTGGTGGAATCCGGCTGTCGAAACGCAGGCGATCGACCGAGCACACCGTGTCGGACAGACAAGACAGGTCTTTGCCTACCGCTTGATCTGTAAAAATACGGTGGAAGAAAAGATCGCTGAGCTGCAGCAGGCCAAACGAGAACTGGCCGATGCGATTCTGGAACAAGACAACTCAATCATGCAGAATCTGACGACAGACGATCTGCGTTTGCTGTTGTCGTAACTTCACACGATTCAAGGGAATCGCGGATAAGGTCCAGGCCGTGACCCGCTGGCGTAATGGATAGAGACTCGATCGGGGCTTGCGAAGCATTCGCAAGTGCCCGGTTCGCAGTCTGCAAGTGCGTCGTTCACAGATGTGCGGTGCCGCAAATGCAATCAAGGTGTCGACTCCCAACGGGCGTCGCCACCTTAATTATGTCAATCAGAGAAGCGAGCGACGACAGAGAGGATTCAAGCTCTGAATCACTGTCGTCGCGAGAGTCAAGTCGAGGGAAGTGGTCAGCTTCCCTCGACAAGGTCTCACGGTCCCGCAACCGACGCCATCAGCACTGAAGTCTAATTTTGTCATGCGGCGGGGATTCGATCGTCAATCAGTTGCAGCAGCTGGTCGCAGGAGCGGCACAGCTAGGAGCACAAGGTGCTGCACAGCTAGGAGCACAGCTCGAGGTGCCACAGAGTGAACCGCAACGTGGTCGGTGCAGGCGAATCTTGGGGCAGCAGAGCTTTGGCATACGGATGCGATGGCAACGTGGCTTGCAGCAGCTGTTGCAGCTGTTGCAGCTCGAAGCGACTGGAGCACAGCACGAAACAGGAGCTGGAGCAGCACAAGCTGGAGCACAGGTCGTGGCAGGAGCTGCACACGTTGGAGCACAAGCAGCAGGAGCGGCACAAGCAGGAGCACAGGCTGGAGCAGCACAGCTTGGAGCACAAGCAGGAGCGGCACAGCTAGGGGCAGCGGAACAACAGCTGTTGTAGTGATGGAACAGGCCAGCTTGAGCGCTGTTCATGCTGGACAAGGCGACCAGCGCGGCGGAAATCCAAACAAACTTCATTGCATTCTCCAGGTACATCATGGCCGAGGGAACGTGAGGAACTGTGGTAACTCCGATCAAACACCACGTCTGGCGGACGCCACAGTTCAGGGGAGCGAATTCGCGTCACACCCTTTTTTTCGACTTTCATCGTTTCCCGAACGCACCCAAACGTCCCTCGTTTTTGAATCTGCCGATGACCGTCGACCAAGATGCCAGATACGATGACTCTGCGGAAGATGAGGGGGATGATAGACTGTTCGCGGGCGACGACTTGTGACGTTTCTGCTGGGTAAACACGCCTTGAACAGCTATTGGCACATCACGATTTCGCTGGGTTTGCTGCTTGCTTGGCGTTACGTCTACCACGGACGCCACTGGATTCGTGGAACCACACTGCGCGGCGCCTGGTCGTGGAGCCTGCTCGTAGCGACTTTATGGGTTGTGACGTGGTTCGCCGATCAATGCCTCGCTGCGATCTCGTCTGAGGCCGCAGATCATGCCTGGTATGCCATTTCGGTTTTATCCCTATGTCCTGCAATGACTGTTTTGGGGGCCAGGCGTCCAGGGACGCGTGTCTGGAACGGATTTATCATCCTTCCCATGCTTCTGGTGCTTGGTTGGCCCGTCATCACGCTGTGGACTCAAGGAAGCGAATTGCACGGATTGCACCTGGAAACACCGCAGGTGGCGGCGTTTTGTCTGGTGCTCGTCATGGGGCTTGGGAATTATTGCGGTACTCGCCAGACGCTTCCCGCGATTCTGTACGGATGCTCGCTGTGCGCCTTGGTTCTGTGCAGTTCGTCCTCAAGTCCGAATTGGCTCTCGAATCGAACGGCGACACGTTTTTATTGCACCCTCCTGATGGTCGTGTCGGTCGCGATCATCAGGTTTTCTGGTCGTTCGGTCGCGAAAACGGGATTTGACCAGGTCTGGATCGATTTCTTCGATACATTCGGAATTGTCTGGGCTCGCCGAATCCAGGATCGCGTGAACTTCATGCTGGCAAAAGAGCGGCTTCCGGTAAGACTGCGTCTTGAAGGATTCGTCTGGGGTAAGGACGCATGTCAACCAGTCGGCGGCACCGCGAGCGCGGATGTGACTGGAGACGACCTGGCTTTCGACGCGCAATCGCGTGACGCCGCATTTGTTACAGCGCGCGTCGAACAGGTTTTGCGCTGGTTACTTCGTCGCTTTGTCGATCCCGAATGGATCGATCAACGATTGGGAAATTCGTCGCCGCAAGAAACCGCGAGTTTGCCCGTTGATTCCTGAATGTCGCCAGGCGATTACACGCGTCGAATCTCATCGGGAATACTGTGGACGTTGAACGGCGACCGTCGTTGCCACCCGGCAACTTGAGTGTCCGCCACGGAGTCGAATCAAGTCTTCACTTTGGAAGGGAATTTTAATGGAGTTCGCGCTGCGAGAAATTGGTCGAACCGGGATCCAGGTGACACCCCTGGCAATGGGGTGCTGGCCCATTGCCGGAATTACCAGCATCAATGTCACGGAACAGGACAGCCTCGCGACGCTCCAGGCGGCCGCTGATTGTGGTCTCAATTTCTTCGACACGGCTTACTGCTACGGCTATCACGGTGAGAGTGAGTCCATGATTGCGAAAGTCCTGGGGCCGCGTCGCGATCAATTGGTGATCGCGACGAAAGGGGGAATTCACTACGAAGGGTCGGTTCAAGCAAAAGATGCTCGACCCGCGACCTTGTTTCGTGAGTGTGATGAGAGCTTGCGGCGGTTGCAGACGGATCGGATTGACCTGTATTACCTGCATGCGCCGGACCCGAAGACACCGCTCGCCGAATCGGCCGGTGCCTTTAGGAAGCTGCTCGAGTCCGGAAAGATCCGCAGCGTCGGTGTCTCGAATTTCACTCGTGACCAGCTCGTCGAATTCCATGCGGTTTGCCCGATCTCGGCCTATCAACCGCTCTACAACATGCTGCAGCGTGAAATCGAAGCGTCGCAGTTGCCCTGGTGTGTTGAGAACGGCGTCTCGGTGATTGTGTACTGGCCGCTGATGAAAGGATTGCTGGCCGGTCAACTTGATCGTCGATTCGAGTTCGATCCCAAAGACGGTCGCCGCAAGTATCCGATGTTCTCGGGAGAGGAATGGGAACAGAATCAGGATTTCATCGATCGGTTGCGGCCCATTGCCGTGGACTGTGGGAAAAGCGTCGCGCAAGTCGTTCTCAATTGGACGATTCAAAGGCCGGGCATCACTGTCGCTCTGTGCGGTGCCAAGAGAACGGAGCAGATTCGTGACAATGCGGGCACTCTCGATTGGAAATTGACGACTGGTCAAATCGACCAGATCAATCAGGCCATTGTGGATCGAGGTCCCATCGTGTCGCGATCAGCGGTTTAAGGAAGCAAAACCGGAACCGTTCACAGGTCGGGGACTGGCGCATTTTCCCGCGGCAAACGGAAGGGGTTGCTTCGGTCGACGCACTGCGGATTCCAATGGACCGGGGAATTGTGCCTGTCCCCGTCTCTTCAAACAGCAAACGCGATCGGAAGTCCAATCGCGTTTGCGGATGCCGTCAAGCCGTTTTCTGTTCCGGATACTTGATACGTCCGTGATGGATGCCGATCAGAGATTTCGTCAGTGAATCTTCGATCGTCGCCAGTTCGCTGAGCGTCAACGAGCTCTCTTCAAACTGTCCGTCAAGTAATCGCTTCATTGCGATTTCGTGAACGAGAGTTTCGAGTCGCTTCGGGGTCGGTTCGGCGAGCGTGCGGCTGGCTCCCTCAACGGCATCGGCCACCATCAGCACGGCCGCTTCACGTGTTTGCGGCTTTCGACCGGGATAACGAAATGCCGATTCTTCGACATCGAACCGATGATCAGGCTGCGATTCTGCTTGTT
Source organism: Schlesneria paludicola DSM 18645 (assembly GCF_000255655.1). Taxonomy (NCBI): domain Bacteria; kingdom Pseudomonadati; phylum Planctomycetota; class Planctomycetia; order Planctomycetales; family Planctomycetaceae; genus Schlesneria; species Schlesneria paludicola. The sequence goes on along the minus strand of NZ_JH636435.1, from coordinate 1,526,865 downwards.
TCGTTGCCGCGTGGAAAAAGTATTCGACCAGCGTTGTTCCGTGGTGCTGCTCGATGAAGTCGATCAGCGGTTCGGGCAAGTTGTGTTGGTGTGCCAGTTCGACACCATCCTTGACGTGGCCGATGATGACCAGGGCACTCATGGCGGGATTGAGGGATTCGTGTCGACTGGTTTGCCCCGCCGTCATATTCTCGACGAAATAGTGGGGCTTCATGATCTTACCGATGTCGTGGTAGTAGGCACCGACGCGACAAAGCAGGCCATTTGCGCCAATGGCATCGGCCGCAGTCTCCGCGATTGTGGCGACACCGTTGGAATGGCTGTAGGTCCCAGGGGCCTTCTGAATCAATTCTTGCAGTAACGGGTGCGAGACATCGCTCAGTTCCAACAAGCTGATATCGGTGACAACCCCGAACAGGCTCTCAATGAACGGCAGACTTCCCGAGACCAGAAATCCGGACAGGAAGCACCACCCTGCCCCGCGGAGAATATTCAGCAGGAATCGCTGGTCCGGATCGGACCAAAGACGACTGAGCTGCTGAGTTTCAATGATGCCCGTGCCCAGCGAAACAAACAGAAACGTGATGGCCGCACCAAATCCCACACGAACCAGCTTCATGCGGTTGGAAACCTGATTCAGCGGCACGACGGACGCCGCAATCGCACTCATCAGCACCACGAACTGACCAAGCCCGCCGCCAATGGCGAGCGTGAGCACCAGCGTCATCGAGAATCCAGTCAGCGCGGCGAGCACTTGATTGTACGCGATCGCCAAGACCATCACGGTGCACAGCAGGGGGACGACCTGGGCTCGCCATGGATCGAATGACAGCAACCGGCTTAGTGCGATCGACGTGGTGATTGCGAGCAGGTAGACGGTCAGCCGGCCGACACTGGCGGCCAGTCGTCGCTCGTTTCGAACCAGATAAAAGCCGTTCAATCCGGCCAGGACGGTCAGCAACAGGAAGACCGAAACCATTCGAACGATGCGTTCCGAGAACGTGACTTTGCTCTCGAGCTCATCGTACTGAGCGTGCAACACATTGAGCTCTTCGCTCTTAATGATACTGCCTGGGGCGATCAACAGTTGTCCGCGCTTATACTCATCTTCGACGGGCTCGGTTTTCTCGTTCGCTTCGGCGATCTTGATGTTCGTTGCCGCCTGGTCAAACTCCAGCGACGGGATTGCTCGATTCTTGAACCATCGCTCAAGAATTGGCTGCAAGGGAAGCAGCGATGGAAAGGATTTCCACTGACTGCCCAAGATCCCCGTGGCCTTCAACAGTTCGTCGAGTACGGCATCGGACGCGGAACGTGTCAGCGGTTTATCCGTTTCGTTTTCCACGATGTTGATTTCATCGTCCAGGCGGATTTTCTGCAGCGGTCGCGCCAGCTCCGAAATATCCAGGATCCCGACTTTCTTGACGGGAGTTGTCAGTTGCGAGAACTCACCGACCAGTTCGTCGATTTTTCGTTCGGCGGATGCAATCGGCCCAATCGCTTCGCGGAGTGTGTTCCATTCCGCCTCAAACTTTTGAGTCAACGGATCGATGGCACTGGGCCCAGGAGCAACCCAGCCGAACGCAGCCCGCGTCTCGGCGGACAATTCGCTGAATTTGTTGACTTCGACCAGTTCAAACAGATGCCGCCGTAGATCGTTCGGCAGGTTTCGCAATCGTTCTACGCCTGCGGGCAGAACGCGAAACACGGGCGGAACACGACTGACCGCTTCAATGCGCGCGACGTCGGTCTTGCCTTGATTGACGCGCTTGAAGTCGACGCGCGCCACCATACCGTTGGGAAAGTCGTCTCCCAGGCGATACGGGAATGGAGCCTGCCAGGACTGCAGCGACAGCATCAATCCGGCCAGCACCACAAAGCAGATCGACAAACGCAGGGACACGTCGGTGCGACTGAGTTGATCACCGAGACGCCCCGACCATGACGTGCCGACCTTGTGGACCGACAGTCTTTGAAATCGACTTCGACGAGGAGAAAAAAAGATCATAGGAAGGTTTCTGAGACTCGATTCGCGACAGACCACAGATTCCGGCAGTTGCATGTGCCGCTAAGAATTCTGTTTGAGATCATGGCGAAGGGAAATTCCTGTCTCCCGTGGTTGTGGAATCGGAATCAATGGCGGGCCGTGGCGCCCCAAACGAACCATTCCCGCTTTGGGATGTTTCTTCCGCGTCGGACGCCTCGTTTTGCGAGACACTCCCAGTGTTGGCGGAATTCTCGAGAGCTGTTGGTCCGTTGTTGTCCCCCTCGGTCAGGTGGCCGTGAACCGGATGCCCCCCGTTCACGGAATGACCGTTGTGAGGCTCATGGCCGCTTACGTTTCGTTCCAGCCGACGGTCGTCGTAAGCGGCGACGATTCGACGGACCAATGGATGGCGAACAATGTCTTCGCCGGAAAGTGTCACGGTTGCGATACCTTCCACATTCCTCAAACGGACAATCGCGTCATTCAGGCCACTTTCGACGCGATCAGGCAAGTCGGTTTGCGTCCCGTCCCCCGTCACCACGATCTTGGAGTGATGACCCATGCGGGTCAAAAACATCTTCATCTGCGTGACGGTGGTGTTCTGAGCTTCGTCCAGAATCATGAACGTGTTGTTCAGGGTCCGTCCGCGCATGTAGGCCAGCGGAATGATTTCGATCACATCCTTGTCCAGATAACGCTGGACCTGGTCAAAATCGATGAGGTCGCCCAGAGCGTCCAGCAGCGGACGCAGATATGGATTCACCTTGGCGAGCATATCGCCAGGCAGAAAACCGAGCTTCTCGCCCGCTTCCACGGCGGGACGAACCAGCACGATCTTACGAACCTGCTCCAGACGCAGGGCGTTGATCGCCATCGCGACTGCGAGATAGGTTTTTCCCGAACCGGCGGGCCCCTCGCAAATCACCAGATCGTGTTCGCGGATGGCCTTGATGTAATGCCGCTGTCCCGAGCCCATGGGCCGAATCTTGCGGGCTTTGTGAAAGACGTCGATGATTTCGTCAGACGTCGCGTCGATCGGATAGTGGCCACGCTGCAAGACACGATCAAATTCGTGCTCGTCCAGCAGCCCCTTCCGTTCGATGATCGAACGAAGCTCCGAAACGATTTCGGTGCCAAGTTCGACTTGAGACGGATCACCGTGTAAATGCAGTTCATCTCCACGAAGAACCACATCGAGATGCAGAACATCCCGCAATCGACGTAAGTTCTTATCACGAGACCCAAACAATGTTCGAACGTCATCGTGATTGCGGAACGTAACTCGTCCTTCGGACATAACCTTTTCCTGCGATCACCAGTCGCAAATCGCCTTGGCGAACCAAAGCGTCCATTCGAAAATGGACTCTGACCGACTGGAAGTCTGCGCCACCGACGGTCGCGCAACTAAATTTAATCTAACGTGTTCCCTGCCCGCCCGCAAAACAACGGCCCCGCATTCTTCCATTCTGGCCTGCAAGCGTAGCCCAAACTGCCGATAGTGTGAAAATTCGCTGGCTTAACCGATTTCGTTCTCGCTACGGTTAATACCGGTTGTGCTCAAGCCAACGACCTTAATCGTTCGATCAAGTAATGAAGAAGTCAAATTCTGCATCGGTGTGGGCATGCCGTTTCGCCGTGATTTGACGTTCTGGGGGGAGTCGGGCACCTGGTCCTGCGATTTGCCTAACGTGGGCCGGAATACGGAAGTTCACCGATGTATGAAGCCAGTTTTGGATTAAAGCGACGTCCTTTTGCGGCGACACCCGATGCATCTTGCTTTTTGTCGGCCGGACCCATTCAAGGAGCCTTGGATGAACTGGTCGTCTGTGTCGAGCAAGGACAAGGAATCGCAGTCCTGACCGCTCCCGCTGGAACTGGTAAAACATTACTGTGCGAGCGGTTGCGATCAGAGCTTGACGAACGCTACGAAACCGTTTTCCTGCGGCATGCCAGTTTCCTGACCCGTCGTGCCCTGTTGCAAACCGTTCTCTGTGAACTGAATCACGCCTATCATCATCCCAGCGAACAAGAACTTCGCCTGGAGCTCTTCCCGGCCATTCGGGCCTTACAGCCCAAGCGTGAAGCTCTCGTCCTGATTTGCGATGAAGCGCATCAGTTGACCGACAGTCTGCTGGAAGAATTACGGATTCTCGCGGATTTCGCCGAGCATGGTCGTCCCCTGGTGCGGTTGGTGCTTGTCGGACAACTGTCGCTGGAAGAAAAATTGGCCCAGCCCAGTATGGAGGCCATCAATCAGCGCATTCGTGCACATGTCAGTGTTTCGCCTTTCGATCATGCCGGTTCATTGGACTACATTGATTACCGCCTGACCTGGGCGGGCGGACGCACCGAAGAAGTCTTCACTCCCGAAGCACTCGATTTGATTGCGCGCGCCAGCGATGGAATTCCCCGTTGCATTAATCAATTGGCCGATCATTCACTGCTGCTCGCCTTCGTCGCCGAACAACATCCCGCCGAGGCGGACCTCGTACGCGAAGCGCTCAACGATCTTCGCCAATTGCCATTGCACTGGAACGAAGTTCCGCAGTCGTTGGGCTCGGCCGATCACGTGGAGCGAATCGACCATTCCAGCGAATTCCAACCCGCCCCCTATTCAATCAGTCGCGAATCGACGGGGTATCTGGCCGATTCGACGTCCAACCCCATGACCTATTCGTACGAACCCGAATTCAACGGTTCGTCGACGTCCGAGACTCACGAGCACGAGACTCCAGTTCCTCGACCGGTTCCAGAAGCTCTGGAGATTCTGGAGAGTCTTGCTGCGCATGAGATCAGTTCGGTCGAAGTGGGCAGTGAAGATTGGCGTCAGACGATAGAGGCCTTCACGCCTCGAACTACCGACATGGACCTGGACGATATGCTGGCGGAACTGGCATCGTCCGAGCCGGACGGCGAAATCGACGAAGAGTTTGAGGCGAAATTGTCACGTCGGCTGCAGTTTCATGATCTACTCCAAGATGCATACGAGGCCGCAGCGGAAGCCAAAATGAAATCGTCTTCCGCTGACATTGATTCGGTTGTCGAGTTCGTCGAAAGCGTGGATCACTCGCCGATTTCGCAATCCGAGCAAACCCGCGAAGTGGCTCATGCCAGTATCGGGCAAACGCCAGCCGCCCCGGTCAACATCGCCCCGCCCACTTCCAGTTTTCAGGAAGAAATGATCGTCGATCGTTACGCTTCGATCGACGCGGGATTCGCACCGCCGCCGGTTTCGTTTCCTGACACACCTTCCTTGGCCGATGTTCGCACAGAACCGGTGTTTTCTAAGGAAGTTTCGCAGTTCGAACGACCCGCGGCCGAACCTGTGAATCAACTGCATCTCGCGGAAGAATCGTCGACGGCCATTACGGGCGCTGAAGAGGTGGATGCTGAACCGCAGTTCGTCGATCACGAGTTCGCGGCTGAGGCTGCGGACATCGAAAGTTCCTTCGAACTTGCAGAAGCAGCCATGGTGGACTCTGAGCCCGCAGCACCGATCGCAACCTATGAAACCCCCGTCGCGTACCCTGCGATGGGACGACGCGATACGCTTTCTGCTGACGTCAACGAAGTGGCGAGCGAAGTCTATTCACTCGGCCAGTCTTTGCGACCGACCGGTGTCCTGAGCGCAAACAGCGCGGCGATTCTCCATTCGCTCGGCTATGAAATCGGCGAAGTGGTGATTCCAGGACAAAAGGTCAATCCCCCCGTTGCCGAGATTACGCCGGAACCAGTCTGGGAATCGACCGAAACCCCCGCCGTGGCCCCACCAGCAACCGAACAAAGGCCGCTGCGGTTTCTGTTCAGTATGCTCCGCCGCAAACAACAGGGGCTTTCCTGACCCGTCGCGTCCTCCCGTAGTCTGTTGACATAACGGGGGCGGGCTCTCACCAGCTTAAAAAACGGCGCGACATCGTCAACGCCAAGGTGCCTGTCCCCCTGACTTCAGCAGGTTGCTATGCGCGCTCGATCACAGTAAGCGGCGGCTCTCATGCGTCTTTGATCGTACAAACGCCGTGAATCATCCGGCTCGGTACTCGAATCCGGTGCAGTGGAAAGCATGATGGCGCTGCGTGTCGGGCTTGATCGCCTTGAGTCAGCGGCCAATCTCGCTTTGCCCAGAGAAGCCTACAGCCTGTTGGAATAGCCCGTAACCGTTCACAGACCGGGGACTGGCTCATTTTCCCGCGGTAAAGGGAAAGCTCACCCTTGTCGATGCACTGGGAATTCCAATGGAACCGGGAAAATGTGCCTGTCCCCCTCTCTTCAGTCTGTGAACGGTTACGAATAGCCCTCGTTGGCTCCGTTCCTGACGCAATGAGTCCCAGGGCCTCGTGAACGCCGGGCGGTTTCACACACAGACACACGCGCACACACACACTCTCTCTCTCATATCAACAAGTTGCTCAGAAACGATCGTTGATAGATATACAAAAATGTTCATATACACGCCGTTGCATCGGTGTGTATACATTGGTGCATGTCGCGACAGTGTTGTGAGTGAGTGCCCAACGCTCGCCACCCGTAAGTCTCTTCGCTGCAAATCTCGATAAGTCCTTCAGGCATGGATTGCTGCGTAAAAAGAGCCGTGTTTTCGAAGAGTCTCGGGCTTCCTGGTGGATTCTGTCGAGTCGTCATTCGGATGGTGATGCGAAATCGCATTGATTCTGTTTGATTCGAAACATTGGGGTAAAAACATGCATGTTGCGACTTGACAGAAAAGACGACAGACGGTTGAATCGTCCTCACAAGTGACGTCAAATCTGTAATAAAACATGTTAATAATCGACGTCATGAATTGCTGCAGACAGATGTTTGCACTTCGTGTTTCACTTTGCGTTTTCGCGACGGAGTTTTGTAACCGTTCACAGTTCGGGGACTGGCTCATTTTCCCGCGGTAAAGGGACGTCTTACCTTTGTCGGTGTACTGTGAGTTCCCGTTGAATCGGGAAAATGTGCCTGTACCCTTCTCTTCGGGCTGTGAACGGTTAACTGAGTTTTGTTCTCGGCGTTTTTCTTTGTGGTTGTGGTTCTCGTCATTGCGAGGACTCTCTTTCTTGTTTCGCTACCTATTGAAATCGCGAGATCTGGCACTGTGCAGATTTGATCGCGGCTTGACAGCGTGTTTAAGTGGCTGCGCGGGCTTTGTTCTGATGAATAAACGCCAAAAAGTCCTGGCGGCCAAGGTGCATGTCCTCCTGGCTTCAGCGGTTTGCGTAACGTTGTCGTTACAGCGTTGACTGTTCTTGTTGTTTCAATGTGTGTTTATCTGCTCCGTGGCTTGCCTTGTCGTTGCTACCGTTTGTTGCTGTCGATTGTGGTATGCAAATGGACTGCGCGAACGTTGCGGTGCACGGGTGTTGGCTTGTTCGTTGAGTGATTCGTTTGCAGTGCGTGCGTTTAGCAGCCTGCTGAAGTAACGGGGGCTGGCTCCGATCGGATTGAAAACCGACATGACATGGTGAACGCCAAGGTGCCTGTCCCCCTTACTTCAACAGGCTGTTAGGGTCGTAGAGGCCAGATATTCGTGCGTCAGTTGGGCGGGATTCTATCGCAGCGAGTCAAGTGGATCGTTGGTGAGATTGTCACTGGTGTGATGTTCCGGTGGCGCGTGAGTCATTGCGTTCGGTGTCAAGGAGGACGGGTTAATGGCGAGTCAATTGGGAAATCCGGGCAGTGTTTCGAATCAGGGTTCAGGTTCGGTTGCCTGGGATATCACTCTTGCGCCCTCGTTTGTCGATGCCGGGGCAACGTTCAGCGGCAGCTCGGATACACGATTTCTGACATTTACGGGATTCGGATTTTCGATTCCACTCAATGCGACAATCACCGGGATTCAGGTCGCGATGCGACGTGATGGCATGGATGGCGTAACGCAATATGTGCTCGACAAATCGGTGAAACTGACGAAGGATGGGACGTCGTTTACCGGATCTGAGCATGCCAGCGGCACGAAATGGCGTGACCGCCCCACGAATGTCACCTACGGAGGGGACGGTGATACGTGGGGCGCAGGTTTAACGCCTGCGGAAGCGAATGATCCCTTGTTCGGAATGGGGATTCAGGCTGCATACACATCCGACACATCTGGGGCATTCACGGCGTACGTCGTGAGTCTGCAGATGACGATCTACTACGTCATCGGCTCGTCATCGAGTAGTTCATCGTCCGGTCCGTCGGCGTCCAGCGCGAGCAGCGGCAGCTCATCACAAGGCGGTGGGTCTTCGAGCAGCTCGTCATCAAGCAGTTCATCCTCCGGAATAAGGCCATCCAGTAGTTCCTCGTCGTCGAGTCGTTCGTCATCCGGCGTCAGATCGTCGAGCAGTTCCTCCTTCGGCAGTCTCCCACCAAGCAGTTCCTCCTCGAGTGGCCGTGTTCCGAGTAGTTCCTCGTCGTTGAGCGGTACGTCGGGAAGTAGCCGTTCGTCGTCCTCAAGCGGTGGCTCTGGAGGCGCGGGGTCAAGTTCTTCTTCGGGGGCGAATCCCAAGCAGCCGACCGTGCATGGGCCGTGTGAGACGTGTGGGGATGGCAATGTGTCGTCAACGGGGGTGCGCTATTCGAATGGCGAGGTCGTCCAATCTGGGATGGATGTTTCCTCGGGTGGCTACGGCATGCCTTGGGGACACACGCGAACTTACACAAATCAGACGGTCGGCGATTTTGACGTCGGCAATGGCTGGAACTGGAATAGCCAGGATTGGCCGTATTTGCTGAAAACGACCTTTACGGGCGGCCCGATCGCACTGTTAGGAGCCTACGGAAAGACCTGGTTCCAATATAACTCGGGAACCGGCCAGTACAGCTCCGAATTCGGTTCGCTGTCGACGCTGACGCACGATTCAGGCAATCAGAAATTTGTGTTGAGTGACGCGGATGGCACCGTTACGACATTCAACGATTTTACGGTCACGTCCAGTCCCGGATCGTTCCTGAGCCAAACAACCCCAGGCGGCACGACGACGCAGGTGACAAGCCAGACCGGGGCATTGATTCAGGAAGTTCAGCGCGCCTACACCTCCGGGGCAGACACGATCACTGAAGCGTATCAGTATTCCTATTTCACCTCGGGCAATCACGCCAATCATTTGCAGAGCTGCACGCTTCGGCGAAACACAAACGGAGGGAACTGGCTGCCTGTATTGAGGGCGGACTACACCTACTACGACGTCGGCTCCAGCTTCGGTAGCTTGAATGACCTGCAGTCGGTCACGCGATCGGCCTGGACGGGGCTCTCATGGAATACCCTGTCCGTGGACGAATGGAATGCTTTAAGCGTCGGCGACTGGGATCTTTTAAGCGTGGACAATTGGTACTCCCTGGGGACCACCGTCTATCGCTATTGGCAGACGGGCGCGACGAACGGCTTCGCGCATGGCTTGCAGTACATTGTTCGTCCCGAATCGTATGCCAAGATGCTGGCAGCCTCGATTGATCCGCTCACGGCCGCCAATTCGGTTGTCGCCCAGTTTGCCGACTTCTATTACGAATACGATTCGAAGCGACGGGTGACGAAGGAATCGATCAACGGTGCTTCGCGAACATTTACATATGCGTATTCTGACAACCCCAACTACACGAATCAGCAGGACTATAACTTCTGGATGCGGAAAACGGTCGAAACGCTTCCAGATTCGACGCAGAACGTGGTTTACAACAACCCATTCGGGCAACCGATGCTGTACAACGTGGTGTCCGGCACAAGCACCTGGTCGAACTTCACGCGGTACGACGCGGCGGGGCGTGCGATTCTCGAGGCCAACCCGTCGGCCGTCAGTGGCTTCAGCGAAACGTACAATGACCTGCTGAATTACAACTCCGGAACTGGCCAGTTCCAGTACCTCAAGAATTCCAGCGGCTTGATCACGTTGCACGAATTCTACGCGACCACAGGTGGGGTTGGCGCGGCGGGGTACCCGCAATATCAGAAGATTCAACAGGGACAGACAGGAACAAAAATCCTGCTTCGCGAATGGCAGTATGCCAATTCTCATACGGCCGGGGGTGTGACCGTCTACCCGATGTCGGCGGAGATCTCGTACCCGGACGGCAGCAATGCGGCCATCAAAATCCAAACCTCCTTCGCCTACACCTACTTCTCGGGCACCAATCAGGTCAATCAGCAAACGACCACGCTGCCCGTCATTTCGACCAGCCAGAATGGATCGAATTCGGCCAACAGCTTTGCACAGACCTATGATGCGTTTGGGTATCCGTTTTGGCGGAAGGACGAACGCGGCTTCTTGACGAGGACGACATACGATCCCACCACGGGCACGTTGACCCAGCGGATCGAAGACGTCGACACGACGGTCGTGTCTGGGGCTCCTTCTGGTTGGACGACCCCTTCAGGCGGCGGCTTGAATCTGACAACCGACTATACCTACGACGATCGAGGCCGGATCACTCAGCAGCTCGGCCCGGCACACACGATCGATCTAAATGGTGTCGCGACTGTCGTTCGCCGGGCAACCTGGACAGTCTATGCCGAAGATGTGTCGACCAACACGGTTCGTACAGGGCAAGGTTATCAGAAAGTGTCAGACGGCACCTTCACGCTGATCAATCCAGTGGCGATCACGATTTCTGACAAAATAGGGAACACGCTGGAACAAATCAGCGCCACGCGAAGTTCGACGGCGGGGCGTTTGCTGCCCACCGACTCGTTCACTCAGTCCAGCTATGTGCGTTGGACAACCACTCAGTATCTGGACTGCTGCAAAGCAGTTTCGCAGCGTACATATAAGCTGATTCCCCCATCAGGCGTTGGGACGCGCGGTACCAACTACGACGAAACAGATTACGGCTACGACCTTCGGGATCGGCTGAATCGAGTCCAGTCGCCGGGCGGGACGATTATCGTGACCACGTTCGACGCCAGAAGTCTGGCGACGCAGATCCAAATCGGCACCGACGATTCTGGGTCTGGCACGGATAATATGGTGACCGTCACAACCAACGTGTATGACGGTGGTGTTGCTGGTGGCGACGGCAATCCCACTCAAGTCACGCAGTCAGTGGATGCAATAACGAATCGCGACACTGTCTATGTATACGATTTCCGAAATCGTCGAATAACCACGGACGGCGAGGTCGATTTTTTTCAATCTCTGACTTATGACAATTTGGATCGCGTTACGAAAGTTCAACGATATGACACGACCGCGTCCGGCAACTTGATTGCACAGTTGGTGACAAAATATGACGATCTAAGCCGTGTTTATCAGTCCATCACCTACGCGGTCGACCCCAGCACGGGGACTGTCGGCAACAGCTTGACAGACAACAACTGGTACGACGCCTCAGGAAACTTGATCAAATCGTTCCCTGCCGGATCACAACTGTTCACCAAGATGCGTTACGACGGAGTGGGGCGTTCGATGGTCCAGTATTCGGCGTATGGACCGGATTCGACCTACGCCGACGCGTCGAGTGTTGTCAACAACACGGTCCTTGAACAGGCGGAAACGGCGTACGATCCGGCCGGGAATGTGATCCAGTCCACAACGCGGCAACGTTACCACAACGCCGTCGCAACACAGACCGGCGCCCTGCAGGATCCGAACTCCAATCCCAAGGCACGTGTCTCCTACGTGGCTCAATACCCCGACGCACTTGGTCGGACAATTTCAAACGCGAACTACGGGACGAACGGTGGCAGTGCATTGAGTCGTCCCGCCACGGCCCCTGCCCGGTCGGATACCGTGCTTGTCGCAACAATGGTGTACGATGCCGCCGGGAATGTTCTGCAGACGACCGACCCTGCAGCGATGGCCACTCGCTTTACCTATGACGACCTGGGGCGAAAACTGTCGGTCACCGAGAACTATATCCCAAGTAGCAGTTCGTCCTCTTCGTCGAGCAGTTCATCGTCTGGAGGAGGAGCCTGCGCGGCATCGGACGACAAGAATCGAGTGACGCAGTACACGTTTTCCGCCGATGGGCAGATCGCAGCCCTCACGGCTCAAAACGTGCGAACAGGCCCGCAGGTCACGACCTATACTTATGGCACGACATTGGCGGACTCTCAAATTGCCACGTCGAATCTGCTTCGCTACGTCGACTATCCCGGCTCGGTCAGCGGTTCGGATCGGGTGGCGTACACCTATAACCGGCAACAACAGCAGGCGTCATTGACCGATCAGCGGGGCTGCGTGCATCAGAATGTCTACGACCTGCTTGGCCGTTTGACGAATGATTGCGTGACGACCCTTGGGGCGGGTGTGGATGGAGCGGTTCTTCGGCTATCGATGGCGTATGAAGTGCGAGGAATGGTGACGCGCCTCACCAGCTACGACAATGCGACGGTGGGAGCGGGAAGTATCGTCAACGACGTGGCGTTGGCGTACAATTCGTTCGGACAACTGGTCTCAGACGCGCAGTCTCATAGCGGCGCGGTTGGAGGCAGCACCCCGAAGGTCCAGTACGCGTACACAAATGGGTCGACGAACATGATTCGCCCCACCACGTTGACATACCCTAATGGACGCGCAATCACGATCGGCTACGGCACGTCCGGCGGGATCAATGATTCGGCCAGCCGTGTGGACGGCCTGATCGATGGTGGCACGACGACTCTGGTCAATTACTCGTACTTGGGAATGGCATCTGCTGTTCAGGTCACTTATCCCGAGCCCAGCATCCAATACACGTTGCTGGGATCGTCGAGCGGCAATAGTCCAACGACCGGGGATATCTATTGGGGGCTGGATCTGTTTGGGCGAATTGTCGATTCCCGGTGGTACAACACAGGGACCAATGCCGATGTGGATCGCATCCAGTACGGATATGACCGAGCCAGCAACCGCATCTGGCGAAAAAACCTGGTTGCGACCGCCGCTGGAAAGCCGTTCGATGAGTTCTATCACAACGACGGCTTGCAGCGCCTGAAGGACATGCAGAGGGGAACGTTGAACGGCTCCAACACGGCGATCGGAACCGCAACCTTCGGTCAATGCTGGACTCTCGACCCCACGGGGAACTGGCGTGGCTTCAATGAAGCCTCCACAGGTGGCGCCTGGACGACAGTGCAGACCCGATCGGCCAACACTGTCAACGAAATCACGGGGATTTCGACGACCACCGGGGTCTCCTGGGCGTCACCAGCATACGACGCTTCGGGGAACATGACGACAATTCCTCAACCGGCAAACACGACAACAACCTATACGGCAACATATGACGCGTGGAACCGTTTGGTACGTCTTATCGACGCATCGACGAATGAAGTCGTTCAACAGAGTTGGTACGATGGAAGAAACTTCCGCACGGTTACTTTGGGCTACGCGAGTGGCATCTTATCGGAGACACGTCATTACTACTTCACGGATGACTGGAAGTGTGTAGAGGAAAGAGTCGGAACATCGACGGCATGCGACCGACAATTCACTTGGGGCATGCGTTACGTTGACGATCTAATTCAACGCGACCGAAATTCTGAAAGATATTACGCGTTACAAGACGCCAACTGGAACGTCACTGCGATCATCGACTCAGCTGGCGTGCCTCAGGAGCGGTATGTCTTCACGCCCTATGGAGAGTCGGCGGTTCTCACTGGGCTTTGGGGGATTCGCGGTCAAAGTACTTACGCATGGGAGACGCTATATAGTGGATACCACCATGACGCTTTGACTTCATTGTTTTACGTTCGCAATCGGTGGTATAACCAACTCCTTGGCGTTTGGGTGTCAAGAGATCCTCTTGAATATGAAGATGGCTTAAATTTGTATGCTGTGTGGTTTCCATTGATAGCAACTGACCCATACGGACTAAAAATCTGGTTGTGCTACCGGCAGTTTGGTGCAAATGACCCCCGAGAAGAGGAGCGTCGACGTAGAGCATTTAACAGTCGTACCTACCTCGGAACGCTTCCAAGGATGGCGCACGCGTATATTAAGATTCAATCCTCTGGTGGACCGGTGCGGACGTATTCTTGGCATCCCAATGTATGGCCAAAACAAAATGATTTGAAAGACGCGGATGAAGCCCGTCCAGCGAGAGTCTGGGTCGACGATCCAGCGGATAAAGATCTGAAAAGCACTTGCCAGCGTGGCACGCAACTGTCAGGAGAGTGCTTTCAAGTTACTGACAACGACCAACACGATGCCGCAATGATAGCGTCAATCGTGAAATGGATTAAGCGAAATCAAGTAGGATACGAAGAGGGAGAGCACATACCCGACAGGAAAAACAAAGACAACACAGTAAGCGCAAAACACCAAGATCCTGTTGCGGGATGCGAGGAGTATCGTGTTTCGAAAAATAATTGTGCCTGGTGGGCGCACCAAATGATTGAAGATCAGCTAAAAAAGGGCGGTCTTGAATTTCCGCCAGAAGTGTTAAGGAATATGAGGAAGTACAATGATAATACCGGGCCTGCGATGAGCGACCGAAGAAAGCTTAAAGATGCCCTAAGCAGGGAGCCATGACGTCATGAACGAGTCTGCTAGTCGAAAGTTCTACGGAAAATCAGCGCGAATCATAATTTTCGCGTTAATAATTATTGGGAGCATATGGAGTTATTTCGCCTTTGTTGTGGACGACGACAATAGTGAAAGGCTGTGGGCAATCGCTTCATTGCCTTATGGCGTGGCTGATAGGAATCGGTATTTCTGTTTGCTGGAGTTGTATCCTGACTTGGGGATTGTGTATCTTCCCGTCTCGAATTGCCCGGAAACCTTGGATCGCGAAAAATCTCTTATTAAGCGAGCTATTCAAGAAGCAAGAGTTCACTTTCACCGTCAATTTATGGAAAATCGACTAAGAACGTTTGGCGATGTTCGTGGAGAACGAAAAGAAGTTCCCTTTCGCCCAACTCAGATTGTATTCATGTTCCCGAACAAGCGTCCTAGTGACGATTCAGGTGTGGCGTATCTCTTCAATGCGAACGATGTGCTTGGGGCCGTTGATATTGGCAAATGTATGATAGGGGGGTGTCGGTCAGAAGGTGGGTGGACGGCCGCGAGTGTCGGCGACAGTACTAGAACGTTTGTTTTCCCAGTTCTTCAGAAATGTAAAGACGCAAAGGCCAAAGAGTAATAAAGTTTAGGGGTGCGTAATAAAAAAGGTATCAGCGACGGTATAAGTTTTCGTCAATAGCGGATTTCGGTGGCCGAAAAGGTGTCAGGAACCAAATCGTGGAAGAGGTGCCTGACTCCGTTGCGATCATTCCGATGGAGGGAGTGATGTCAATGACGTTGAGCGGATAAAGAAATGTCAGTTAACGTCTCTCGACGAACAGTATTCGCGCTCATCGCCGTCGCGTGCATTCTATCGTTTGCCGCGGTTGATCATCACTGGCGTGTGATGCGCAGTGAAAGAACACGCCGGTCGTTCCGGCAGTTGTCAATGTGGCTTCATGATATAGGTACACCATTCGCCGATATTGAATGCAGCGATAATAAAACGCCTTGTATTAGTTGGCGTGGGCATCTCGTTGATTGGGTCGTGCCGAAGCCGACGCATTTGAAAAGAACTGAGTCCTGGTCGCAACCTGATAATTTGCTTCTTGGCTATTGGGGGCCACTTACGCATTTATCGAATGAAGCGCAGGGAGCACCAATTGTCTGGAGAGTCGTTGGGCAAGGGACGGCGTTTGTGGCGAGCTCCGATCGCGAGTTTGATAGTGAGCTAAAGCAACGGTTGAGAAAGAGTGTGGTTGTCTTCGTTGAGACGGAAAAAGGCGATGAGCACTGGATGAAGCCGGGTGATCTATCGGTTGAAAAATTGATTGAAGCCCAGGGCACGCCCATGCACAATTTCGTTGGTGGGCCGTCTGATGGTATCGCGTTCCATGTGGGGTTCTCCAACGGCGATGTTGTCAGGCTGCGTTCGTCAATGCCCGCGTGCGAATTTGCCAAATTGGCCCAATACAAGACTGCAGGCGTCTCATATCACAATCAAATTATTGCTCCGTATAGGTGCGATCTAGTTGCGGCAGAGTTGCATGAATTCACGCGACTTGTGCCGAATTAGGCCGGATGGAATCAAGTGCGACAGGGTTTGGGAAATGGGAAATGCGTCAGAAGTGAATGCGCGTAGAAGGTACTTGACACCGTTGCGATCTCACCCGGTGCGGTCTGTCGGTGGATGGCGAGGTGATTGAAAAGGTGTCAGGAACCAAATCGTGGAAAAGGTACATGGCACCTTTGCGACCTTTCGATGGTGATTATGAACGCACGGCTAAATAGCACCCAGTTACCTACGCTAATCATGTGTATTTCTGTGGCGGCTGCTGCATTACTGACGCTGTTCGTAGGGCAAGCGATAAACTGGGAGACCGTGAATGAAATTGAACGTAGGTCAGTGCGGTTCCGACAATGTTTGTCAGGGATGATTGAATGTGGCGAAGAATTGCCGCAGCTTTGCGACCTAACATTGCAAGGATCTCCAAGTACGAGTTGGAGATTTCGAACGTCGTTTTGCATGCATATTCCTCGCGAAGGAGTCGATTCGTCGTTTGAGACTCCATGGACTGACGCTGAATACGCCAAATTTCGCATGCAACATCCCGCCTGGCTCTGTTACGCCGGGACGCCTTATGCTTCGGTAATGGCCGTTGCAGGCGAAGGCACCGTGTTTGATATTCCTAGGCAGCGAGTCGACAGTCTCCGTCAAGATTTACTACTCGTCGTTGAGGTAAATCAGAGTAAAATCCACTGGATGGAACCTGGAGATTGTGACGTCTCAGCTCTCTCGCTTGTCGGGTCTCCAGCCGACGTCCGTCCGTCTAGTAACTTGCGAGGTGGATTCTTCGTGGGTTTTGCGGACGGATCTATTTGGAGATTGCGGTCAGATGTGCCATTGCAGGTGCTACTTGACTTTGCTGCTGTGGCAAGACCCCCGAGCAAGTCTCGCAAAGAAGCTTTCAAGGGGTATGTACTTGAAGGGCCTAAAGAGTCTGAGATACAGGATGAACGAGAAAAGAAGTGGGGTCGAACTCCACTTTGACTGGGAAATTAGAAGGTGCCAGGGTGCGCCGGCAGAAGCCGGAGGAAGGTAGCGAATGGAAGTTTCGCACAAGGTTAGATTTAGCCGGTGGTAGTAGAAAAGGTGTCAGGAACCAAATCTTTAAAAAGGTCTCTGACACCTTTGCGATCTTCCGGTAAGTATCACATGTGTGCCGGAAAAGAATCACGAAATGAGCATTACCATGACAAAAGTCGCGTATTCCGCTGTGTTCGTGCTGTCGGCATTTCTTATAATTGTGACTATATGCATTGCATTTAATACAATTCAATATCGTGACGGAACTCGCTTTTCTGAACAAACGGCGTGGCAGTCGGGATTTTCAGCACAGTGGGGAGTGCATTTTAACTGGTATCAGGCGGAGGCCGAGTTTCCACAAATCGGGTTCGTGTTGGTGCGAACCGGCAGGGCGCAATTGTATGAGAAAAGCGATCGACAAGTAATCTCAGGTGCGTTGCATCAATTGCGGGCCGAGTTTGGGACGGCGTTTAATCGCTCTGAGATTCGCGTGTGGGAGAGTGGCGATTCGGAAATGACAGTTCGCCCTTTTCTGATCCGCTCGATAGTCGTCATTCTCATCTGCGACCCAGATCCTCAGACCGGCGTAGTACATTCGCTTGGTAGTGTGTTTCGAGCGAGTGATGCGTTTAATACTCACATATCTATAGATCACCTGTCGGAAAGCGTTTCTGTGTATCCCGATTGCTTTACAGAAAAAGGAATAACGGATGCTAACAGAGTGTTCCGTTCAAAGTGGGTATACGATTCCACAATGATACAGAGTGCCGAGGCCATGGAGTAAGGGGGGGGCGGTGAAGTGGCGGTAACTGAATCGCAGGGTGGCTTGATTGACTGTTTTAGGGCTACCGCGGTGATATAGCCAAGAGAGATAGCGAAGTAGATCGGCATTGGAATGGGGTAGGTACCACAAACCAGTCGGATCATTCACTCTTCGCTCAGTATTTGCCACTTGGATATGAATGTGCTTGCGTCAGTCGATAGTTGAAGATCGATTTACCCTGCTGGAAAGGCCCAAAACAATGGCGACCCTAACAAACTATCGTGGTGTGGAAATCATTGATGGCGGACCGACAGGAGCGGGCGGGGCGGCGATTCAAGACAACTTTGTGTCGCTCGTCGACTGGAATCCTCGCTGTGTCTGGAATCAATCCACCAGTCCGACGTCGAGTGACGATCAGACGCAGAACTTCTATCCGGGTTCGTTCTGGCTACAGACTTCCACTTCACCGTCAAAGCTGTTTCTGCGTCAGTCATCGGCCACTGGTGCCGCAGTGTGGGTGCAGGCGAATTCTGGTTCGGTCTCGTCTGTTGCGATTGCCAATTCAAATGGGATTGCCGTCAGCGGTTCACCGATCACGAGTTCCGGAACGATTACAATCGGTCTCGCGCTTTCAGGGGACGTCTCCGTGGCGTCTGGTGTCGCGACCGTGAAGTCGCTTCATGGGCATGCGGTCAAGAATGTGGCCCCGACGAATGCTCAGTTGCTCTTGTGGAATTCGACCAATACCGACTGGGAACCGGTGTCACTCAGTGGTGACGGGACGATCTCGAACGCAGGGGTGATCTCGGTCAATTCGTTCCATGGGACGGCGTTTGGTACGGCGGCTCTCGCTAGTGTCGGGACGAGTGGTGTCACCATCCCCTTGAACAATGGGGCCAATGACTTCAACGCGAACACCGTCGCGATTTCCGGCAATGGTGCGGCGTCCGTGTCGGCATTGGCGCTGACCGGAAGTCCGTTTACGGGGACCGGGACGACGTCGACTCCGCTCGTGTACATCAACAATGGTGCGGCCCCCACGAACTGGTCGTCGTCTGGCACCTGCCTGGGAATGAATGCGAGCAGCTGCTTTTTGGGGAATGTTCTTGATTTGCGGGTGAACGGTGGTGTGTCTCGATTTGCGATCAATATCAATGGGTCGATCGTGAGTACCGGGAACAACACGTTTGGCGGGACGAATACGTTTTCGTTTGGCGCGACGGCGAGCAATGCGGCGATGCGGCTCAGTGGGACGCTTTACGTGGGTGGAACGGGCACCACGACGTTCCCTCAGTATTTGGCACAGACGGCTGCCGCAACGGCGGTCACGAGTTGGAGCACTTCAGGGGCGTATTTCGGGGTTAACGCAAATTCCGGTTTCGTCGGGAATTTTATTGACTACCGGGTAGCGGAAAAGGTGTCAGGAATCAAATCGTGGAAAAGGTTCCTGACACCTTTGCGATCTCTCGAGAGACATTCTCCGAACAACCAGTGGCACGCGGTCTACCTAAGTTTTATGCGATTTCAAGATCGCATACGCATTGTCACATATGTGTTACTACTGTGCTCAAGGTGCTGGAAACAGTTGTGCCGTCTTGCGAATCGAAAGATCCCGAAATGCCCATATTGCCCACGCCGCCACAATTGCGTGTACTTACCGTTGTTAGTGCGGTACTGCTTACCTGTTCCGCATGTGTTGACAGCTCGCTGGCTAAAACGGCCGCCAATCTTCCCGGCGGTTATAAGTTGAGCGTTAAGTCAAGCCACGAGTTTGATGTTACATTAGGTGATAGACTGCCTCCGAAAATCGCGGGCAATGTTCGAGAACTTGGGTGGAATCGTCAGATAATTGCGGCCATCGTCAATCCGATGATTAGGCGATCACCTAGTGACCCAAACGATACCGCAACCGTGCCAGATAAGTCTAAAGAAGAGTACTGGGTAATACTATTGAGTAGCAACTCTGTTGTTGGACCCTTAACAAAGCAAGAATATCGACTATTTGAGGCCGATAACTCCCCTTCGCCAATTGCGTTCCGCGACGCTCAGTACATTCTTGTCTCGATGGGAGAGTGAAAGCACGGGGAATTGAAGACGCGTCAGGATCCAACTTGCGGGAAAATGATACAGAGTGCCGAGGCCATGGAGTAAGGGGGGGTAACTGAATCGCAGGGTGGCTTGATTGACTGTTTTAGGGCTACCGCGGTGACATAGCCAAGAGAGGTAGCGAAGTAGGGTAGCGGGGTAGCGGAAAAGGGGTCAGGAACCAAATCGTGAAAAAGGTACCTGGCGTCGTTGCGGACATTCCGAGGTTTTTGCGACGGAGCGTCCGTACGGCAATCGCAATGTATTGGCAATTGCACGCTAGTGGCACTCGATGCTGTAACTGCGCTTAGCATCTAGAGGGTATCGTATTCATGTTGTCATATGAGCGAGATGTGTACGATATGTACGACACGGTTGCGCGGGTAGCAGGTAATGGAAAAGGTGTCAGGAACCAAATCGTGGAACGCTCTTAGCGTTGGCCCCCCCCAGGGAAAAGAGCACGATACGACAATGGGGCAACGCACCGGCAAAGGAATGTGGACGAGAGGGGGGATTCATTTTAATGTTGTTGTCAAAGATGCTAAGGGTAATGCAGTGCGAGAGTCAAAATCCGGATCTGTTATTTGCTGCGTGTGCTGCAAGGATACACCGATAGGTCCCGTTGGGGGACTCGGCTGTAATGTAAATGCCGGCTGGGACTGGAAGATAAAACGTTAGCGTGAAGGGGACTTGTTGCAATGTTGGATCGTACGATAAGGAGACGGCTGCTTGAATTGCGATTGACTGCATTTGATTGGGTATTACTTCATGAGCTTACTGTCCTAAATAGCAGGGATCTTGAGTGGATCGCGTCAAATATTGCACATTCGATTTGTGCTGATAACGGATGCTTTCGCGGCGTCCGCTTTGGTGCGATGACGTTTCAACAGGTCGCAAGACTGATAACGCGTTTTATGAAGCGCAAGTATTTCGAAACCATTACGCCCGATATTGCACGCAGAATTATTGAGGAGAGGTTATCTGGGCAAGGAGAGGTGGATGTTGATCCAGAATCGCTTGTCGGGTTCTATATCATGACGGAAAAGGGATTCAAGGTATTTGAGTACATTGAGCGTCGCCGAGATGGAAACCGCGGGATTCGATCTCGGGAACTTCTAGCCGGCAGATGCGTGTATCGGGATGAATTGAAGTTTCATCTCAGAATTGCCTGCCCTGCGCACTGCGATGCCATCTCAGGGTCTGATCCGAAGAGTCAGTTATGTCGCGAACGTGGTTGTCGGTTCGAACCGGTTGGGCCCTGGGTGATTCCAGAACATTTTGTCGCCCTACGTGGATGGCGTTTAATTTGCTTTGGAGAAACGCGAGACACAACCAGCTAGGGATCGCAGACAAGCCTTAATACAACTCCAATGAACAAATCAAAGTCCCGGGCACCGATTCGAGTGATGGCCCTGGTTGCCTGCTTTGAGGCTAACGGGCTGGTGAGGCCACACGAGGTGGTGAATTGGAGGGACATTCGGGTGGCGGCAAAGGTGTCAGGAACGAAATCGCGGAAAAGGTCCCTGACACCTTTGCGACCTTCGATCAGCTACGGCACGTCCGGCGGGATCAATGATTCGGCCAGCCGTGTGGACGGCCTGATCGATGGTGGCACGACGACTCTGGTCAATTACTCGTACTTGGGAATGGCATCTGCTGTTCAGGTCACTTATCCCGAGCCCAGCATCCAATACACGTTGCTGGGGTCGTCGAGTGGCAATAATCCGACGACCGGGGATATTTATTGGGGGCTGGATTTGTTTGGGCGAATTGTCGACTCCCGGTGGTACAACACAGGGACCAATGCCGATGTGGATCGCATCCAGTACGGATATAACCGAGCCAGCAACCGCATCTGGCGAAAAAACCTGGTTGCGACCGCCGCTGGAAAGCCGTTCGATGAGTTCTATCACAACGACGGCTTGCAGCGCCTGAAGGGCATGCAGAGGGGAACGTTGAACGGCTCCAACACGGCGATCGGTTCCGCAACCTTCGGTCAATGCTGGACTCTCGACCCCACGGGGAACTGGCGTGGCTTCAACGAAGCCTCCACAGGTGTGAGGATCGTCCAAATGGGGCCGAAATAGTAAATAGGTGTCGTTGCGGGCTCCGAACAGAAGATCTGGACGATTTACTTTTTATGTAATGCGGCGACTCACGTTCTATTCAGTCGAGGTGACTCATGTCGCACATTCGAATTGATGCTCTTGGTTTCTGGATGTTGGACGCGGTCTGGAGGTTTCCTCTTTCGATGCGATTCTTTTTCTGTGACTATCGCGTCTTGTCTGAACATGTCAACCTTCGGATACCGAATTCGTCTCTTGAGTATCGTATCAATACTGCCGTGTCGTTTATCGGAAAGGGGTTGTTACAAATCGTCGATAGCAACGACAATCTTATCTCAAACGAATCGGTAAACGACTATCTTACTGCACCGCTTCGAAATGGATCATTAAAGATAACGTCACTAGGTGGCATGATCTGGGAGCAAATCGCAACTCCCGATTGGCAGAGGTATAGCGAAGTTGCTCATTTTGATCCCCGCGACGAATTGCCGGAGAGTGCGAATGCTGTAGCGGATGAAACGATGGGTTCGAGTGGCGAAATGTTCACGCTTACGGCTGCGAACCTGGATCGCATCATAGAGATGCACCAATATTTATGTTTAATTAAACTGAAAGAATATAAGCAACAACTTATGATTGCAGAAGGACTTGATCGCCCTTGGCAGATTTCATCTTGGAAGCAACTCCCTGTTGCGTACTGGCGTCGAATCGAATTCCGTGTTCGTAGGGCGGTTTCTCAGGGGCTAGATGATGCTGATAACAAGTCCGCATGTCGCTGGCGCAGACTTGGATTCAACAAATCCGAGTGCGACACGCTAGTGGGAGATTTCTGGCACACCGAATTGAATGTCGAGTAGGGCAACTAGAAAGTATCTGACACCTTTTAGTTGCCCCGTGCTCATGAGCAACTGAAATGGCTAACAAGACTAATCGCGTGCGGAAGAGCTTGGGGATATTTGTGCTGGCCTGCACGTTGGCTGTATGTGGCTGTTGGATGCGAAGTCTCTCTTTAAATGATTTAATCACTTGTCGCCACAATAGTGATATGTGTTGTTTGTGGTCTACAAGAAATTACATTTCGCTGAGTCATATATTCGGGGAAGTGAAAAGGTGTTAGCAACCAAATCGAGGAAGAGGTGCCTGACTCCGTTGCGATCATTCCGATGGAGGGAGTGATGTCAATGACGTTGAGCGGATAAAGAAATGTCAGGCAACTTCTCTCGACGAACTGTATTCGCGCTCATCGCCGTCGCGATCATTCTATCGTTTGCTGCGGTTGAACATCGCTGGCGTGTGATGCGCAGTGAAAGAACGCGCCGGTCGTTCCGGCAATTGTCAATGTGGCTTCATGATATAGGTACACCATTCGCCGATATTGAATGCAGCGATAATAAAACGCCTTGTATTAGTTGGCGTGGGCATCTCGTTGATTGGGTCGTGCCGAAGCCGACGCATTTGAAAAGAACGGAGTCCTGGTCGCAACCTGATAATTTGCTTCTTGGCTATTGGGGGCCACTTACGCATTTATCGAATGAAGCGCAAGGAGCACCAATTGTCTGGAGAGTCGTTGGGGAAGGGACGGCGTTTGTGGCGAGATCCGATCGCGAGTTTGATAGTGAGCTAAAGCAACGGTTGAGAAAGAGTGTGGTTGTCTTCGTTGAGACGGAAAAAGGCGATGAGCACTGGATGAAGCCGGGTGATCTATCGGTTGAAAAATTGATTGAAGCCCAGGGCACGCCCATGCACAATTTCGTTGGTGGGCCGTCTGATGGTATCGCGTTCCATGTGGGGTTCTCCAACGGCGATGTTGTCAGGCTGCGTTCGTCAATGCCCGCGTGCGAATTTGCCAAATTGGCCCAATACAAGACTGCAGGCGTCTCATATCACAATCAAATTATTGCTCCGTATAGGTGCGATCTAGTTGCGGCAGAGTTGCATGAATTCTCGCGACTTGTGCCGAATTAAGCCGAATGGAATCAAGTGCGACAGGGTTCGGGAAATGGGAAATGCGTCAGGAGTGAATGCGCGTAGAAGGTACTTGACACCGTTACGATCTCACCCGGTGCGGTCTGTCGGTGGATGGCGATGCAGTGTCAATGAAGGTTGGAGCTTGAGAATTAAGCCACGGCAAAAGTAAATCGAATCAATGTTGGATCGTACGATAAGACGTCGACTTGCCGAAGTGCGACTGAGCCCTTTTGATTGGGTTTTGCTTCACACATTTCCCCTGCTTTACAGGAGCGCGGAAGATGTCGCATCGACGATTGCACATTCGATTTGTGCCGACAATGGCTATTTTCGCGGTGTTCGCTTTGGTGCAATGACGTTTCAGCAAGCGGAGAAAATGGTGGTTCGCTTCATGAAGCGTGAGTACTTTAAAGCTGTTACATCTGAGATCGCGAATATAATCGCGGAGGAAAGACTGATTGGCCAAGGTAAGGTCGATGTCGATCCGGAGCACCTTGTTGGATGTTACATTATGACAGGGAAAGGCTTTGAGGTGTTTCAATATATCGAGCGGCGCCGTGGTGGATGTTCTGGAATTAGATCCCGTGAACTGTTGTCAGACCGATGTGTCTATAGAAATGAGTTCGAGGTTCCTCTTCGATTTGCCTGTCCGGAGCACTGCGAGTCGATCGATGATGCAGACCCGAAAGGCAGGCTTTGCAAAGATCGTGGCTGTCGATATGAGCAGATTGGACCATGGGCAAGGCCAGAACAGTTCGTTATGCCAAGCGGATGGCGTTTAATCTGCTTTGGCGAAAATCGTGATACGACCAGCTAGAGTGGTCGCGAAAAAGTTCCTGGTATGAATGGCACTTCCGCTGGTTGTGCAAGTCGTTAGGTCGACGGGTACATGATTTGAATAGAGAGTGGAAAAGGCGTCAGGAACCAAATCCTGGAAGAAGTACCTGACATCTTTGCGACCTTCCGGAGCGTCCGAGGCGGAGCTATGCGTGAGCGGTGGAGTTTTGTTGTTTTGTCGTGTTATGTGATTACATGCGCGTTATGTATTGAACTTATGAATGTAGGTGCTGGCTGGCCTCTCCCGCGTAACGGAAACAGCAAATGGCGAATAGCGGCAGAGCGGTTTGATAAGGATGGGGCCCCAGAGTTGTTTGAAGAGAAGCGTCGAGAGAAAATTAGTGAAGCAAGCGACTCAGCATATTCGCGCCGGAAGCGATGGGAAAGTACATTGCGCTTTACTGTGAGCACGTTTGGACTGTTTCAGTATGTCGTTTGAGCGCTTCTGGTCGCCTGTGGATTTTGGAGTCTTCTTGATGATGGATTCAAAACTCGAGCTGGGTGCCTTGCATGTAGCTTCGTAATCGGAGCAGGCCTCTTTGCAGAAGTAGCCGCATTTTACCGTCGATACTTGGGGAGCCTCGGCTGGTGATTCGGCAGAGGAGAGAAAAGATGACAGGGTGCGTCTGCAAAGGCCGGGGAAAGGTTGCGAATGCAAGGGGCGTACAGGGTAAGACTGAGCCGGTCGCCTTGGCCCCAAGTGATGCGTTTTGTTGAGCAATCGATAGGACGAAGCGTTCACAGGGGTACAGCCGGGCTGTGTATTGAACTCCGAAAACATTTATCTGCGGTGGCCACGCTTGTCCTTACAAGGGGAGGCTCGCCTGCAGAGCGATATGAAAGTACTAGAGCAGAGTGGCGTTGATCATGGATGACCGGTTGATCCTGAAGTGTGCGCTCAGTCCGGGTGATGTCGTGACTTTGACGGCGGCCGTGCGTGACTTGCATCGGGCGTATCCGGGCAAGTTCCAGACAGATGTGCGGACGCCTGCGCAGCAACTCTGGGAAAACAATCCGTATGTCACTCCGCTCGACGAGCGAGATCCCGCGGTGCGAACGATCGAGATGGAGTATCCGTTAATTCATCAGTCGAATTCGCGTCCGTATCACTTTCTGCATGGATATACCCAATACCTGGAGGAACAGCTTGGTCTGCGAATTCCTGTGACCGAGTTTAAGGGGGATATTCATCTCAGCGAGCAGGAAACGGGCTGGATGTCTCAGGTTCAGGAGCTGGGGCACGAAGGTCCGTTCTGGATCATGATGGCGGGCGGGAAATTTGACTTCACGGCCAAATGGTGGAACCCTGCCTGGTATCAAAACATCGTCGATCATTTTCGTGGGCGGATTCAGTTCGTGCAGTGCGGCGAAGCGGACCACTGGCACCCGCGATTATCCGGTGTGATCGACTTGATTGGTAAGACCGACATCCGGCAGTTTGTCCGGCTGATGTATCACGCGGAGGGTGTTGTCTGCCCCGTGACGTTTGCGATGCATCTTGCGGCCGCTGTCGAAACCAAACATGCCAAGCCGAAGAATCGTGCGTGTGTCGTGATCGCAGGAGGCCGCGAACCGTCTCATTGGGAAGCGTATCCTCATCATCAGTTCTTGCACACGAATGGTGCCCTTCCCTGTTGTGATGCCGGGGGATGCTGGAAATCTCGCTGCCAGCGCGTCGGCGATGGGGATCACAAAGACCACGACCTGTGCGTCGAGCCCGTCAAAGTCAGGGAGGATCTGCAGATTGCAAAATGCATGCACATGATCACGCCGCACGATGTGATTCGAGCGATCGAACGGTACTACGAAGGCGGGGCCTTGAGTTACGCCAGGGCGTCCTCTGCTCTGTCTGATATCGGCGATGACCAGAGGGTTGAACGTGCGTATGCGGGGGTGTGAGACCTTGGATGGTTGAAGGTCTTTCGTGGATGTCCGTGCTGAGAGACAGAGTCTGGATGCGGTGCTTAGCAGTCTGTTGAAGTGAGTGGGGACAGGCAGCAGAGGCGTTACCAGGCGGGAGCTTGGTAACGAGGTGAGCGATTGGGATTCGATGACAGGTTTTGACGAAAGGAGTCGTGAATGCATGAATCGAGTCTGGAGCGATGCAAAGATTTCATCAATCAGTATCTGACAAATCGAGCGACGTTAAACATCGCCGATGTTGGCAGCTATGACGTGAATGGCAGCTATCGTTCGTTGTTCGAGCGGCCTGACTGGCAGTACACCGGCTTCGACGTGGCCGCTGGTCCGAACGTCGATCATGTGCTTCCGGAAGGCGAAGACGCCGAGTGGCCGTTTGTCGGGCAGTTTGATGTCGTCATCAGCGGGCAATGTGTCGAACATGTTCGCAAGCCGTGGAAATGGATTCGACAGGTTGCGTCGCTCGCCAAACCCGGCGGCCTGGTGTGGATCACCGGTCCGAATACATGGGTGTTCCATGAGCACCCGATTGATTGCTGGCGGATCTGGCCGGATGGAATGAGGGCCCTGTTCGATGAAGCGGGCCTGCATGAGATCGCTTGCGGCTATTGTGGGCCTGACACGGTGGGAATTGCGTTCAAGCCTTCGTCGTAAGGGGATGATTGCTTGAGTGCCTTGGGATGGGACGGATTCTCGGAGAGGGAACTGCAGCGGACGTTACCAACCGGGAGCTTGGTAACGAGAGGAACTCTATGAAGAGCTTCACGATGAAGAGCTTCATTTGACGCGATAGCACGAAGAGAAGATTTCGATTCATGGTTCAGATTCTCATCGTTTTTCGTCACGGGTTGGGCGACTGTGTGCAGTTCACAGTTGTCGTCCAGCATTTGTTGAAATGGCATCCTGATTGGATGATCGACCTTCAGTTTGTGGATGCTGGTAAAGGAAGTCTCTTTCAGGGATTCGAACGCGTGCGTGTGATTGCACGTGATGAAGATCGAAAGCCGCACTACGACGAACAGTACGTGCTCGACTGGTGGGAAGCCGATTCCGTTGAAAGCGATGCCGTTCCCGCAACGAAAGCAGAGCAATGTTTGCGGCGAATTTTTGGAATCGAACCAGAACCGGATCTCTGCGGTTATTCATTTCCGGGTAAGAGCAACACGTCGAAGCAGGTTGAAGAATACCTGCAAGGGATCGCGGGTGGCCGGCTTGAGGGTGGGCGATTTCCCGTTGTCGTTCTGCATTACCAGGGGAATTCCTCTCCTGACCAGAAGAATCTGACGCACGATGTTGCCGCGCGACTTTGTGCCAAGGTCGTGGCGCTGGGCTACGTTCCTGTGATCTTGGACTGGGACCACCGATCACCCTTGCCTGACGATGCTTCGATTCATTGTCCGACGTCACGACATCCAATCTGGCAGGGTTTGGGGACAGGCGACGCCGCCACGATCGCGCAATTGATCGAAGCAAGCACGCTGTTTATTGGAATCGATAGCGGCCCTCAGAAAGTCGCCGCCACCACGACGACGCCAATGATCTGCGTCTGGCGGCAGATGCACCCCGTTCACTATTTCCCATTTCGACGGCGACAAGGTGCGGCCAGCGAGGAATTGGTTGCGACCCGGCACCTCATCCCCAGCAGCCACCTCCAACATCTTCGCGGCGATCACGAGCGCGGTTTGAGGTTACTGGCGCGGTACGACTTCACGACCTACGACGCGTCGACGTTGTCCTCGCAGTTGATTGATGAAGTGGCAAGCCGATTACCAGCACGTCTGCAACGCTCGAAACGTGAGGATTCGATTTCGGCCGACGATTTGAGGAAGGTCGTGCCCGAACGGCGGTGGCTGTATCGTCGCGTCGGACTGGATGAACGCTGGATGACGCTCACTTCGAATCCGTTAGGAGGAAACTTTCGGATTGAAGAGGGGCAAGCGGATCGCGAGCGTGTCTGGAATGTGGAAGAGACGGCAACAACAGCGCTGCTGACGGTCTGGGGCGATCATGGGGGGCCTACGTTTCATGCGGTGTGGCGCGGCGAGAAGTTTGTCGGACGGTGGCTTAGTGACGAGCGATGCGAGGTCGAACTGATTCCCGACCAACCGCTCGACATTCTCAATCCGACCACGCGATGCACGGAACGGCGGGATCTCGAACCGTTTTTTGTCGGCATTCCCACCTACAACTGTTACGACCTGTGTGCGAATCTGATCGATTCCGTCTTTCGTAATACGGCCTTGCCACAGGTTGTGTATGTCATTGACAACGGCGACGGCCCTGCCCGTTTTCACTACGACCATCCGCAAGTTTCGATCTTCCGTCCTCAAAGAAACCTGGGGGTGTCTCGAAGCTGGAATCTGCTTCATCGGTTTGCGGCTCCTTACCCGATTGTCATTTTGAATGACGATATTGAACTTGGCCGGAACTGTCTGGAACGGCTCGTCACGTGTGATGGTCTCGCCGTTACGATCGATGGCAGTCATGCCTATGAAGCATTCATGATGCGCGAAGAGGTCTGGCAGACGATCGGCGACTTCGATGAAGCATTCTTTCCCGCCTATTTCGAAGACAACGACCATGCGCGTCGGCTGGAATTGGCGGGGATCGAGATTGTCTGCCCCACCAATGACGGCGTCGTGTCATGTGGTCGATCGAACACGAAATCACGCCTGACACCGGACGCGACACAAGCGCTGCACGGCTTCGTCGCCAAGAACCGCGACTATTACCTGACAAAATGGGGCGGCCTTCCGCACCAGGAACAGTTTCTTAAACCATTTGACTCGAACAATCATGTCCAACAGTCGTTGCACCTACGCGATTAACCGTTCGCGGCAGTGAGAGAGAGGAACAGCTCCGTTCTCATCGCGAAGTGTCGTTTGGTTGCGATAGCAATCGTTCACAGTCCGAAGAGAGGGGGACAGGCACATTTTTCCGGTTCAATTGAAATCCACAGTACATCGACGAAGGTAAGCCTTCCTTTTACCGCGGGAAAATGAGCCAGTCCCCGGGCTGTGAACGGTTACGAGGCGACAGTCCGAGGCGGTGTGACGCGTCTGCGGCGATGAAAAGGAATCGATCCTCAACGTGAGAACGGCTACGAGTGCATGCACCGTCGAAGCGCTGGCCCCGAACGAAGTAGAAGACCGAAGAAGCGTGTTCCCGATCTGGTTTGGTTGACACTATCTCGAAAGGATTCTGTATGACGTCACTTGTGAACTATATGGGATTGTCCGTCCTGTCGCCCGACCCGACGGGTGATGGAGGCAAGGCGATTAATGATGACCTCAAGAGCCTGGTCACATGGAACCCCAAAAGCAACGTGAGTAGTTCTGCGTCCCCCGGCGTATCGGACGATAGTAGCTCTCCGAATTACTACTATCCGATGTCGATGTGATTGAAGACAAATCCGACGTCGCCGCAGCTTTGGGTGTGCCAGAGTTCCGCGGTCGGCGCGGCGGTGTGGTCGCCAGTTCTGATGAGTGTTCGACAAGATACAGCGCCGCAGCTCGGCGGGAATTTGAATTGTAATGGATTCAGCGTATCGTCGCTGACACTCGGCAACACCATGAATGGGAATGCACAGTCGATCAGTAATGTGAAGAATCTCGGCGTTGGAGTGTCCGCCAATCCCACGATGGGTGTGTACGTCGCGGGAACCTATTCAGGCGGAATCACGGCACGAGGGTTGTTCTTTCAACCCTCCTTCGGAACGGATGTGACGAATCCGATCTGCATGAACGGAGGTGGGGCAATGACATCGGGAGGTTCCACTGCCAACAATGCGTATACGTACCGCGCGGACGATTGGACGACAAACGGAGTGACGATCTCCAATCTGCATGGATTTTATTGCGCGAATCTCGCAGGTGGCACGAACAATTACGCGTTTCGAAGTCTCGTCAACCGGAACGTCGGGGCGGGGACAAATTACAACCTGTATTTTGAAGGAAACGCACCCAGTTACATGAGTGGCAACCTGCTCATTGGAACGACCACCATCCCGTCCGGAGTCGTGAGCAATTTGATTCTGGGCGACACCGTCGACATCTCGCTGGGGACCGGCGCCGGAACGAAAGTCGGGGCTTCCAGCAGTCAGAAGCTCGGATTCTGGGGTGCCACGCCGACAACCCAATACTCCACCACGGGAACGACAACCGGATTTAGCGCCGGCACCGGCACCGCCGTATTGAGTGGTTCGACGTTCACGGGAAATACGGGTACGAGTGCGTATACGATTAGTGATTTGGTTGCCGCACTGAAGAAGAGCGGAATCATTGCTCAATGATCGAGGGGAGCGTTGAAATACGGGGACGGATGCCCTGATCTTGACGGTGTCCCGGCAATTGTGAACCGATGCGGAGCCAGCCCCCGTCATTTCAACGACCCGTTTGTGAACGACGTGAGGTTTGAGTCGAAACACAGGTCATCCGTGATCCATCACGCGATAGAGTAGGAATGGCGATGGAAGGATTAGACGATTTGAAGCTGAACTTTCAGTTGACGCTGAATGAGGTCAACTTAATTTTGGCGGCACTCTCGGAATTGCCGTTCAAAGTGTCACACGGGTTGATTCAAAAACTGAGGCAAGAGGCTGAACAGCAAGTCACGAATATTCGTGGCCTGGCGACGGATGGACCGCCTTCGATGCCAAGTCCAGAAACTTCGCTCTGAAGTCGATTCGAGAACGAAGACTGTGGACCGACTGTCGAAATGTCCGGCAACTGCACAGCACACTCTCAACTTGATCACGGCTCGGGTGGGCCGTGATCAAGTTTCATTTGGGTTTGAGCAAGTCCGCCTTTTGCTCCCATGGAATCGCTCGGTCGAAGAGTTTGCCGTATTTGGGATATCCGTGATCGGGAACGACTTTGGTGCGAAGGGCCACCAACTCGGCGTCGTAGGCCAAGCGAAGAGAAGTTCGTAAGTTTGTGTGTTGTGGTGATGACGCCAGGTTCGCCATTTCCAATCGATCGTGGGTCAGATGGAACAGTTCTTCCGTCGGTTGCATTTGGTCGCCGTAGTACCAATAGATGTACTTCCACTCGGGTGTGACGATGGCCATTGATTGCGCCGAAGGAATGCCCCAGAAGCTAAAAAGAGGCAAGACGTCACGCACATTGCCGTCGGGATTCCCTAAGAGCGGTGCCAGGTTTATCCCATCGATGTCCGATGGGGAAGGAACATGAGCCAGAGCGAGGATCGTCGGTGCCATATCGACGTTGGCTGTGAGTGCCGCACAAACGTGATTTGTTTGCAATTTCGGACGCCGGGGATCGTAGATGATTAAAGGGATCCTGGAGGCTTCTTCATACGGGAGAACTTTGTCTCCGAATCCATGGGCACCGCAGTTGTAACCATTGTCTGATGTAAAAATGATGACGGTGTTTTCAGCGAAACCCTCCTGCTCCAGTGCCTCGCGGATCATTCCGACTGCCGCATCGACCCCGCTGATTAAAGCATAATACGATTTGCATGTCTCATCGAAGTTTGTGATCCATTGACGATATTCTTTGGCTGCCCGGCTGGTGAGGGCCTGAGGCGAAAGGTGTCGTCCATTTTCGACGCCATCGTTAGGATGTCGGGCGAATTTTGTTTTGTGCTCGTACAGTTGGGAATCGATCGGGTCGGGTCGGAACGGCAGATGTGGAGCCTTGAAGCTGATATTCATGCAGAACGGGCGGCCCGTTTGTTTCGCCGCCTTCAAGAAATCTTTTGCCCATGCGGCGTAGGCACGCGTGCAGTGTGGGTACTGCGAGGCGTACTTCGCGAGACTCTGATTTTTGATCGTCTCATATTCTGTTTGGCCTGGACCTGCTGCCCATTCATCAAACTCCTGCTGAAGGGCCGCAAACGGTTCGCCTTTCAGCTCAAATCCGATTTTCCCTGCGAAGCCCGTGTAATATCCAGACGCTCGCAGTTTCGCAGGATACGACGCGGCAAAGAACTGGCGTCTCAAATCCCCGTGATCGAAATTGCAGCCATGGCGGTATTCGTACAAACCTGTCAGCACAGAACAGCGACTTGCCGTGCAGATCGAGGTCGTCGCATAGTGATTGCTGAAGCGCACTCCGTCCCGCGCGAGATTGTCCAGGTGAGGCGTGATGATTTCGCGGTTTCCGTAGCAACCGACAGCACCTGCCGCCTGATCGTCGGTCATGAGGAAAACAATGTTTGGCCGGACCACGTCGGCTCGATCATCGGCCACGACCGGAACCGCTGCCAGTTGGATCAGGGCGACAACGACGCTGCTGAACGGTAAGAAGAACTGTCGGTTCATACGTCATTGCATCCTTTGTCCATTGATGTCGGCAGGTCCCTCGCAACGACGTCGAGTGCGCGTGATCATCATTCTTTATCAGGCAACGCCGTGAAGGATTTTCAACGTTTAGAAACAGGCTTTTGCGGGGTGCTCTCTTGAGTCCCGCAGGGGCGTTCATTCCATCAGCCCGGGTCAAAGGCTGCCATCGGTAGCCGACAGCCCGGGATTCGGTCTCGGAAATGACGCGAAGGCCTGTATGGCCAGCCATTCGAAAGGGATGCGGATTCGGCGCAAGTGCATGGTCGGCCTTAGAGGCCTTAAGGAAGTTCGGGGGGCTTGCCTCAGCCCGTTGGAGTCCTGCGGCCTCGTTTGGGCTGGGCAGGTGGAATGGCTGGGCCTTTTGGCCCGCAGGATATACCACGGTTGGATCACATTTCATGAGCAAAAAAATCCCTCACGGCGTTGTCTTTTCGGGCAATGAGACTTTCTTAACATAGGCATAATAGGCACCGATTTCTTGGCCTTTTGCGGTTTGAAATCGAGCCGACAAACGGGTCAGACCGGCTTTGAGTGGAAGCCGGAAAATAACATCTTTCGCTCCCGGATCGACCTTTGTTTCCGCGCGTTGGCCTCCAACTTCGATCGTCGAATGGACGATGGGGACGGCCTTTCCCGGCGTGACTCGAAAAGCGGTGCCTCCCGGGACGGGTGCACCCGGCGGAAGTGGAGCATCCAGGGCCACATCAACGGGATCGGGCCATCGTCGCAACCGAAACTCATAATCACCATCTTCGAAGATTTTCACATTCCAGTACCCGGTGTTTTCCGCGCCGGCAAGCGCCCGCCGCGCGTCATTCTGATTCCAGGGTGTCGAGCCGCTTGTGATCCAGTCGTGTGACGTCAGGCTTGTTGGATTTTCGGCGGGATGGCCCAGATAGATTGCGGCGTCTTCGTGGAATGACGGTTCGAGTTCTGCCCACCAGGCGTCATAGAATTTCGTGAGTGTCGCGACGACTTCAGGATGCTGGCTGACGATGTTCTGCTGTTGTTTCGGATCGGTGGAGACGTCGTAGAGTTCCTGTCCATTGATCAGGCGCCACCGGCTGGTCATGACGGCAGTCTGCTTCCACTTGATTGGATCTTTGACGCGCTGCGAATCCGTTACCAGAATCCGGTCGGGCCAATCACTGGCTTGGCCTGAAAACAGTGGCTTTAAACTGCGTCCATCGAATTGGACGGATTCCGTCGGTGAAATTCGGCATAAATCAATCAGCGTTGGCAGAATATCGACATGGGCCGTGATCGGTTTGACATCGCGCCCGCCGGTCAACCCACCAGCTGGCCAATGAATGAAGAACGGAACGCGATGGCCACCGTCATATTCGCTGCCTTTTTTGCCACGCATGCCTGCATTGTGCACAATTTCACCTAACGCGGTTCCATTGTCCGTCGTGAAGATGAAGATGGTGTTGTCGGCGAGTCCTTCGTCGATCAGAAATGCGCGAAGACGACCGACATTGTCATCAATGTTGCCAATCATCCCGAAGAAGTTGGCCAAGTCGACCGGCAGTTGCTGATACGGGGCGCTGCTTTCCGGTGGGGCGTGCATGGGGCTATGCGGGGCGTTCGTGGAAATGTATGCCAGGAATGGACGTCCCGCGGTCTTTTGTGTCTTGATGAACTGGCGTGCTGCGTCGAAGAAAACGTCGGTACAAAACCCATCGACTTGTTTGAGTTTCGAGTTATGAAAGTACGATCCGCCAAAATAGGCGTTGTCCCAAACATCCGAGATCTGTCCGACGCCGCCCCCGCCATGCCGCAGGACTTCGGTGTAGCCCCGATCTTCCGGGCGGAAGGGATAGTTGTCGCCCAAATGCCACTTTCCAAACATTCCGGTCGCGTATCCCGCATCCTTGAAGACCTGCCCCATCGTGATTTGGTTTTCTTTCAGTAGGGATCGTCCGAGTATCGTGTGCCAAACTCCTGTCCGATTGGTCCAATGGCCGGTGAGCAGTGCACCGCGCGTTGGCGAGCATGTCGGGGCCACGTGATAATCTGCCAGACGTACCGAGTCCTGGTAGAGTGCGTCAATCTTCGGTGTCTTCAGGATGGGATTACCGTGGCAGCTCAGGTCGCCATAGCCCTGATCGTCCGTAATCACAAGAACCACATTGGGATGATCTGCCGCGGCCAGAGGTACGGCGGACCACAACAACAGATTGAGCGCGATGCAAAGAATGTTTCGCATGGGGAAAGGTTTTCTCAGTTGCATGGAGTTGGTTTGTTGGGCGATCCGATTCGACTTTCGGGACACGCGTCTTGAGCAGGAAGCATTCGCGAGCATCGGCCATCAGCGCGCGACAACGTCGACAACCTGCCAATGCGGGCCCGAGGCGTCACCAGCGGCGCTTCGCACGAATGGCGCGTGGTTGTCTTGAGTACAGACTATTTGGTCAGATCAAACTCGAAGTGGTTGGCTTTGCCGGCCACGACTTCGGCTTGAAGTGAGGAACTAGCTGAATCTCGATATTTTTGAGGCCACTTGCCGCGTGGAGGCGACTTTTCTTGCCCCAGATCGTCGACGGGGATCGGCGTATTCGGGGGCCATCCTTCCGTAATACTCACGGAATACGTTCCGAGCACCGCTCCTGTCGCGCCCGTCTTAGCCATCACAATCTTGGAGAATCGTCCCTCGGCGTCCGTCTGTCCGATGCAAGTCTGTCCGTTTGCAACCTTCTGGGGAAGGAAGAGGACCTTTGCATGCGGAACAGGCTGGCCCTTGAACATCACGACTCCATCCACAGGGGCGATTTTTGGTGCGTTCTTCGACGAGCATCCCGCGGAAACGATTCCTGAAACGACCAGCAAGAGTGTGATTCGCAACACGGTTTTAGGCCTCGATAAATGATCCTGAAGCAACCCGGAACCAGACACAAAGTCGCATCTGTTCGATTCGAGATCGGGGGCTGGTTGTTGATCAGAACTCACCAATGACTTCCCCTCCCTGGATCGTTCCGAGGCTTCGATACAGGCCCAAATCGATGTTCTGCGAAATGAAGCGGGAACTTCCATCGCACAACGAGAAATGCGCTCCACCGACATGCTGACTGCTGAATCCCTGCTGGTTTGGCCAGTCGGACCAACAGGCATTCCAGCCTTGGGCAAGCGGCAGTCCCAGGCCCGCAGCGCATTCCGCAGGGCGATTGAGTTGGAATGCGGTCGTGGCGAGAACTCCGTTGAACCAGAACCATGCCGAGAGGGCATTCTGATTGAACGAAGTCTCGCCCAGCATCAGAGAGTTCGAAGCGCCATCGGTGATGTCGCGAATTCGCGTTGGAATTCCCTGGCCGTCATTTCCGCGTCCCATGAATCCTGACGGGCAACGGAAGGGGTACTGGGCTTGAATGGTTGCCGAAAGTGTGTCATAGGGTCCGCAGAATCGGCTCGTGCCCCAGACACCAGACGTGACCTGGATCGTTCCGCTGACCCAGCTTGAACCCAAAACTCCCTGGTAGTTCGTGATCCCAATCTTCATGTCATTCGTGGCGGCAACGTTGAAGTTGATGATGCGTGAACCTGGAGAGACTCCGCCAACTGCCGGAGATGTCTCACTGGGGCAGATCAAAGCGGGAAGCCCTCGCCCGAGTAACCATGCATTACTTCCCTGCGCCGGGGCCGCGACCCCACCTGCCCCAATCCGTGGATCGGCCTGAACGCCATTCGCACCGGTGTTCCAGGTGTAATTACTATCCCAACTGTTGTAGATGTTTCCCTGATCAATCATCGGAAGGATGTTGTGAATCCAGCTCACCTGATTCAGAACACCCGGCAGATTGTTCAGTCGGTACTGAATGGGAAACGTGCCGTGAACATCAAGATAGTTGTGAAGCGCCAGACCCAATTGCTTCATATTGTTCTTGCATTGGGTCCTACGAGCGGCTTCGCGTGCTTGTTGCACCGCGGGCAACAGCAAGGCGATCAGAACGGCAATGATCGCAATCACGACCAGTAGTTCAATCAAGGTAAAGCCACGACGAAAACGGTAAGCACGAGACGATTGAGAATTCACGGACTTCTCCTTTGGGGATAATTCATCCGAACAGGAAATCGATCAGCGGCTGAATCGTTCGAGCCGCTAGGCATGATTGCGAATGGCTGATTCGAGGTGGCGCTGCGGATGCCGATCGCACTCGATTGATCTTGGATCAAATGGGTGACGACGGTCAGAACCGAGCCAGGTCGTGCTCGAATGGACTAAGGCCGACGTCAAGCGCGTTGAGGCCGGCGACGTTTCTTCGGAGGCGGATCAAGCGGTCCTGAGCAACACTTGCCGGGGCCCGCACAGCATGAGGGCGGCAACTCGATAAGATGGCACTGCCGAGGGAGGGGATTCGCGATCTGTTCGCGGATCAAGAAGAATGAGCGATTCACGGAGACCTCCAAGGTCCCTGCAAACACCTCTGGATTATCGCCAGTCAGCATTGCGATGCGATTGGGAATTTGTTGAGCGAATGCTCGTTTATATCACCTTTGTGGTGCATGTTGATTGTCTGCCAGCGGTATCCAAACGTCAAGTGTCACACATCAAAATTTGATCGTTTATTCATGTGACGAACCCGAGTGCTTCGATTGTGGATGAGCTAAAATCGTCGGCCATGCCTTTGATTTCAAGCAGAATCTGCCTTTAAACGTGTGCTGATGTGTGATGTTTGAAGCAGGCACATGACGTTAAAAGAATCTGAATTGCGAGCCAATACGTTGACGGAATGTTGAATCTTCATCATGTTAAATGCCGACTACGTGAGTGATGGTTATGTTCTTTCAGCATTTCTATTTCATGGAGTCGCGGCGAAACGCTGACCGGTTCATCCCGGAGGCACACATCGCACGGCAGAGACCGCACGATTTGTTTCGTGGTTCGTTCTCGTCTGGGATTACGAGTCTTCTCGATCCATCAGAGTGCGAGTTCGACAGTCGCCTCGCAGTTTTGAAGTGACGGCTCCAATTTCGACGTCCCTGGCTTCAATCGCCTGGACAATCGACTTGTTAAGTGCCTGTTTTGATCGAAACGGGGGCGACAAGAATTGCTCAAGCATTTCACTATTCGATTTCCAACTTTGTCACCATTGAGCGTTGAGTGACAGCAATCGGTATGTCTCTTTTGATCATGAAGGAAGCAGGCATGAAGCGACGTGAATTTTTAGTTTTCAGCTTGGTCTTGTTTGGAATGACGGGATCCTTGTTTGCGGCG
The DNA here is from genome assembly GCF_000255655.1 of Schlesneria paludicola DSM 18645. NCBI lineage: Bacteria > Pseudomonadati > Planctomycetota > Planctomycetia > Planctomycetales > Planctomycetaceae > Schlesneria > Schlesneria paludicola. The sequence continues at coordinate 1,488,741 of NZ_JH636435.1, read as the reverse complement.
GATGCCGACCCGACGGGGACTTGGAAGTGGTCCGTCACGAATCCCAAGAATAACAAAACACGTGAGCAGTCAGTGAAGCTGAAACTGGACGGGGGCAAGCTGACGGGAACCGTGCCCGGTGCCGAGGGAAAAGAAATTGACATCGAAAATGCAACGTACAAAGACGGCGAGATTTCCTTTTCGGTAACGCGGGAACGAAATGGTCAGAAGGTCGTCACGAAGTTCTCGGGAAAACTTGAGGGTGACTCGATCAAAGGGAAATTTGAAGGTGAGCGTGCGAACGGTAAGGGGCAAGGCCGCGACTGGGTCGCCCAGCGCGAAAAGGCCTGACGGCACAACGACATCGCGATCGGTGCGGCCTGCGCGACTCGCCGCGCCGAAATGAACGCAACCCCATGGACAGAGAGGGGCGGACAACTGGTCAAGCCAGTTCCCTTCCCTTTTCGTTCAATGGGGTTGCGGTCATTGTCGGGGCTACGAATTCAATCAGTACTCGTTTGCCGCTTCGCCTGCGTCGTCGAATTGCTGAAACTTCTTTTCGCTGACCTGGCGAATACGGCGTTCGGCGACTTCCTGCTGGAGCTTTTCCAGGGCGGCTTCCAGGGGCATCGCGCCGAGGTCCCCGTCGATGCGGTCTCGGACCGAGACGGTGCCGTTCTCGACGTCGCGGCCTCCGACGATCAGCATGTAGGGGATTAGTTCAACTTGAGCGTCGCGGACTTTGGCGTTGATCTTGGCCCCGCGCAGGTCACTGGTCACGCGGAATCCGGCCGCACGGAATCGGCTTTCGACCGTACGAGCATAGTCTTCGAACTTGTCGCTGATCGACATCACGCGGATCTGTTCCGGAGCCAGCCAGAGCGGGAACGCACCGGCAAAATGCTCAATCAGCATTCCCGTGAACCGTTCCATCGATCCGAACGGCGCACGATGGATCATTACTGGACGGTGAGTCTGGTTATCGGCACCGACATATTCCAATTGGAATCGCTCGGGCAGATTGAAGTCGAGCTGAACAGTTCCCAGTTGCCACTCGCGTCCGATGCAGTCACGAACCATGAAGTCCGTTTTGGGGCCGTAGAACGCGGCCTCGCCTTCGCGTTCGATGAATGGCATCTGCAGCTCGGTCAGCACCTGACGCAGTGCGTTCTGAGCGTTCTCCCAGCCTTCATCCGTGCCGACGTACTTCGATTTGTTTTTCGAATCGCGGCAGGACAATTGCACGCGGTAGTCGTTCAGTCCCACGCTGGCCAGCACGAACTTCACCAGTTCGAGCGTCGACTTGAATTCTTCGACAACTTGTTCGGGTGTGACGAACAGGTGCGCGTCGTCCTGGGTCAGCCCGCGGACACGCAGCATGCCGTTCAGTTCTCCCGACTGTTCGTGCCGGTAGACAGTGCCGAATTCTGCCAGTCGAACGGGCAGATCGCGGTAACTGCGCTGCTGTGCCTTGTAGATCTGAACATGGTGCGGGCAGTTCATGGGCTTCAAGAGATAACGCTCTTGCTGTTTTTCCCAGACGCGCAAGTAGTCTTTCCGCGCTTGCGGTGTTGACCCAGTGGGGTAACCCGAGAGATCGGCACCCATCAGGCGGGCGGAATCAGCCAGCTTACGTTCGTCGTCCGCCGAGAACGGAGTGTTATCCGTGATCTGGCTGTCCAGGCGACGGACCCAATAATCGACGAGAGCTCCTGCGTCGTGGCCGAAGATCGGTGCGAATTGGGATTCGCGGTAGTAGGGAAAATGTCCGCTGGTTTCGTACAGATCCACGCGACCAATGTGTGGCGAATAGACGGGTTGATACCCGCGGGCAATCAGTTCGCGCTTGATGAAGTCTTCGAGCGTGGCGCGGATAGTTGCACCCTTGGGAAGCCACAGGCAGAGCCCCTGCCCCACGTCCTGGCTGATCGCGAACAGATTCAACTGTTTTCCGAGCACGCGATGGTCGCGCCGTTTGGCTTCGTTGACCTGATCGAGATACGCATCAAGGTCCTTGGTGGAAAACCAGGCGGTTCCATACAGGCGTTGGAGTTGCTTGCCGCTGGCGTCGCCCTTCCAGTACGCACCTGCGACGGACAGCAGTTTGAACGCCTTGATACGTTTGGCATCGGGGATATGTGGACCGCGGCAAAGATCGACGAATTCCCCCTGTCGATAGAAGCTGACGGTGGGATGGGTCGCCAGACCGGTGTTGATATGTTCGACTTTCAGCGTCTGTGACAATCCGTCGACGAGTTTCAATGCTTCCTCGCGGTCGCAGATGAATCGCTCGAACGGTTCGCCCTGATCGACGATCTTTTGCATTTCCGCTTCAATGCGCGGGAAATCGTCTTCGCTGATCGTATGCGAGCAGGAAATATCGTAGTAGAAGCCCTGTCCGGTTGTGGGACCAAAGGCCAGCTCGACATCCGGCCACAAACGCATGACGGCGCGCGCCATGACGTGCGCACAGGAATGCCGCAGGATCGCCAGCGATGCCGCGTCTTTCTCGGTCAGCAGTTGAACCGGAACCGGACGTTCGGTCGTTGCTTCGGCAAGCGGACGCATCACGTCGGTGACGGTGCCGGCGACCACCGCGCCGATGGCTGCTGAGGCAAGACGAGGGCTGATCTTCGCGGCGACGTCGAACGCCGTTGCGTGATCGGGATGTTCCACGACGGAACCATCGGGCAATTTTACCTGAAGCATGACAGGGCAATCCTATACAAAGGGATTGGACCGAACTTTCCATCAAAAACCAGCTCGACAGCATGTCGAGGGCAGAGCCCGGCGGTTATAGAGATCGAACTCTATTCCGTCAACCAGTTTGCGTTCGTTGCTGTGTTGGAACAGGTTTCGTCGAACACTTCTCGACATCATCTGTTCCCACTTTCTCTCGTGATTCGTCGGCTTGAGATCAGGACCACTTGCGAGTCTGGCCGACGTGTGCCATCCTCCGCCCAATGAGACGAACTGTTTTACAGCGAGCGATTCAGGCTGGACATGAGAATGCTGGTCCGGGTTCGCTGGTCCCTTGAGAGAAGCGGGCGTTGCCCGCGAATGATGATTACTCATGTCCGATCTTCCGCCAAAATTGCCGATGCCTGGAACTGTTTATCTTGTGGGAGCCGGGCCGGGTGATCCAGGATTGTTGACGCTACGCGGTGCCGAATGCCTGTCGCGTGCCGATATCGTGCTCTATGACGGTCTGGTCAACCCGTTGCTTCTGCGTCATACCCATGCACGCGCGGAACGAACATGTCGCGCCGAAGGGCCACAGGGGCGAGTCATCCAGCAGGAAGAGATCAATCAACGGCTGGTTGAGGCCGCGTTGTCGGGTAAGACGGTGGTACGATTAAAGGGTGGTGATCCGTTCATCTTCGGGCGTGGTTCGGAAGAGGCGGCGGCGCTCGCCGCGGCGGGAATTCCCTTTGAAGTCGTGCCTGGAATTACTGCCGCAACGGCTGCAGCCGTTTACACCGGAATCTCGCTGACGCACCGCGATCACGCGTCCGCGGTGGCGTTTATCACGGGTCATGAAGATCCGACGAAGCAGAGTTCGCTTGATTATCGGGCTTTGGCCGCATTTCCGGGAACGCTCGTATTCTATATGGGGCTACATCGGCTACCGACGATTGTGCAGTCGCTGGCTGATGCCGGTAAGCCCACCAGTACGCCCGTCTGTGTTGTCAGTCGCGCCACACAGCCGCGGCAGCGGACCGTGACCGGTACCTTGGCCGAGATCGCGGGGTTGGCGAAGGCCGCCGACCTGCACGCGCCGTCGCTGGTCATTATTGGCGAGTGCGTCCGAGTGCGCGAGCAGGCGCATTGGTTTGAAGATCGGCCGTTGTTCGGTCAGTCGATCGGCATCGCGCGACCTGCCGATCAAGCCACCGAAATTGGATTGCGTGCAGTGGAATTAGGGGCATTGCCCGTCTTTTTGCCGACGATCGAAATTGCTCCGCCAGACGATTGGCAGGACGTTGATGCGGTTCTGCCGCGATTAGGAGAGTTCGACTGGATCGTGTTTTCCAGCGTCAATGGTGTCGAAGGATTGTTGGGGCGGTTATGGCAGACGGGACGCGATGTTCGGGCACTGGCCGCCGCGCGGCTGGCTGTGATTGGTCCAGGTACGGCGCAGGCACTTGAGAAATTTGCGTTGCGGGCGGATCTCGTTCCACCCGAATTTCGGGCGGAAGCGCTGGCCGAGGTTTTGCGTCCGCATGTTGCGGGCAAGCGAGTCCTGTGGGCTCGGGCGAGTCGTGGGCGCGACGTTCTATCCACGGCGCTCGTGGCTGCTGGAGCTCGGGTTGAAGAGCTGGTTGTCTATCAGAACCGTGACGTACATGAACTTCCCGCGGCAGCTTTACACGAGCTCGAAGCGGGGCAGCTCGATTGGATTGCACTGTCTAGTCCCTCGATCGCACGGAATCTGGCCCGGTTGGTTACGGACGCGGCACGCCATCACATTGGAACACGGACGAGACTTGTCAGTATCAGTCCGGTGACGACCGCGGCTGCGAAGGAAGTTGGCCTGCCGATCGCCGTCGAAGCGACAGAGTACACCTGGAACGGGCTGTTCGCGGCGATGATTGCCGCGGTTCACTCCTAAGGATCAGTGGTTCGGGCGATGGCTTGCTCCGAGATGGGGTCACCGTTGACGGGCCAGAGAGGGGACAGGCCCATTTGTTTTTCCCATCGCCAAGCGAAGTTCGACTCATGATAGTGTGCTGGGGGAATTCCGCTGCGTCGTTGGGGCCTGCTTTGAAGGGCTGTTTCAATGGCGGAGGTTGCGAGTAAGTAACGAGAAAAGATCCGATATTCATACCGCATTTCTCCAACTCGTCCGTGCTGTGATCTGTTGGAAGAGAATCAAACGAGCAGTAAGGTTTTGTTGAAGTGTCTTAATGTCGTCTATTCTCACTGAGCTTACGTAGCATACAGACGTACTGACCTCTTGAATGCTCCCCGGGTATCGCAATTTTAGTATTTA